>NZ_CP032762.1:5570000-5868661 GCF_003641205.1 Rhodococcus sp. P1Y
GCTTGGTGGCACCGCTCTCGGGGAAATACACCCGATCGGGATTGGAGATGCGGACTACGCGGTCACCGACCGGTAACTCGATCGACGGAGAGCTACTGGCCATGGGTTCGAGCGTAAGCGATCAAGAACGCAGAGTGATGCCGTAACGGTCTCTTTTGCGGTAGATGGTCGCGCGGCTCATACCCAGTTCCTCCGCCGCCTCGCTCATCGTGATGCCGGGCCGAGTGAGCACGCGGATCATCTCGTCGCGCTCGAACGTCTCGATGCGGGTGAGTCGATGGGTGGTGCGCGAGAGCACCTCCGGCGGTAGGTGTTCGACGCCGATGACGTCGGCTCGAACAGCGGCATGATGCATCACCGTCGCTACTTCCGCCACGTTGCCCCGCCAGGCGTATTCACGCAGTGCTCGCTCGGCCGCGCCGGTCAGCGTGACGGCCCGGCCACGTACTCGTCCTGCCAGGTGCAGCGCGAGCGGCGCGATGTCGTCGGGTCGATGCCGAAGTGCGGGCAATTCGACGACCGTGCGCAGCAATCCCGCGAGTGCATGCGGAACGTCGTCGTAATTCGATGCCGTCACGGTCACCGGCACGCCTGCTCCCGCGCGGCGCAGTAGCTCGGCCAATGTATCCGCCGCGCGGGCGGGCAGCCTGTCGACGTCACGAATGACCACGGCGGTATCGGGTTTCGGCAATTCGGGAGTCCACAGGTCGAGCCAGGCTTCGGCGTCACGGGCTGCGGGTGCACCGGCACTGAGGATCCGGCCGCGGGGCCGAGTTGCCCGCAGTGCGCGGGCCAGCACGGTGGCTCTGCCCGAACCTGCCTCCCCGACCATCAGTACCGAACCATGATCGGCGAGAGCCGATCTCGCGGTGCCGAACGCACTGCGCCACGCGGGCGAAAGGTCGTCGACGATGCTGGATCCCGCTCCGCTGTGCGCTGTCTCGACTCGGAACACTTCACCGCGCGGGGCCGGCCGAGGCTGCTGGCCCTGCGACCGTGCGAGCATCATGGCCGAGGTGTTCCCGGCCGCCGATTGGGCAAGGGCCAAAAGCAGATCCGACGAAGACCGCGACCATGTCGTGAGGTTGACGCATCCCTCGACCCGGCCGGTCAGTGGATCGAGCACCGGAGCGGCCGCGCAGGTGTACCCGGCCAGGGACAGTGAGTAGTGTTCATCGGCTCGGACCACCGCGGGCACCCGATCTGCCAGCGCCAGCGCGAGTCCGTTGGTCCCCGTCTGATCCTCGGCATACGAGAATCCGGGTGCCAGATGGACGCGATCGAGTGCGGCGAGTAGTTCGCGGTCGGCGCTGACGCGATCCAGCACGAGTCCGTCGGCGTCGGTGAGCATCATCGACACCGGCTCGTTCGCCAACGTGTCGCGTAAGCCGTCGAGCACTTCCCGGCCGCACCGGTAGAACAGGGATTCACCGTCGTAGGTTCCCGAGAAGACGGGAGCAACCTCGTCCAGCGAGACGCCGTACCGCTGACTGCGGTGCCACGATGCGAGCAGTCGGTGCGAGACGGCAGCGAGGGGCTCCGCGTGGAGTCGGGCTCGCGCGAGGCCCTCCGATTCAGCCATGTGACTCACGTTACATTCTCATGTCGCAATCTCGGCCGGCCGATCGTCTCGAATTGAGACAGCGAGAGGCCCTCGAGACGACCACACCGCCTTACCGTCGTGCAAAGACAAACGTGACCCATGTCACGAACTGCACTTCGGGAGGCTCACGCATGTACACCAAAAACGGCGAAAACTTCTTCATCGTCGACGCTCACGTCGCCCTGTGGGACGCGCGGCAGGAGAACCAACGCAACATCCACGGCAAACAGTTCATCGACTGCTTCTACGACTATCACCGCAACCTCTCCCCCGAGAGCGAGCTGTGGACGTACGACGAGTACCTCTACCAGGGCGGCGAGCGGTTGATGCACGACCTGTTCGAGATCGGGTACGTCGATCACGCCATCTTCCAGCCGGCGCACCTCGGGGAGTTCTACAAGACCGGGTTCGGGCAGACGGAGGAAGCGTCGGCGCTTGCCGCCGCACACCCGGACAAGTTGACCTACAACCACCACTTCGACCCGCGCAACGGTGAGCGTGGCCTCGACCAGCTGCGCGCCGACGCAGAACGATTCGGGCTGAAGGGCGTCAAGCTGTACACCGCCGAGTGGCACGGCGATTCCCGCGGCTACAAGCTCGATGACGACTGGACGCGCCGCTACCTCGAGGTGTGCCGCGAGGTCGGCATCAAGAACATCCACGTGCACAAGGGGCCGACCATCCGTCCGCTCGATCGCGATGCATTCGACGTCGCGGACGTCGACCACGTGGCCACCGACTTCACCGATCTGAACTTCGTCGTCGAACATTGCGGACTGCCGCGCCTGGAGGACTTCTGCTGGATCGCCACCCAGGAGCCCAACGTGTATGCCGGCCTCGCCGTTGCCATTCCGTTCATGCACACGCGCCCGAAGTACTTCGGTCAGATCATGGGTGAGCTGCTGTACTGGCTGGGCGAGGACCGCATCTTCTTCTCTTCCGACTACGCGCTGTGGACACCCAAGTGGCTGGTCGAAGGGTTCGTCGACTTCCAGATCCACGACTCCCTCGACGAATACGCACCCATCACGCTCGAGCAGAAGAAGAAGGTGCTCGGACTCAACGCCGCCAAGCTGTACGACATCCCGGTACCCGCCGAACTACAGCTGCCCGACGCCGACGAGACCGAGACCGGACCTCGTCAGCCCGAGCGCGCCGATCTCGCGGCGGTGTGACATGACGACTGCTACGACGACCAGGAAGGACGAGGCCTACGCCGCCCTCGGCGTCGTCCTGGATCCCGAATTGGACGAGCCCATCACCGATCTCGGCTTCGTCCGATCCCTCGAGGTCGACGAGGGCACCGTCCATCTTCATCTTCGATTGCCGACGTCGTTCTGCTCGCCGAACTTCGCGTACCTCATGTCGGGCGACGCGAAAGACGTGTTGACGGCGTTGCCGTGGACCGAGCGTGTGCACGTCGAACTCGACGATCACCACGACTCGGACAAGATCAACGCCGGTCTCGCCGCCGACGCGGGCTACCGCGGCACTTTCGGACACGAGGCCGAAGAAGATCTGGAGGAACTGCGAGCGACGTTCCGCCGCAAGGCGTATGTGGCGGCGATGGAACGATCGTTGAACGCGTGGCTGCGAGCGAACCGCGACGCCACCGAGAACGATCTGGCCGCAGTGGTTCTCGGAGATCTACCGGACGATCGCACCTCGACCGCGCTGCTCCGTCGGCGTGAGGCACTCGGGCTGAGGATCGATCCGGCGGCTCCGGCTCTCGTCGATCACACCGGTCACCCACACACCGGAGACCTGACGATGGTGATGCGGCGAGCCCGCGCCACCCGCGTCTCGATCGACGGCAACGCGCACTTCTGCCGTGGATTGCTGCAGACCCGCTACCCGGGGTCGGAGGAGCAGCAAGTTCCTCGCGTGGAAGGCGCGTTCATTCCACTCACCACACTTACTACACAGGAGCATGTTTCATGAGTTCGATGCGCGCCGTCCAGGTCGTCGGCTATCACAAGAAGCTGGAGATGACCGAGGTTCCGATTCCAGAAGTACAGGGCCCACTCGACGTCATCGTCAAGATCGGTGGGGCCGGCGTATGCCGCACCGATCTGCACATTCTCGAAGGTCAATGGGCCGAAAAGTCGGGCGTCACACTGCCGTACACGATCGGCCACGAGAACGCCGGGTGGGTCCATGCCGTCGGGTCGGCCGTCACCAACGTGCGTGAGGGCGACAAGGTGATCCTGCATCCACTCGTGACGTGTGGACTGTGCCGAGCCTGCCGATCCGGAGACGACGTCCATTGCGAGACCAGCGATTTCCCCGGGATCGACACCAACGGTGGATACGCCGACTACCTGCGGACCAACGCCAGGACAGTTGTGAAGATCGACGATTCGCTCGAGCCGTCCGCGGTCGCCGCGCTGGCCGATGCCGGCCTGACGGCGTACCACGCGGCGGCGAAGGCGGCCAAGCGTCTGACGCCGAGAGACAAGTGCGTCGTCATCGGAGCCGGCGGTCTGGGCCACATCGGTATTCAGGTACTCGAGGCGCTCTCCCCGGCCGAGTTGATCGTCATAGACCGCAATGCCGATGCCGTGAAACTGGCGCTCACCTTGGGGGCCGACCATGCTGTGGTCGCCGACGGCACCCAGTTCGATCAGGTCATGGAACTCACCCGCGGCTTCGGGGCCGAGGTGGTACTCGACTTCGTCGGTGAGAACGGTTCCACCGCAGAAGGATTGGCGATGACCCGACGGGCCGGTGACTATCACGTCATCGGGTACGGCGAGAACGTCGACGTGCCGACCATCGACCTGGTGTCGGCGGAGAAGAACATCGTCGGCAACCTCGTCGGGTCGTACAACGACCTCTGCGATCTGATGTCACTCGCCGCACGCGGTGCCGTCAACCTGCACACGCAGACGTACGCACTGGACTACTTCCAGAGCGCTATCGACGACCTCGACAACGGACGGGTTCGCGGCCGCGCGATTCTCGTACCGTGAAACCGGGTAGTACCCCCCAGCACCACACCGACTACGAGGAGCAACGTTGATCTTCATCACCGCCAAGTTCAAGGTCAAGCCCGAGCACGCCGACAACTGGCCCGAGATCTCCCGCGATTTCACCGAAGCATGCCAAGCCGAAGAAGGATGCCTCTGGTATTTCTGGTCGCGCACTCTCGACGACCCCACCGAATACGTCCTGGTGGAGGCGTTCAAGGATCCCGATGCCGGTGCGACGCACGTGAACTCGGATCACTTCAAGAAGGCCCAGAAGGAACTCCCGCCGTACCTGCAGGAGACCCCGAAGATCATCAGCCAAGAGGTCGACGGCACCGACTGGAACGAGCTGGGCGAGCTCGCGGTCGACTAGATCGAACTGCGATCCCGGACCACCTGACCCAGCGTCACGATGGCGTCGGCGAAGTGCCCGGGTAGCTCCTGGGGCGGGTTGTGGCCGCACTCGACCTGACGAACGTCGATCAGATCGGTGAAGTGCGCCGCGTGGTCCGGGCGGCCGTACAACGAGGCAACGGTGTCCTCGGTCGGATCGATCACGACCGTGGGCACCGTGATCGCCGGTTGCCGTGTCAGCAATTCCTGCGTTTCTGCATAGGCGGCATCCCCGGCCTCGATGCCGTATCGGTGCCGGTACGAATGCACGGACACATCCACGAAGTCGGGGTTGTCGAACGAGGGCGCGGTGGCCGCGAACTCGGAGTCACCGAACCTCCACGTCGGCGACCAGTCCGTCCACAGCGTCTGGGCGATTTCTGCGCGGTAGGCCGCCAGCCCGGCCCGGCCTCGCTCGGAGTGCAGGTAGTACTGGTACCAGTACCGCTTCTCGAGGTGCGGCGGCACCGGCGTGGACACCGCCGCCGCGATGTCCTGTACGAGGTATCCGGACACGCTCACCAGACCCGACACCAGTTCCGGCCACAGCGCGGCGACGACGCACGCAGCTCGCCCACCCCAGTCGTAGCCGGCGACAATCGGTTGGCCCAGTTTTAGAGCGATGATCAGCTCACGAAGGTCATGACCGATTGCGGCCTGCTCACCCGAGCGCATCGTGTTCACGTCGACGAATCGGGTGGGTCCGAAGCCGCGTAGGTACGGCACCACCACGTCGTAACCGGACTGGGCGAGAAGCCCGGCGACGTCGTCGTAACCGCGCGGGTCGTACGGAAACCCGTGCATCAGTACCACCGAGCGGCCGGACGGATCACCGACGCGGTCGTAGGCCACATCCAGCACCCCTGCGCGAATCATCATGGGTTCATGCTCGCACTGTCGGGCCCAGGGTCAGCTGCTCAGCACGTCCTCCATGCCGGGAGCGAGGACGTCGGACAGGTCGGTCCATGGGACCGTGATCGTGATGAGGCCGATGCCATAGGCCCCCACCTGGTAGTCACCGAAGTGAATGTTCATACCGTCCGGCGATGCCGTCCAGTTCCCGAAGTTGGCCACCGTCGGTTCGATGCCCAAGCGCTCGAATCTGTCGCCTGCGCGGGTGGACGGGAGAATTGCCGCTGCTCGATCGGACAGTCGAGACAATCCGGCATCCAGATCGGTGAAGGCATCGCCGAGGGAGATCGGCTGCGCTGTATCGGCATTGATCGTCACGGTCGCAAGCAGTGAATTGCCGTGCGCTCCGGGCGGCACGGCGATCCAATCGGTGATCTGTTCGGCACTGATCACGCGCCGCCCGACGTGGTTCGTACCCGTCGAGTAGCCGTCGCTGAGGGTGAAGTCGTTCCCGTAATCGCGGTCGATCTGATCCTGCAACGCCGCGCGCATCGACTCGTTGAATTCGGCTGTCACGGCCGGATTGCCGCCGCTCAGCTGTGGAATCGCGACGTCGTAGGTCGCACGCGCTGTCGATCCGGTAATGCGAATACTGCCGACGACGTACGGCTCGGCGGCCATCGAGGTAGGAGGCGGCGTTGTGCTCGTCGACTCGGTTGTCGAGTCAGCAGTGATTGTCGGCGCCACGCTGGTCGTCGGTGCCGACGCAGGCGTAGCGGTGCCCGAGGTGGAGCAACCTGCGAGGGCCGTTGCCACGGCAAGTGCGACCGTCATCGAGCGAATTCGAGCCATTACTCACACTAACCACAAACCAGGCGGGTATCACCGAGAATCGGGTGCAGCCGACCGCGATCCGCGCGGCTGGTTGCACCCGATTCGAACGCGAAAAAGCCCGGCACCTCGAAAGGTGCCGGGCTTCTTCAGTGCAACAAGGGACTCAGAAGTCCATGCCGCCCATGCCACCGGTCGGATCGCCAGCAGGCGCTCCGGCCTTCTCGGGCTTGTCGGCGACGACGGCCTCGGTCGTCAGGAACAGAGCCGCGATGGACGCTGCGTTCTGCAGTGCCGAGCGGGTGACCTTGACCGGGTCGTTGATGCCTGCAGCGAGCAGGTCCTCGTACTCGTTGGTCGCGGCGTTGAGGCCGTGACCTGCGGGCAGGTTGGAGACCTTGTCCGCAACAACGCCGGGCTCGAGGCCTGCGTTGAATGCGATCTGCTTGAGCGGAGCGGACAGTGCGACGCGAACGATGTTCACGCCGGTTGCCTCGTCGCCGTCCAGCTTGAGGTTGTCGAGTGCGGGAGCGGCCTGCAGCAGCGCGACGCCACCACCGGCAACGATGCCCTCTTCGACGGCAGCCTTGGCGTTACGCACTGCATCTTCGATGCGGTGCTTGCGCTCCTTGAGCTCGACCTCGGTCGCTGCTCCGGCCTTGATGACTGCAACGCCACCGGCAAGCTTGGCCAGGCGCTCCTGCAGCTTCTCGCGGTCGTAGTCGGAATCGGAGTTCTCGATCTCGGCGCGGATCTGGCTGACGCGACCGGCGATGGCGTCGGAGTCGCCCGAGCCCTCGACGATGGTGGTCTCGTCCTTGGTGATGACGACCTTGCGTGCCTGACCGAGCAGCTCGAGTCCGGCGGTCTCCAAGGAGAGGCCGACCTCTTCGCTGATGACCTCTCCACCCGTGAGGATGGCGATGTCGGCGAGCTGCGCCTTGCGACGGTCACCGAATCCGGGAGCCTTGACGGCAACGGACTTGAAGGTGCCACGGATCTTGTTCACCACGAGGGTGGAGAGAGCTTCGCCCTCGACGTCCTCGGCGATGATGACGAGCGGCTTGCCGGACTGGATGACCTTCTCCAGCAGCGGCAGCAGGTCCTTGACGGTGCTGATCTTGGAGCTGACGAGCAGGATGTACGCGTCTTCGAGGACGGCTTCCTGACGCTCTGCATCGGTGGCGAAGTACGCCGAGATGTAGCCCTTGTCGAAGCGCATGCCCTCGGTGAGCTCGAGCTGCAGGCCGAAGGTGTTGGACTCCTCGACCGTGATGACGCCTTCCTTGCCGACCTTGTCCATTGCCTCGGCGATGAGCTCGCCGATGGACGGGTCGCCTGCGGAGATGCCAGCGGTAGCAGCGATCTGCTCCTTGGTGTCGATCTCCTTGGCGGAAGCGAGCAGCGACTCGGTGACGGCTGCAACAGCCTTCTCGATGCCGCGCTTCAGGCCGAGCGGGTTCGCGCCGGCTGCGACGTTGCGCAGGCCTTCACGAACGAGTGCCTGGGCGAGAACGGTAGCGGTGGTGGTGCCGTCGCCTGCGACGTCGTCCGTCTTCTTGGCGACCTCCTTGACGAGCTCGGCACCGATCTTCTCGTAGGGATCCTCGAGCTCGATCTCCTTGGCGATGGAGACGCCGTCGTTGGTGATCGTGGGGGCGCCCCACTTCTTCTCGAGCACGACGTTGCGACCCTTGGGGCCCAACGTCACCTTTACTGCGTCGGCGAGGGCGTTGAGGCCTCGCTCGAGGCCACGGCGTGCCTCTTCGTCGAACGCGATGATCTTGGCCATTGCGAAGTGATCCTCCGGATTGGGGGTGACACGCAGAACGAAACGTGTGTCGTCTCGCTCATCTGCACTTGCTCGGCCGAGTTCGGTGCCCGCGACGGACGACCAGGGGTGTCGATGATTCCCAGCCTCACCGTCCCGACCTGGCACTCACAAGGCGCGAGTGCCAACTGCATTTCTAGCACTCGACCATGGCGAGTGCAAGGTCGAGGGGTCACGTTCACTCAGGGCGCAGAGCTGGGACGGATTCGCACCCTCGAGCAGATGCTCACGCTCTCGATCGGCCTTCACGCACTGTTTACACCCGAGCGATTTGTTTACATCCAACGCCTTTCGTGACGCCGCACAGCGGAAATACCGTTCGGGACAGGAACATTCGAGCTAGAGCAATTCGGACAATTCACCCGTTCGCGCAATCGACAGCAAGGGATCGCACCATGTCCGATTCGGTCGACACCACATACGACAACTCAGCGATGGACCACGAGGAGGAGGGCTACCACAAGGGCCTGAAGCCTCGTCAGCTCCAGATGATCGCCATCGGCGGAGCAATCGGTACCGGCTTGTTTCTCGGCGCAGGTGGACGACTTGCGAGCGCCGGCCCTGGCCTCTTCCTCGCCTACGCCCTCTGCGGAATCTTCGTCTTCTTCATCTTGCGCGCGCTCGGTGAGCTGGTACTGCATCGCCCGTCGTCGGGATCGTTCGTCTCCTACGCTCGCGAGTTCTTCGGAGAGAAGGCAGCCTTCGTCGCCGGCTGGATGTACTTCCTCAACTGGGCTATGACGGCCATCGTCGACGTCACGGCCATCGCAACGTACATGCACTACTGGGGTTCGTTCGAGGTCATCCCTCAGTGGGTCATCGCGCTGATCGCTCTGGTCATCGTGATGTCGCTCAATCTCGTTTCGGTCAAATGGTTCGGTGAAATGGAATTCTGGGCCGCGATCATCAAGGTCATCGCTCTCGTGACGTTCCTCGTCGTGGGCGTCGTGTTCCTTGCCGGACGCATCCCCGTCGGCACCGAGATGCCGGGCATCTCGCTGATCACCGACAACGGCGGACTGTTCCCGTCGGGCGCTTGGCCGTTGGTCATCGTCATCTCCGGCGTCGTCTTCGCATACGCGGCCGTCGAACTCGTCGGTACCGCCGCAGGTGAGACCGAGAACCCGGCCAAGGTCATGCCACGTGCGATCAACTCCGTGATCGCACGAATCGCACTGTTCTACGTCGGATCACTCGTACTGCTGGCCCTGCTCATGCCGTACACCGCATACGCAGCAGGCACGAGTCCGTTCGTGACTTTCTTCTCGAGTATCGGCCTCGGCGGCGCAGGCACAATCATGAACATCGTCGTGCTCACCGCTGCGCTGTCCTCGCTCAACGCCGGTCTCTACTCGACGGGTCGAATCCTGCGATCGATGGCCATGAACGGCAGCGCCCCGGAGTTCACGAAGAAGATGACCAAGGGCGGAGTCCCGTTCGGCGGGATTCTGCTGACGTGCTTCATCACGCTGTTCGGCGTCGCGCTGAACGCGATCGCGCCGGGCGAAGCGTTCGAGATCGTGCTGAACATGTCGGCTCTCGGCATCATCGCGAGCTGGGCGACCATCGTGCTCTGCCAGATCCAGCTGTACCGCTGGTCCCAGAAGGGCATCCTCGAGCGTCCGAAGTTCCGGTTGTTCGGCGCGCCCTACACGAGCTACGCGACGCTGGTGTTCCTGTTCGGCGTGCTCGTACTCATGGCGTTCGACGCCCCGATCGGCACCTGGACGATCGCCACCCTCGTCATCATCATCCCCGCTCTGATCGGTGGCTGGTACCTCGTACGCACCAAGGTGCTGGCGGTCGCCGAGGAACGTCTCGGTTACACCGGGCAGTACCCCGTCGTCGCCAACAGACCGCTCGACGAGGACGAGTTCAACACCTAATGATGCCGACGTAGCACGCTGCGCAGCCCCGCCCCGAAGGGAGACCTCCGAGGCGGGGGCTCGGGCGCAGGCGCGGTGAGAGCCCGTTCCACCGCGTCGGCCAGGTCCTGGCAAGTCTCGTAACGATCGGCCGGATCCTTCGCCAACGCCGTTGCGACGACCGTGTCGAGGCCTTTTCGAAGGGTTCGCCGCCGCTCGGTCACGACCGGCGGTGACGCGCCCAGCTGAGCATCCATGATGGCAAGCGGCGTCGCCAGCGGATAAGGCGGTTTTCCGGTGAGCAACTCGACGAGGGTCGCGCCGAGTGCGTAGATATCGGTCTGCGGTGACAACGATTCGCCGCGAAGGACCTCCGGCGCCGCGTATTGGATGGACGTGAGTACCGTTCCACCGCGTGCGAGCGGCGTCTCGTCGTCGACGAGTCGTGCAATTCCCCAGTCGGACAACAGAACCTGCTCGTAGCCGTCGGGACGCGCTCCGGTACTGATCAATATGTTCGACGGCTTGACATCGCGATGCAGCACACCCTGTGCATGTGCGTAGTCGAGCCCCTTCGCGACCTCGCCGACGATGCGGGCGGCCCTGCGAACCTCCAACGCAATCTGACCGCGCGCGACGATTCTGGCTGCGCTGTACCCCTCGACGTAATGCATCGACATCCACAGCTGACCGTCGGTTTCGCCGTGCGCGTGCACCGACACGATGTTGGGATGATGCAGCGTGCCCGCGATCTCCGCTTCCATGACGAACTTGGCCCTCAGCCGTTCACTCCGCGAGGCATCGGCATTGAGAATCTTGAGCGTCTCGTGGCCCGCAACCAGATACACCTCGCTCATTCCGCCCACGCCCAGAAGCCGCTCGACGGTGTACCCGGCGAAGACATCTCCCGGCGACAAACGGCCGCGCGTCATGGCGAGATCGCCACCGCTGTCTCATCGCCGGCCCGAAGCGCTGCGAACACACACGGCGCTACGACGGGGCTTCCGATCACGCAAGTTTGCGGCACGAAATGAACAGTAGTGGGAGTTCCGCAGGTCAGCGACCCGTGCACGGTCGCCGCGTTCGCGCACACCACATAGGTCGGCTACGGTGTTTACCGGTACTTGACCAAACAGAGGTTAACGCAAGAGAACCGATTGTGGTCGGCCCGGCTCGAGGTGGCCCAGCATCGGCGGCCGTCCACAATTCGCATACGAAATTGTGAGGACGACAAACAAGTGAATCTCGACAAGAAACCCAACGCAGTAAAAGAAGCGTGGGACGGGCTGCTCAAGCCCGTGTTCGTCCCCGCATCGATAGTCATCTTCGCGATGATCGCGTTCGCGGTTGTTTACTCGAGCACTGCCGCAGACGCTTTCACCTCACTGAACACCGCAATTACCGACGGTGTCGGCTGGTGGTACATCTTGGCTACCACCGGATTTGTGGTCTTCGCCCTGTACTGCGGAATCAGCCGTGTGGGAAACATTCGCCTCGGGCGCGACGACGAAAAGCCCGAGTTCGGGGTGATGTCCTGGTTCGCGATGCTCTTCAGCGCCGGCATGGGTATCGGCCTGGTGTTCTACGGCGTCGCCGAACCGCTGTCGCACTATGTGGTTCCGCCCGAAGCAGGCGGTGTCGCCGGGTCGACGGACGCGGCAGCCAACCAAGCCATGGAACTGACGCTCTTCCACTGGGGCCTGCATGCGTGGGCGATCTACGTAGTCGTAGGCCTCGGTCTTGCGTACATGACGTATCGCAAGGGGCGTCCGCTGTCGGTGCGATGGCTCCTCGAACCACTGCTCGGCCGCAAGCGGATCGAGGGTGGCATCGGACATGCCATCGACACAGTTGCCATCATCGGAACACTGTTCGGCGTCGCGACCTCGCTCGGGTTCGGTGTGCAGCAGATCTCGGCAGGCCTGTCGTATCTCGGCTGGGTCGAGAGCAACAACTGGTTGACGGTCCTGCTCATCGCAGGAGTGACCGGGCTTGCCACTTTCTCGGTGGTCTCCGGCGTTTCCAAGGGCCTGAAGTGGCTGTCCAACATCAACATGGGATTGGCCGCCGGTCTCGCCATCTTCGTCCTCGTAGCCGGACCGACGCTGTTCCTCATGCAGTCATGGGTACAGAACCTCGGCGGTTACATCCAGGCGCTTCCCGAAATGATGCTGCGTACCTCGCCTTTCGCCGATGACGGCTGGGCCGGCGCGTGGACCATCTTCTACTGGGGATGGTGGATGAGCTGGGCTCCGTTCGTCGGAATGTTCATCGCTCGCATCTCCCGTGGCCGTACGATCCGCGAGTTCGTTTTCGGCGTACTGCTTGCACCGACCATCATCGGTTCGCTGTGGTTCACGATTTTCGGCGATGCAGGAATACTCAGGCAGCGCGAGAACGGCGACCTGCTGGTCGACGGCGCGGTCGACACGAATACCAGCCTCTTCCAGCTGCTCGACGGTTTGCCGCTCGCGACGATGTCGAGCGTCCTCGCGATCTTCGTGATCGTGTTCTTCTTCGTGACGTCCTCGGACTCGGGATCACTCGTGATCGACATACTCTCCACGGGCGGTGAACTGGAGCCCCCGAAGATCACCAGGGTCTACTGGTCGATTCTCGAAGGCACCGCGGCCACCATTCTGCTTCTCGTGGGTGGAACCGGGTCCCTTACTGCGTTGCAGACGATGTCGATAGCCACGGCAGTTCCGTTCTCGATAATCCTCGTCCTGGCGTGCGTCTCGATGGTCAAGGCATTCCGGTACGACGTCGCGACGACCCCGCGGTATGTGCGGGTGACCCAGACGCCCACTACGTCCGGGCCGGAAGAGCCGGAACGGACGGCCGACGGCGCACCGAAACGTCGAAAGCGCGTAGGTATCTCCTCGACGTTCTCAGGGCTGGGACCATCCACCGTCGGGCTTACCACGCCGTCGAACGGACATGTCGTTCTCGCCGTGCACGAGGTGTCGTCGGAGTCGTTGGAAGTCGACCCCGACACCGGAGCCGTCGAATTCTCCCAGGACAGCGGCCCGGTAGATCCTCTCCGCGGCGAGGTGTTCGACTCCCAGGAGTTCGCGGATTCCCACGAGGGTCAGTCTCAGTCGAACTCGTAGATTCACGTGAGAACAAGAGGGGCCCGGCACACGCCGGGCCCCTCTTGTCGTTACTCCCCCATCCTGCCGACGGTGCTACTGTCTGCCTTGTCACTGTTCTTCCGACTGCAACTTCATACACCTCGAGATCGGGCCTGAGACTGCGATGTTCATTGCGACACTGATTGTTTCGATCTTCCTGGCCGTTGCACTCACTTTCTCGGCAGTCGGAAAACTGACCAAGAGCGCGTCCGTCATCCCGATCATGGAGCAGGTCGGCGTGCCCGCCGACAAGGTTCCTGTGCTCGCCTACCTGGAGATCGCGGGCGCCATCGGCATGCTCGTCGGTTTGTTCTTCTGGCCGATCGGCGTTGCGGCAGCCATCGGCGTGATTCTGTACTTCGTCGGGGCCGTCATCGCGCACCTGAGAGTGCAGGATGCCAAAGGAATCGGACCCTCGGCCTTCCTCACCGTGGTCGCAGTCGCCGCGCTCGTTCTACGCCTGCTGAGCGTCTGACCAGTCGTACTGCATCTGCCGGGCAGTGAGGGCCGCAACTTCTTCGGTCACCAGACGCCCTACCAGGTGAAGCGCTAGATCCAGACCTGCGCTGATGCCCGCCGACGTAGCGATGTCACCGTGATCGAGGAATCGAACACCCTCGCGGACATCGAGATTCGGCCACACGGCGCGTAACTCGCCGATGTCCTCCCAATGCGTCGTCACCGGGCGTGAATCCAACACGCCCGCCTTGGCCAGAAGGAACGCACCGGTACACACCGACGCCGTCAATTCGGTTGTCTTCGAATTCTTCTCGATCCACGCGATCACCGCGGGGTCCGCCGCAACAGCATGGACGACACCACCGGGTACCAGGACGATGTCGTAGTGACGAGTGTCGTCGATCGTCGTGTCCACCGAAATGCGCATTCCCCCACGAGCACGAACGGGTCCTTCGCTCACCCCGACGAGTACGACGTCGAATGCCGGTTCACCACCATCGCGGGACGTGATCCGGTTGGCCACCGAGAACACTTCGAACGGTCCGCATGCGTCGAGAACCTCGACGTCGTCGAACATCAGGATGGCGAGAGACCTGGTCATCCCGCGAGTATCCCAGATCGCCGCTCCCCAGAGGCACGCTCGCGGCCCCTCCAGGGCACTTATCCGCGCCACTGGGCGGGACGCGCACCAGGGCTCGTGAGCGGGACGCCCACTAGGGCTCAGCTACCCGACGACGCGACGATGATCGGAACCATCACCGCCGCCGTGACGGCAGCGTTCACATCTTGCACCGCTTTACGCACTGCAGCGCTTGCCCATTCACCCTCGGCGATCTGTTTCGCCCGCGCCTTCGCGAGCTTCTTGTCCACGCCCGGCAGTACTTTCGGAACGGCGTCGACCGCTGAAATCAGGGAGATCAACGCGGATGTCTCCGGCGTCGGCGTGGTGCCGTCGACGATGGCGCTCCCGATCCACTGACGCGCCCAGTTCTTGCGTGCCGGATCCCGGGCAGGCCAGCTGGTCGTCGGGAAAAGTCCGAGGACCTTGTCGTGCCTCTCGGTCACGAAGCCCTGCTGCGCGAGCCGAAATCCGATTTCCTTGTGCAGGTTCTTCTGCAGCTTCTCGATCGCACTCTGCGGCTTCAGCGGATTCCTCTGGGTTCCGATGAGCGCGTGCGCTCGCGCGAGAAGTGGATCCGGCGGCGGTGGTCCGGACACCACCAACCGGCCGTCCTTGACCTGCTCACCCTTGACGGTGATGCGAACCGAACCGTTCATCGCCAGTTCGAGCACCAGACCACCGGCAAGGACACGGGGAAACTTGGTGCTGTCGACCACCGGCTTACCGGTCACATCGTCGACGAGAAGCAGGAACACGTCTTCCGCGATCAGCGTCATACACCGAGGGTACCGACGACGTACGGGTAGGACACCTCGATCATTCTTCCGAGGACATCGGTGTCGACGTCGGCAAGCTTTGTCACGTACAGGCATCCTGCGCCGGTCTTGTACTTGCCCAACGACTCCAGCAACTCCGCCGTCTCCGGCGCATACGTGAGCCCGTACAACGCGAGCGACGCCCTCCTCGGCGAGAACCCCACGGCGAGGGCGTCACCTTCGCGGCCGCTGTCGTAGCGGTAGTGGTACTGCCCGTACCCCACCATCGTCGGCCCCCACATCACTGCGGGTTGCTCGGTGATCTCGGAGAACATCTCGTGCAAAATCAGGCCGTCAGCGCGCCGAACCGGATGCTCGACGGCAGCCAAAAAATCCTCGACGTCGACATCGGTCGGCCCGGTCTTGTTCTCGCTCATGTCAGTTCAGATATCGCTGCCAGTTCGACGGTACGAGATCCTTGGGTCCCGGGGTCGTCTGATCCAGTGGATGATGTTGAGGCTCCGCCAAATCGGGGCCGTCGTACATCTGCTCGTCGGCGTAGCTGTAGTACCAGTCCTCACCCGGCTCGAAACTGCGAATGAACTGGTGGCCTGTGCTTTCGGCGTGCTTGCTCGCGTGCTGCGAAGGCGAGGAATCGCAGCACCCGACATGCCCGCATTGCGCACACCTCCGAAGGTGGAACCACCACCCTTTCGATTCCGTACATTCCGCGCAGCCGGGTCCCGACGGGGGAACTTCGGTATCGATGCCTGGAATGTCGTTTTCCGGCTGGGGCTCGCTCATGAATCCTCCTGTGCTGCGGTTGTGGAGTCTGCAGAATGCCCAACTTCCTGGCTGGGCTGTATCGGTAACCGGACGATGAATCTGGTGTTGCCCGGTTCGGACTCCACGTTCAGATCACCCTGATGCTTCTTGACGATGATCCGCCACGAAATATCCAAACCGAGACCCGTCCCCTCACCCACCGGCTTGGTGGTGAAGAACGGCTCGAAGATGCGTGAGGCGATGGCGTCGGGAACTCCGGGGCCGGTGTCACCGATCTCGATCTGCACCTGATCGTGGTCGAGAATTGTTCTGACGGTGAGGGTTCCAGTGCCGTTCATTGCCTGCACGGCGTTGTCGATGAGGTTGGTCCACACTTGGTTCAGCTCGGCTGCGTATGCCGGAATCGGGGGAACGGCCGGATCGTATTCCTTGACGACGGTGATGTCGTCGCCGATCTTTCGTGCCAGCATCACCAGTGTGCTGTCGAGCAATTCACGAATATCGACGGTCTGATACGGCGCGCGGTCCATCTGCGAATACTGTTTGGCCGCACCGACGAGTGTGGACACCCGCGTCGTGGAATCGGCGATCTCGTTCATCAGGAGCTCGGTTTCGACGGTGTAGTTGAGCCACCTGATCGCGCCCTCCAGCGTCTTCGATTCGTCGACCGTTGCGGCAACCTTCTCGAGCCACGCGACGTCGAGACCCGCCGCAACGAACGTCGGCGCCAGATCCCAGCCGCCTGCGATGTCGTGGTCGTCGAACCAATCTCCGAGCTCGTCCTCACGGTCCGACGCCTCGAGGGGCGTCAACTTCGGCGCCTTTGCGACGAGTTCGACAGCCTCCTCCTGCAAACCGACGAGAGAGGTGAGCGCCGTCCGGTCGAGCGACCCGTTCGCGATCATCTTCAGCTTCTGACGCATGTGCGCGACACGATCACGTAGCGCCGACGTCGCCCGAACTGCCGCTGCCGCTGGGTTGTTCAATTCGTGAGTGAGTCCGGCGGACAGCGATCCGAGCGCAAGCAACCGTTCCCGCTGATCGACGATCTGCCTGGTGTTACGGGCGCCGATGAACAGGCCCTCCAGCAGGTGCAGCGCCATCGGGAACCACTCGGAGACGATGTCCGCGAACTTGTCCGCGTCGAGCACGAAAAAGCGCGAAGGTGCGCTGACACGCAGTGAACTCGGGTAGGTCTGCGGAACGCGCTCGCGGAGATACGCCTGCCACGCACCTGCGTACACACCGCGCTGCGACGTGCGGCTGATCACCAGATCCTCACCACCCGACAGCTTCGTCAGAACCAAGGAACCCTCGATCAACACGTAGAAACACGTCGCCGGCTCGCCTTCGGCGAACACCGGACCCGGCTCGATGATCTCGACGTGCCCAGCGACGCACAGCTCCTCGAGCTGATCGTCGGACAGCTTCTCGAACAGGAACAGCGTCTTCAGCTCTTCCGGCGAACACTGCTGGCTCATCTGGTCACTCCGCAGGCTGCGCTCCTGGCTACATGGTCACTCCGCAGGCTGCGCTCCTGGCTCATGGGTTGGCCAAATATCTGTGCACGAGCATCACTGCCATCGCTCCCTCTCCTACCGCCGACGCGACGCGTTTTGCCGAATCGGATCGCACGTCCCCGGCCGCGAACACTCCGGGCACGCTCGTTTCGAGGTGGTGCGGCAATCGGTCCCGGTCCCACCCTCTCGGCCCTTTGCCGTCCACGACCAAATCAGGGCCGGTGACGACGAACCCGTGCTCGTCCCGGACCACGAAACCGTCGAGCCAGTCGGTCCGCGGTGCAGCCCCGATGAAAAGAAACAGATACTGCGCAGCGACCGTCTCGTCGGTGTCGGTCACGCGATTGTGCAACGTGATCGTCTCGAGGTGATCGTCCCCGTCGACCCCGACGACCTCGGTGCACGTTCGCACAGTGATCCGGGGGTGCTCCTCGATCTGCTTGATCAGGTAGTACGACATCGACGCTTCGAGCGACTGCGCCCGGATCAGAATCGTCACCGACTTCGCACCGCGCGCAAGGTAGACCGCAGCCTGACCGGCCGAGTTCGCACCACCGACGATGTACACGTCCTGCGCGGCACACCGGGCAGCTTCGGTCATCGCCGATCCGTAGAACACCCCGCGTCCGGTGAAGTTCTCGATCCCAGGCGTCGCCAACTGCCGGTAGGCGACACCCGTCGACAGGATCACCGTCTGGGCATCGATACTGCGCCCGTCGGCGAATCGGACCGTTCGGGCCGAACCGTTGGCCTCCAAGCCGACGACGTCCTGCGTCGTGACGACCTCGGCCCCGAACTTCAGTGCTTGCCGACGTGCCCGCTCCGCCAACTGTGCACCGGATACACCGTCGGGAAATCCGAGGTAGTTCTCGATGCGAGAGCTTTGACCGGCCTGACCGCCGGTTGCGGTCCGCTCGATGAGCGTCGTACGAAGTCCTTCCGACGCGCCGTACAGAGCGGCGCCCAATCCGGCCGGGCCGCCGCCGATGACGACGAGGTCGTAGAACTCGCCGGACGGGGTCGTCGTCAGTCCGAGGTGATCACCGAGTTCGGAGTCCGTCGGTGCACACAAGGCTTTGCCCTCGGCGGTGACGATCACCGGGCACACGGTGTCGTCGACGCCCGCCGACGTCAAGAGCCGTGCGCCTTCGGGTTCATCGGCCATGTACCAGCGGTAGGGCAGCTGATTACGGGCGAGGAATTCACGAACCTCGGAGGACCGAGCCGACCAGCGGTGGCCGATCACCTTGGTCTCCTCGACCGGACGGTGATCCGACGAGGACCAGGCCTCGAGTTGGGCGTCGAGTACGGGGTACAGCTTCTCTTCGGGAGGATCCCACGGCTTGAGCAGGTAGTAGTCGAGGTCGATGACGTTGATGGCGTCGATTGCGGCATCCGTGTCGGCGTACGCAGTCAGGAGGACCCGTCGCGCATAGGGGTACAGGTCCATCGCCTGCTCGAGGAATTCCATACCGTTCATCTGCGGCATGCGATAGTCGGCGAGCAGCACTGCCACGGGCTGGCCGCGGAGCTTGAGTTCCTTGAGCGCATCGAGCGCCTGAGCACCGGATTCCGCCCTGATGATGCGATAGTTTTCGCCGTAGTGACGGCGAAGATCGCGAGCGACGGATCGGGATACACCCGGATCGTCGTCGACGCTGAGAATTGCAGGCTTCATGACCCTCCCGGTCGGGCATTTACTTGGTGACAAGTATGCCGCGCCGCGGTCGTTCGCGCCTGGGTGCTAGCGGGTATTCGCTAGCAGGGTAATCGTCAGATTTGGCCGCGCGTGATCATGTCTATCTCACGTGGAGTCAGGAGTCGCTCGAGCTGTTCGCTCGGCCACTTCCGGGGGCTTCCGCTCATCCGCGCCGATTCGAGCAGCGGCACGCCCGAGCCTGGACGATGCAAGATCGAATGAAGGTTCACGATCGATCACTCCGAACACATTCTTGGTTAGGTTCTGATTCCTCGTTCTTTCTATCGACCAGTGTTCGCCTCGCGTTACCGGTTTTGCGGGAGGCGCGCGGAAGCTACGTTTCTTCTTCGTTGGCTGCGGGTAAAGAGAGTGCCACCACTATGGAATCGGGGCCAGCAGTGAACACATCGGCAACAGGAGCCGTCGAAGGCGTCCAGAACAGCACTCTGTTCGAGCGAGCAGCCCGAGCCGGGCACTTCGTCAGCGGGCTTCTCCACATCTTGATCGGCTACATCGCCATCCGGCTTGCGTTCGGACAAGGCGGTAACGCCGACCAGTCCGGTGCCCTCGCCGAACTCGGCAGCAAGCCCGGCGGGTCCATCGCACTGTGGATCGCCGTTGTGGCATTCCTGGCGCTGGCCATCTGGCGGATCATGGAAGCAATCGTCGGAAAGAAGTCGGATCAAGACGAAGGCAGCGCGATGGATCGGCTCAAAGCCGGGGCGCTCGCGGTCGTGTACATCGCGTTCGCGTGGTCGACGTTCGGGTTCGCCAAAGGTTCGGGCGAGTCCAGCGGCCAGCAGAACGCGGGCATGACGGCGCGATTGATGGAAAACGGCTTCGGCAAGTTGGTGTTGATCGTGGTCGGACTCGTTGTCATCGGAGTCGGCGGCTACCACGTCTACAAGGGCGTATCGAAGAACTTCCTCGACGATCTCGAAGGCCACCAGAGCAAGGGCGTCGAGTACCTCGGAATCGCCGGCTACGCGGCCAAGGGCGTTGCCCTGATCGGCGCGGGCGCACTCGTCATCGTCGCCGTCTTCACCTCGGACCCCAGCAAGGCCACCGGGATCGACGGGGCGGTCAAGACGTTGGGCGAACAACCATTCGGCCAGATCCTGCTCATCCTCGCCGGAATCGGAATCGGGCTGTACGGGCTCTACGCATTCGTTCTCGCCCGGCACGCGAAGATGTAGTCCGCCCGTGCGTGCGTAGTTACCGTCGAAGGTAACTACGCACTCACGGCCCCTGACCTGGTCGTGCGTGGGTAGTGACACCCCGGGGTAACTACGCACGCACGGGTGGGGTCGCATTGGCCCGATAGCGAGCGACCAGCTCGGCCCCTATTCGCGCCAACTCTGCCTGGACAGACTCCGATTCGATCACCTGCAGAACGTCACCCCATCCCGCCAAGTGCTGCGCGATCATCACCGGAGCTGGGGCGGACACCGTCGCAGTGAGTTTTCCACCGGAAACACTCTGGACGACGCAATGCTTGCCGAACTGATTCTCGAGCACGGACAGCAGGTTTTCGGGGATCACGACGGTTGCCGACGTCCTGCGCTGTTGGTCCTCGACCGTCTCGACCACGGATGCCCACGCTTCGGCGAGATCGAAATTCCTGGGCCGATCGAAGGTCGTCTCGGTCGCGCCGATGTCGCTCATCCGGTCGACGCGAAAGGTCCGATGCCCGTGTGGGGTGGAGGCGATGAGATACCAGGTGTCGTTCTTGTCCACGAGCCCCAACGGACTCACTTCGCGGCGGCTGGTTCCCTTGTAACCGAATGTGACATTCATTCGGCTGACCACCGCGCTCTGCAATAGGCGAACGTGCTCGGACAGTTGCGAGGCCACCTGCCCCCACTGGGCTGGATCGATGGTGATCGCGTCGGCAGCTGCCTGAGCGTCCGCACGAAACGGTTCGGGCAGAGCCTTCACGAGCTTGCGCAACGCCGCCTTCGCGTCGGGAGACAATGCGGCGCCCGGACCGACGAGAGTGAACAGAGCTTGCGCTTCGACCGAGCTGAGTCCGGTCAGGTCCGTACGGGCGCCTCCAATGAGTTGCCAGCCGCCGTTTCTGCCTGCCTGGGGGTAGACCGGAATGCCCGCCGCGGACAGTGATTCGAGATCTCGCCGTGCCGTCGCCACGGACACCTCCAACTCCCCAGCGATCTCTGCAGCGGTCACCCGCCCTCGGGTCTGCATCAGAAGGAGGGTGGCGACGAGTCGGTCCGCGCGCATACTTCGAATTCTGCTCGGAAAAGTAGTCAGTTGGTGAGCACTTTGCGTACGAAGGTTGATCTCACACCGACGACCAAGGAGAACGACATGCTCAGAGGACTCAGCAACATCAGCTTTTATGCAGACGACGTCGCAGCGGCTGCTACCTGGTACACCGAGCTGCTGGGAATCGAGCCCTACTTCCGGCGCGACAACCCCGACGGAACTCCCGCATACGTCGAGTTTCGCGTCGGCGACTTCCAGCACGAACTCGGGATCGTCGACCGCAAGTACGCGATACCGGGCACTTCCTTGGGTGAGTCGATCACGTTCTGGCACGTCGACAACCTCGCCGGATCACTGGATCGTCTGCTTGCACTGGGCGCTTCGCTGCACGACCAGGTCCGCGAGCACGGCGAAGGGTTCAACACCGCTTCGGTAGTCGACCCGTTCGGCAACGTCCTGGGGATCATGAACAACCCGCATTATCTGAACGTGCTCGCGGGGCGCTGACGGACGGGGCTGAGCTTGATCGCCCACTGGCGCAAATACCACGCGGGTTCCCACTCCCTGCGCGCGCGATTGGGCTTTCCTGCTCATTGTCCCCAGTCTCCGGTGTTATCCACAGGCATTCTCGAAACCCTGGTCACCGCAAATGAGTGCACCGATGCACCCCCGATGCTCTTCAGCTATGCACCCATTCGGCATCGCAACTCGCGCGCAGCTACGTGTGTCCGGACAGTCCGACAGCACGATCAGCCGCAACTATCACCGAGTACTTCCGCGCATCTACTCCATCGAGGAACCCTCACCAATTTCGCGTTGCTACGCCGTCACGGTTTGGCAGCCGGGCGCGCTGCTCAGCCATCGCACCGCCGCCTGGTTGTACGGGTGGATCGACCACACCGACACCATCGACGCCACCGTTCCGTCGTCGCACCACCACGCACGAACACCACCGTGGCTCACGCTGCACCGTCGAGCGCTCCGCCGTCAGGAGGCCACGGAGTGTCAGAGCCTGCCAGTGGTGACTCGTGAACGGGCCCTCATCGACTGCATCGCGGTGATGAAACCCGAGGATGTGGCACGTGTCGTCGACGAACGGCTCACCACCGACATCGATCCCGACACTCTGAAGTTCGTAATTCGCTCCACTCCGCACATGCGGGGCAACGCTCGTGCGAAGGCCCAATTACGCAGCGCCTCGTTGCGATTCGCGTCGGAGCCCGAGCGAGTTCTCGCCCGCGCGCTCACCGCGATCGGTCTTCTGATGCACGCGAACTTCTGGGTCGGTAGGTACATGTGCGATTTCGTCGACGAACTTGCAAGGGTGATCGTCGAGGTGGACGGATTCGCATTCCACAGCAGAACCGAGGTGTTCAGCAAGGACCGCCGACGACAGAACGAGCTTGTCCTCGACGGATGGCTCATGCTCAGATTCTCGGCGTACGACGTGATGGCGAATCCCGACAAGGTGGCTCGCCAGATTGCAGACGTCGTCCGACGACGCCGGGCAGCACGGCGATGACGCGCACGGCGATAACGGGCGCGGCGGATTGAGCAGGATGTACCGATTGCGTGCGACGGGCGCGGGTTCCCGCCTCGCAAAGACGAAATTGGTGCATCCTGCTCGACGGTCCGTATAGGCTGCCCACAAATTGTGTGTGACATCGAGTTGCACCATTCACGGAGGTATCGATGAGCAAGACCCTCGAAGCAAGCATCGATGTTGCGGCACCCCCCGAAAAGGTCTGGGCAGTCGTATCGGACCTGAAGCGCATGGGCGAGTGGAGTCCGCAGTGCAGGAAGATGAAGGTGTTCGGGGGTGATGTCCGTAAGGGGACGACGACGCTCAACATCAACCGCAAGGGCTTTCTCGTCTGGCCGACGACAGCGAAGGTAATCGAGTTCGCCCCCAACAAGTCGATCGCGTTCAGAATTGTCGAGAACAAAATGATCTGGTCCTACACACTCACCCCGACCGCCTCGGGAACCACGGTGGTCGAAAAGCGAGAAGCCCCGAACGGCACCAGTGCGATATCCAGATTTCTGATCGACAAAGCCTTGGGCGGAACCGAACAGCTCGACGTGGAACTCGTCGATGGCATGAACAAGACCCTGCAGCGCATCAAGGCGGCGAGCGAGCACGGCTGAAAAATGTTTGCACGTTGAACTTATCGGGCAGTCCCCCTCAGCATCATTAACGGCATAGAAACGAGGGGGCACACATGTTGGGCCTGAGCATCATCGGATGGATTGTCATCGGCGGATTGGCCGGATGGATCGGCAGCAAGATCATGAAGACCGACGAGTCCATGGGAATTATCGCGAATATTGTCGTCGGCGTAGTCGGTGGACTCATCGGTGGCGGAATATTGAGCCTTCTTAACCGCGACGTTGAAGGTGGAGGCTGGATATTTAGCTTCCTGACCTGCCTGCTGGGCGCGTGCATACTTCTGTTCCTGGTCAAGAAGGTCATGGGCCGATCGAGGGCCTGACCTACTGCACGCATCGCACCTGCCGGGGCTACTCACGTACTGTGTGAGGCCCCGGCAGTGTCCGTTTCGGATGCCGTCAGTCGAACAGCACTAGGAGCGAAGTGGCCCGCCGTCCAGCCCCGATCGGTCAACCGCCCAGCAGTGGCATAGCGCACGTCGCCGAACTGGTGAAAAACGCAGTGCCGCCGCTGCACCCCGCTGGACTGCCCTTCGTCGCAGGTCCCCTGGCGGTAGCGGTGCTCGGACGCCGACACAAGTGGATCCGCCGCACAGGCCTGACCGCGGCCGGTGCATGCGCCACGTTCTTCCGGCACCCGAGCCGGGTTCCACCGAATCGCCCCGGCGTCGTCGTCGCCCCGGCCGACGGCTTGGTCACTTTGGTCGACTCCGCCGTGCCCCCGGCCGAACTCGATCTCGGTTCCACGCCTCTTCCTCGCGTGAGCATCTTTCTGTCCGTCCTCGATGTGCACGTTCAGCGGGTACCGGTCGGCGGTGAAGTACTCGAAGTGGTGCACCGTAAGGGCCAGTTCAAGTCAGCCGATCTCGCCGAGGCCAGCGAAGTCAACGAGCGAAACAGCATGCACATCCGCACTCCGTCCGGTCACGACGTCGGCGTAGTCCAGATCGCAGGCTTGATCGCTCGGCGAATCATCAACAACGCCAAGGTCGGCGACACCCTGTCGATAGGTGACACCTACGGCCTCATCAGGTTCGGATCCCGCGTCGACACCTATTTCCCGGCGGGGACGACGCTGTTGGTCGAACGTGGTCAGCGCGCTGTCGGCGCTGAAACGGTGCTCGCCGAACTTCCGCAGTAGACGATGATCACACGAAGAGCTCGCCCACCCGCTGCTGTTCGATTGTTGCCTTCGGTCGTTACGATCCTTGCGCTGTGCGCGGGACTGTCCGCGGTGAAGTTCGCGCTCGACGGGCAACTCGGAACGTCGCTGGCGATGATCGGCGCTGCCGCCATCCTCGATGCACTCGACGGTCGTATCGCGCGTCTCCTCGATGCCACCAGCAAGATCGGTGCCGAGCTCGATTCACTCGCCGACTCCATTTCGTTCGGTGTCGCGCCGGCATTGGTTCTGTACGTAACGCTTCTGGAGGGGTCGAGCGGCGGGTGGATCATCGCGCTCGTCTACGCCGTTGCCATGGTCCTTCGTCTGGCGCGGTTCAACACGTTGCTGGAAGAAGACGACACCCCCGGCTACGCCAGTGAGTTCTTCACCGGAGTTCCAGCCCCGGCAGGCGCTCTGATCGTCCTCACACCGATCGCGGCCTTCCAGGAATGGGGCGACGGGTGGTGGGCCTCGTTCTACGTGGTGGTCGGGTGGACACTGTTCACCGCCGGGCTGGCCGTCAGCCGGATTCCGACGCTTGCCCTCAAGACAGTGTCGGTGCCGCCGCGATTGGCTGCCGCACTGTTGATTCTCGTCGCCCTGGCCGCAGCCGCGTTGATCACGTTTCCGCTGGTTCTGCTCATGGTTCTGGTCGCAGTTTACTTGCTACACATTCCATTTGCGGTCCGTTCGCAGCGCTGGGTAGCTGCCCGCCCGTACACGTGGGACGCCAAACCCTCCGAACGCCGAGCCGAACGACGAGCGATTCGCCGTGCACCCGGCAACAACCGTCGGTCGGCGGCCAGGCTCGGTCTTCGTCGACCGAAGAGTCCGCAGTGACCGATCCGCAACTCGTCCTCACCGCACGGTTGAACACCTCGGCGGCCGACGCACGCCGCGGAGTAGTGCGCCTTCACCCAGAAGTGCTTGCTGCGCTGGGTATCCGCGAGTGGGACGCCATCGCGCTCGTCGGGGCCCGTCGTACAGCTGCCGTCGCAGGGAAGGCACCTGACGGCACGCCGCACGGGACAGCCTTACTCGACGACGTCACCCTGTCCAACGCAGGGATCAAGGAAAACGGCTCGGTCGCGATCACACCGGTTACGGTGTACGGAGCCAAAACGGTGACCCTGTCCGGTTCGTCGCTCGCGGTCGGATCGATTTCGGATCCAACCCTTCGCCAAGCACTGCTGGGGAAGGTTCTGAGCGTCGGAGACACCGTGTCCCTCCTCCCTCGCGATCTCGGTCCCGGCACGAGCACGAGCGCTGCCACACAAGCACTCTCACGTACCTTCGGCGTTGCATGGACGACCGAGTTGTTGACGGTGTCCGGGGCCGAGCCTTCAGGCGGTCCGGTGAGTGTGCAACCCAACTCCGCCGTCACCTGGGCCACCGCCCGATCTTCGGCGTCGGTTCACCGCGCAGCGCCCGAAAAGCGACCGGTGGTGCCCGTCACCGAACTGGTGGGCGTGTCGGCACAGCAGGCGAAGTTGTCGGAGTGGATCCGGTTGGCTCTCGACGAGTCCGAACTCCTTGCGAAGTTGGGCGCATCCCCGCACTTGGGTGTGTTGATCACAGGTCCTGCGGGGGTGGGCAAATCGACGCTCGCCCGGGCGGTACTGGCGGGAAGGACGGTAGTCGAGCTCGACGGGCCGTCCATCGGAGCGCTCGAAAGCTCTGCGCGAGTGGACGCGCTCTCGTCCGCCGTGGAGGCCCTTTCCGGAGGCGGGGTTCTCTTCGTCACCGATATCGACGCGCTTCTGCCGTCGGACGCCGAACCTGTGTCGACGCTCGTGTTGGATCAGATCGAGCGCGCGATCGACACGGCGGGCGTCGCATTCGTTGCCACCACCGCTCACCCCGAATCCACTGACGCACGATTACGAGCACAGAACCTCTGCGACCGAGAACTCACGCTGTCGCTGCCCGACGGTGCGGGCCGAACCGCGCTACTGGAACACCTTCTCCGCACCTCTCCGACCGACGGCCTGACCTTGGGCGACATCGCCTCTCGGACACCAGGTTTCGTGGTCGCCGACCTGGCTGCCCTGGTCCGCGAAGCCGCGCTGCGAGCAGCGTCGAGAGCCGGTAGCGACACCGCTGATCCGCGCATCACCCAGGACGATCTGGTCGGTGCGCTGGACGTGATCCGTCCCCTGTCACGCTCGGGCGCCGAGGAACTGTCCATCGGGAGCATCACGCTCGACGACGTCGGCGACATGGTCGAGACCAAACAAGCGCTCACCGAGGCTGTCCTGTGGCCGCTCCAGCATCCGGACTCGTTCTCTCGCTTGGGCATCGAACCCCCACGAGGAGTACTACTGTACGGTCCACCCGGATGCGGTAAGACGTTTCTGGTTCGGGCGCTCGCAAGTTCGGGCCAGCTCAGTGTCCACGCGGTCAAGGGCGCCGAGTTGATGGACAAGTGGGTCGGGTCCTCGGAAAAGGCTGTCCGTGAACTCTTTCAACGTGCACGAGATTCCGCGCCGTCCTTGATCTTTCTCGACGAGCTCGACGCTCTCGCGCCCCGCCGCGGCCAAAGCTCGGACTCGGGCGTCGGCGATCGTGTTGTCGCGTCCCTGCTGACCGAGCTCGACGGAGTGGAGCCTCTGCGCGACGTTGTGGTTCTCGGGGCCACGAACCGGCCCGATCTCATCGACCCAGCGCTGCTTCGGCCGGGGCGTTTGGAGCGACTCGTGTTCGTGCCACCTCCGGATGCCGACGCACGCAAGGACATTCTGAAAGCGTCGGGAAAATCTGTTCCGTTGGCCGAAGACGTGGATCTGGATGCACTGGCCGAACAGCTCGACGGCTACTCGGCCGCGGACTGTTCGGCGCTCCTGCGAGAGGCCGCCCTGACGGCGATGCGTCGGTCCATGGATGCCACCGATGTCACTGCGGCGGACGTGGAGGCTGCACGAAAGACGGTGCGCCCCTCGCTCGATCCAGAGCAAGTGGCGCACCTGAAGGCGTACAGCGCGGCGCGCTAGTGGCGTGGTTAAGTGCTCCACAGGGCACTTAACCACGCCACTGGCGGCGGAGCCGCCCAGCGCGAGAGGAAGCCTTACTTCCAGCGTCCGAGCAGCTTCGCGGCTTCACCTGCGAGTGCGCCCTGGAACAGCGGGCCGAAGCTGATGCGTCCCACGCCCAGCTCGGCGAAGTGCTTCAAGTCGCCGTCCGCCGGGTTGGCGATTGCGTTGACGGGCAGCGGGAGCTCCTCGACGAGACGCTTGTAGTCGGCGTCGTTGTGGAATCCGACCGGGTACAGCGAGTCGGCGCCTGCATCCGCGGCTAGCTTCATGCGGGCGATTGCGCGGTCGACGCGGTCACTTTCGTCACCGACCTGCTTGACGAACAGATCGGTACGGGCGTTGATGACCACGTGCACATCGGTGGCATCCGACGCCGTGCGCAGGGCGCCGACGAAATCAGCGTGTTCCTGCGCTTCGCGAAGCCGGCCACCTTCGCTGTGAACGGTGTCCTCGATGTTGAGGCCGACGGCACCTGCGGAAATGAGCCCGTCGATGAGGCGCTTGGGGTCCTCGCCGTAGCCGGCTTCGATGTCGACTGACAGCGGCACGTCGACGGCGGATGTGATCTGCGAGATGCGGGCGAGCAGTTCGTCGAAGGTGATGCCCTCGTTGTCCGGCTTACCGATCGAATCGGAGACGGGGTGGCTACCGACCGTCAGAGCGGTGAAACCTGCGGAGACCGCGAGGTTCGCCGACCACGCATCCCACACCGTGGGGAGCACGACCGGGTTGCCCGGCTTGTGGAGTTCGAGGAGGGTGGTCGCCTTCTGGGACAAGCTCGTCATTGAGACTCCTAAAGCGTCGAAGTGAGGAGAACGTACGTTCTCCTGCCAACAACGTACCCGAGGAGTCCATTCCCCTCAATCGATCAGATCGAGCTCACGCATCCGATCGAAGACCATCAGCGAACCAGGGGCGACATCGGGCATTGCCGCGTACTCGTTGCGAGTGAAGTAGCGAATCTCGGCTATCTCGCTGGTCGGCACGGGATCCGATGCCAGGTTCGCAACGAAGCAGTGAATCTCCAGCCCGGTTCCGGCCGGGTGCCCCCACGCTTCGCATTCGAAGACTCCGAGAAACTCGACGTCGGTCACCGCAGCATCGAGTTCCTCGCGGATCTCACGGTGCAGTGCCTCCAGCGGGCTCTCACCTGGGTCGATCTTGCCGCCGGCCATGTAGAACGCAGACTTCCCGACCGACCGAGCTTGGAGCATGCGACGGTCTCTCACGTAAGCCAGCCCAGCAGTTCGCATCACACGGACACGCTAGCGCGGGATCAATGGCTTGTCGGCGCGGGCTTTCAACTGCTGAACCGCCCAGGTGTTGCCGTCGGGATCCTCGAAGCCGAACAACGTGCCGCCGTCCCGTTCGTCGAACACAGTGATCTCGCCGGCCTCCACACCGCGCGCCAGCAACTCCTCACGCGCGGCGTAGGCATCCGCGACAACCAGCTGGAGCCCCTTGAGCGATCCGGGCACCATCTCCTGCTGTGACGGCAGATTTCCGATGACGATGGAGCACCCCGATCCCCGTGGAGTCAGTTGCGCGATGTGCATGTGCTCGTTGCGGGTGTCGTGATCGAGGTCGAATCCGACCTTGTCCCGGTAGAACTCGATGGACCGATCGAGATCTGCGACGGGCACGACGACCACTTCCAACGTCCAATCCATGACTGTCAGCTCCCTACGATCGCGTCGAGTCGCTCGTATCCCTGGGTGACACCCTTTTCCATTCCGCTCTGTGCCATACCGTCGCGCGCCTCCACCGAGGGGTAGGTGCTGTGGATGTCCAGGCGAGTTCTGCCGTCACCCAGATCCACGAAGGAGATCGATTCGAGGCTCACCACGTCTGGGTAGCCCTCGTACTCGAACGTCTGGATCGCGAACTCGTTCTCGCGCACGACGTGAAAGATGCCGTTGAAGGCGAACCGAGATCCTTCCGGATTGGTGTGGACGTAGCGATACCGGCCACCACTCACGAAGTCGTAGCGTTCGATCTCCATGTCGTAGCCATGGGGACCGAGCCACTGCTTGACCAGATCGGGCTCCTTGTGCGCACGGAACACTGCCGCGACGGGTGCGTCGAACTCGCGCGCGATGGTGATGAAGGGCAGGCCGTCGGGCGCGGTGACTGTGACGGGATTACTCATCGTCTTCCTCTTTCAGGTTGGCCAGCAGCCCGTCGAGCTTCCTGAACTGCTGTTCGTGGATGATGCGGTATTTGTCGATCCATGCGGTGAGCTCTTCGAGCCGTCCCGAGTCGAGATGGACGGGTCGACGCTGGGCATCGCGGGACCGAGTGACCAGGCCTGCGTTCTCGAGCACCTGGATGTGTCGAGACACCGCCTGTTTGCTGATATCGAACGGTTCGGCCAGGTCGTTGACCGTCTGCGGTCCACGACTGAGCCGAGCAACAATTGCCCGGCGAACCGGGTCTGCGAGTGCCATGAAGGCTTCGTCCAGACCGGATCCGCTCATTATCAACAAACTCCTTTATCAATGGATCTGTTGATTACAGTACGACGGCCCTGCTGCAGCGTCAAGCACACGTCCAATTTGTACCGAATGTCAGCGAGTCGGGGCCGCAAAGTAGGATGGAGTGAACTTATACTCGCCGGCCCAGCACACGGCTCGCGAGCATATTTTTCGATTGTTCGCCTACTCGACGCCGCCCAACTTTCCACCGCGACCCCCACTGGGGCAGTCGCAACCAGAGACGACGGAGTATCTTTTTGCTCGCTATCTTGATAGCGCACACGGTCGCGGCCGTGTTCGCGCCGCTATTGGTCCGCTGGTGGGGCCGCAACGCATTCTTCCCTCTAGCGCTCGTACCGCTCGCGAGCCTCGTCTGGGTGTTCGCCAATTGGAACACCGAGCAGTCCTTGGACATCGAATGGGTCCCTGGTCTGTCCATGAACTTCGACATGCGGTTCGATTCGCTCGCTGCGATCATGTCGCTACTCGTCCTGGGCATCGGCGCGCTGATTCTGGTGTACTGCGCCCGATACTTCGAGGACGACGAACCGCGCCTGGGCATCTTCGCTGCCGAGATGGTGGCATTCTCCGGCGCGATGTTCGGCCTCATCACCAGCGACAACATGCTAGTTCTGTACATCTTCTGGGAAATCACGACCGTCCTGTCGTTCCTCCTCGTCGGTCACTATGCCGAACGCGCATCGTCGCGCCGCGCAGCAACCCAGGCACTGCTGGTAACGACGGCAGGCGGGCTCGCAATGCTCGTCGGCATCATCATCCTCGGTCAGGTCGCGGGCAGCTACAACCTCTCCGAGATCATCGCCGATGCCCCGTCCGGCTGGCTTCCCGGTGTCGCGATCGTCTTGATCCTCGTCGGTGCGCTCTCGAAGTCCGCCATCGTCCCCCTGCACTTCTGGCTGCCTGGCGCGATGGCCGCGCCGACTCCCGTCAGCGGTTACCTGCACGCCGCTGCCATGGTCAAGGCCGGCATCTACCTGGTTGCGCGCCTCGCGCCCGGGTTCGCGGATTCAGGACCGTGGCGAGCGACGATCATCACCCTCGGACTGCTGTCGATGATCCTTGCGGGCTGGCGAGCGTTGCGCGCGTTCGACCTCAAACTGATCCTGGCTTTCGGAACGGTGAGTCAGCTCGGCTTCCTGATGGTGCTCGTCGGAATCGGCACCGAGAAGGCAATGCTGGCCGGCTTGACCATGGTCATTGCGCACGCGATGTTCAAAGCCGCGCTGTTCATGGTTGTCGGCATCATCGATCACACCACCGGTACCCGCGATATTCGCAAGCTCGCGCACCTCGGCAAGAAGGTGCCGATACTCGGCGGAATCGCCGCGTTGGCTGCGGCCAGCATGGCGGGCCTCCCGCCGTTCCTCGGGTTCGTCGGCAAGGAGACCGCGTTGTCCGCGGTGATCGGAACGCCCGCACTGAACCCGACCGTCAGCGTTCTCGTGGTCATCGGCCTGGTTGTCGGATCGATCCTGACCGTCACCTACAGCATCCGCTTCGTCTGGGGCGCCTTCGGCCGCAAGCAACTCAAGCGCCCGAGCCCGGCCGTGAAGAACATGCACGCACCCTCGGCGCTGTTCCTCGCGGCACCGGCCTTCCTCGCGGTTCTCGGCGCGGTTGCAGGCATCTTCTCCCCCGTCGTCGACCACATCGTCAGTCCGTACGCACGGACAGTCGATTCCTACGGCCAGGCGGCGTACCACCTCGCGCTGTGGCACGGTGTCAACCTGCCGCTCGGCCTCACGGTGATCGTCGTGACCGGCGGTGTCGGCCTGTTCGTCGCGCACCGCATGGTGAACCGACTCAAGTTCGAGCACCCGCCACTCGGCAACGCCGACCGGGTGTACGACTCGGTCCTCAAGGGCATGGACACCATCTCCATCCGCTTGACCGGAACCACACAGCGCGGATCGCTCCCCCTGACTCAGGGAACGATCCTGCTGACGCTGGTCCTGCTGCCGATTATCGTCCTCGCTGTCGGCGCCGAACCGGATCTGGACTTCGTGCTGTTCGAGACCCCCATGCAGATCGTGGTGTCGCTCATCATGATCTCCGGCGCACTCGGTGCGACCGTCATGCGTAACCGACTCGCAAGCGTCGTCCTGGTCGGTCTCACCGGATACGGCTGCGGCGTCATCTTCGCCGTCCACGGAGCACCCGACCTCGCACTCACACAGTTCCTCGTCGAGACCCTGACTCTGGTCGTCTTCGTGCTGGTACTGAGGAAGCTGCCCGCCGAAGTCGACGATCGCGGCTCGGCCGGATCCCGTCTGCCGCGAGCTGTGCTGTCGATCGCCGTCGGTGCGACGGTCACCGTCCTGGGCGCCTTCGCGATGAACGCGCGCAACTCGACCCCGATCTCACTGCAGCTTCCCGATGCTGCGTACCTGCTCGGCGACGGCAAGAACATCGTCAACGTACTGCTCGTCGACATTCGCGCGTGGGACACGATGGGCGAGGTCTCGGTCCTTCTCGTGGCCGCGACCGGCGTCGCGAGCCTCGTGTTCCGCAACCGCCGGTTCGGTACCGCGCCGCGGGTGGCCGACGCCCCTGCGACGGGTGCGGACAACGGCATCGGTTCCGACACGACGTGGCTGCTCGGAGGCGATCTCATCGATCCACGACACCGATCGCTGGTGCTCGAGGTGACGACGAGGTTGATCTTCCCGACGATCATGGTTCTGTCCGTCTACTTCTTCTTCTCCGGCCACAACGCGCCGGGCGGCGGATTTGCGGGCGGCCTCACCGCGGGTCTCGCTCTCGTGCTGCGCTACCTCGCAGGTGGCCGGTACGAACTCGGCGAAGCCGTCCCGATCGATGCAGGCAAGATCCTCGGCGCAGGCCTCGTGTTCGCCGTCGGCACCGCGATCTCGTCGATGTTCCTCGGTGCACCTGCGCTCTCGTCGGCCACGTTGGAATTGACGTTGCCGGTGCTCGGTGACATCAAGCTCGTCACCGCATTGTTCTTCGACCTCGGGGTGTATCTCATCGTGGTCGGTCTCGTACTCGACGTTCTCCGAAGCCTCGGTGCTCGTCTCGACGCTCAGGTGGAAATGCAGAGCCAGGTGAATGCCCGATGACCGCGAATCTCGGAATGCTGATCGTGGTGGGCATTCTCGTCGCGAGCGGCGTGTACCTACTGCTCGAGCGTTCGATCACCAAGATGCTGTTGGGGTTGCTGCTGTTCGGTAACGGCGTCAACATTCTGATCCTCACCGTCGGCGGCCCTCCTGGTACTCCGCCGATAGTCGGCAGGACCACCTCGATCCACGAGACCATGGCAGATCCGTTGGCGCAGGCGATGATTCTCACTGCCATCGTCATCACCATGGGCATCGCGGCGTTCGTCCTCGCCCTCGCCTACCGCTCCTTCACGCTCAACACCAAGGACGACGTCGAGAACGACCCCGAGGACACCAAGGTCTCCAAGCGTCGCTCGATGGCCGAGATGCCGGACCGAGATCGCTCGGACGACCCCGTCACCGGCGAACCGAGCTTCAGCGGTGACGCATTCGACTCACGGGGCAATCCCATACCGATCGAGGAATTGAAGAACATCGAAGATCTCGAATGCTACGAGGATCTGCACGAGGGCGACTTCGACGATGACGACGACGAACCCGACATGAGGGGTCTCGACGGCATCGACAGTGCAGTGGAAGACAAGCCGGCAGAGCGCCAAGCGAAGAAGGGAGACAAGAAGTGACCGTCTCCCCCGACGTCATCGACGTCCTCACCCCCCTGCCCGTATTGATCCCCCTGTTCGCTGCTGCTTTGACGCTCGTCGCAGGTAGGCGGCCGCGGGTTCAACGTTTCATCACCGTCGTCGCGTTGAGCGCCGTGGTCGCGGTGTCCGGCATGCTGCTCTATTTGGCCGACCGCGACGGCACGTCGGCACTGCAGGTCGGCGGCTGGGATTCCCCCATCGGAATTTCACTCGTGGTGGACCGGTTGTCGGCGATGATGCTGGTGGTCAGCGCGATCGTGCTGCTCGCCGTCATGGTGTACTCGATCGGCCAGGGCATCCGGGACGGCAACGAGAATCAGCCGGTCTCGATCTTCCTTCCGACCTATCTCGCGTTGACCGCAGGCATCTGCAATGCTTTCCTCGCAGGCGACCTGTTCAACCTCTACGTCGGGTTCGAGGTTCTGCTGGCGGCGTCGTTCGTGCTCCTGACATTGGGTGCGAGCGCGGATCGTGTGCGCGCGGGCGTCTCCTACGTGATGGTGTCGATGGTGTCGTCCCTGATCTTCCTGATCGGCATCGCCCTCGTCTACGCCGCCACCGGAACACTCAATCTCGCGCACATCGCAACTCGCCTCGACGACATCCCGACGGGCACGAGGACTGCAATCTTCGCGGTGCTGCTCGTCGCATTCGGAATCAAGGCGGCGGTGTTCCCACTGTCGACGTGGCTACCCGACTCCTATCCCACGGCGCCCGCACCGGTCACCGCAGTGTTCGCCGGCTTGCTGACGAAAGTCGGTGTGTACGCCATCATTCGCGCCCACACACTGCTCTTTCCCGACGGTTCGCTCGACAACGTCCTCATGGTCTGCGGTCTGTTGACGATGCTCGTCGGCATCTTCGGCTCGATAGCGCAGAGCGACATAAAACGTCTGCTGTCGTTCACCCTCGTCAGCCATATCGGCTACATGGTGTTCGGCGTCGCACTGTCCACTCAGTCCGGGCTGTCGGGCGCGATCTACTATGTCGCGCACCACATCATCGTGCAGACCACACTGTTCCTGGTCGTAGGACTCATCGAACGGCAAGCAGGCTCCTCGTCACTGAGGCGTCTCGGCGGACTCGCCGCGGCTAGCCCGGTGCTCGCGATCGTGTTCCTGGTCCCGGCACTGAACCTCGGTGGCATTCCGCCGTTCTCGGGCTTCATCGGGAAGGTCGCGCTCCTGCAGGCCGGTAGCGCACAGGGCAGCGTGCTGGCATGGATTCTCGTCGCGGGCGGCACGGTCACCAGCCTGCTGACGCTGTACGTCGTGGCCCGTGTCTGGACCAAGGCGTTCTGGCGAGCTCGCGCCGATGCCCCCGAGGGCGGCCTCGCCGACAACAGCCCGTCGGCGCTGCTCGACGATTCGTCGGATATCCAACTCGCAGACCGCGAGGACGTGGGCCGCATGCCGGCCTTCATGCTGATCCCGACGGTCGGTCTCGTGATCGTCGGACTAGCGCTGACGGTCTTCGCGGGACGAATCATCGACATCAGCGACCGGGCTGCAGCCGATCTTCGCGACAGGTCGGTCTACATCGACGCCGTCCGCGGGGCGGAATTCGTCGGAGACGAAGCACAGGCTTCAGTCGTCGGAGACAACACCGTCGATCGGATTGCCGGAGAGGAGGCGGGCAAATGAAGTATCTGAACCGCTTTCTGCTGCTCAGACTGTGGACGCTGGCCTGGCTCACCGCGGTGTGGGTGTTGTTGTGGGGCAACGTGAGTGCCGCGAACATCCTGGGCGGCATTGCCGTCGGCCTCGGCATCATGGTGTTCCTTCCGCTCCCCAAGGTCCCCGTCGAGGGCCGCATCCACTTGCTGTCGCTCGTTCGTCTCATCGGCGTATTTCTGTACTACGCAGTGGAATCGAGCGTCAACGTCGCATGGTTGGCGATCAGGCCCAAGGCACCGCCGGTCACGGGCGTTCTCCGCTGCCGCATCGCGATCAAATCGGATCTGGTGTTGACGCTGTTCGTCGACGCCATGAATCTCGTGCCGGGCACCATGGTGCTCGAGATCGACCAGACTCGCAGGTTGCTCTACGTTCACGTACTGGACATGGGCAGCCAGAAGGCCGTGGACGGCTTCTACAAGTACGTCCGCACACTCGAGAAAAAGTTCATCGCAGCGTTCGAACGTGACTCCGACTGGAAGCCGAGTCCTTTGCACTTCCAGGAGTACGAGCGGTACCACGGAGTTCTCGGTGACGATATCGCGACACCCAGCGACGGGCGCCGCGACGACAAGAAGATCGACGACGAACGAGAGGGGGACTGGACGTGACCGTCGTACTCGCTGTCTCCGGCGTGCTGCTCGTCGCGGCAGCCATTCTGACCGCCTACCGCCTGCTCGACGGACCCAGCACACTCGACCGACTCGTCGCGATGGACACGATTCTCGCGGTGTCGATGTGCGGCCTCGCTATCTGGTCGACCTACAGTCTCGACACGACGATCGTGCCTGCGATCGTCGCATTGTCGTTGGTCAGCTTCGTCGGTTCGGTCAGCGTCGCACGATTCAGAGTGAGGGACGAATGAACATGGTTCTGGAAGTGATCTCGGCGATCTTCATCCTTCTCGGCGCGATTCTGGCTTTCACCGCCGCAGTGGGAATCGTCCGGTTCCCCGACACGCTCTCACGCATGCACGCGGCCACGAAGCCGCAGGTGGTGGGCCTGATTCTGGTGCTGACCGGTGCTGTCATCCAGCTGCGCGGCAGCGTGGATATCTGGATGTTGGTGCTGGTCGGGGTGTTCACGCTCGTGACGGCACCTGTTATCGCGCATACCGTGGGTCGGGTCGCCTACCGTGAGCAGCGTGGACGCGACGGACTTCTCATCGTCAACGAGATGGACGAGTCCTGACCGGTACGTCTCGGCCGCCCCAGGTGGCAAGGGCGGTTCCGGGTGCGGCGAAGAACGTCGCGTAGAACATTCCGACCACCGAACCCATCAGGATCAGAATCGCCGGACCGAACAGTTCCGGATACGTTCCCATCGGCACGGCGAGGTAGCGGTAACTCAGCAGCAGCGTCAGCATCACCGCGGAGCCGTAGCCGACGAGCCGAATGCGCGCGGTGTCCCACCCGCGTTCCGGGTCGCGCAGAGTCGATTCCAGCGTCAGGCACAGCACGACGCCTGCAACCAGATCGACGCCGTAGTGGTAGCCGAAGCCGAGCGTCGCGGCGAGTGTGCACACGAGCCATGTCGTTCCGCCCAGACGAAGCCACCACGGCCCTGACCTGGAATGGACGAACAGACTCAGTGCCCACGCGGTGTGCAGGCTGGGCATGCAGTTGCGCGGCGTCTCGGTGTCGAACGGTATCTCGACGGGTGAGGTGTCGAACGGGACAACCCGTGGCCACAGGTTGCCGACCTCGAATCCCTGGCCTGCGGGACCGAACGCGAACATGGGTCCGACGACGGGGAACAGGATGTAGAAGATCGGGCCGACGAGTCCGATGAGCAGGAACGTGCGCACCAGGTAGTGCGATGGCCACGCCCGCCCCGACGCCACACCGCGCAGTTGGTAGATGGCGATTGCAATGGCCGCGACCGGGAGCTGGATGTACACCCAGTGCAACACTGCGAAGGCTACGGGTCCGAGAACGTCGAGCCAGCCTCCGACGATCCACGACGGGTTCGCCAGCGCGTGGTCCGCCAACTGGGCGTATTCGTCGAGAACATACGGTCTCACGATGGTGGTGATCTGGAGCCAGGCGTCCCCCGCCTTGGTTGCCAGAATCAACAACCCGCCGAGACAGACGGACCGAATGCCGCTGAGATCCCGTCGCCAGACCGTGAAGGCTGCCAAACCGGCAAGCGCGATGACCGCGCCGTTTCCGACTGCGAACGGTCTGCCTGCGTCCAGACGTAGAACCACCCCGACCAGGTCGATCGCGACGGCCAGCGACAGCGCCCATACTCGGGTTCGGAAGTTGACGCCGACCAGAGCGAGCGCCAAACCGCCCCATGGGACTGCCATCGATTTCGGAGTGCCCACGAAGTCGTTCCAAATGCTCGGAACGGGACCGGGAAAACCGTGGACCCCGGCCGCGATCTGCAACGATCCGAGGAAAACGAGCACCACGCCTGCTCCGACGCCATACCACCGTAGTGCTCCAGGTGCCGCTCGCGCGACACGTGTAAGCCTCTCGTCCCCCTGAAGCACGCCGTTCATAGTAAACGGTAAATGAACGACCGATTACATCGAAGCGATCACAATTTCAGGTCGTTCACCAAGGATTCGACCACGGATCGCAGGTTGCCGCCCGAATCTGCGGCCACACGGCGTTGCCTTTGATAGGACGCGCCACGTCGCGGAATTTCGGCTACCGAGGCCAGCTCGTCGGCACACCCGAGTCGAACGGCCGTCGGAGTGAGCTTCTCCAGCAGGTCGTTCAGATCGTCCGTCATCAAGCGCTCGTTGCTGTCCGCGTCGAGGATGATTTCCGCATCGAGGCCGTATCTGGCGGCCCGCCACTTGTTCTCCTGGACGTGCCACGGCGGCATGCTCGGGAGCACCTCACCTGCTTCCAGCCGTTCGTCGAGGTCGACGATGAGGCAGTGCGTCAGTGCTACGAGTGCAGCCAGTTCCCGTTTTGTGGACGCACCGTCACACACCCGAACCTCGATGGTTCCCCATTTCGGAGCCGGCCTGATGTCCCAGTGCATTCCACCGAGCTGTTCGATGACGCCGGTCTTCATCTGGTCGCGCACGAAGGCCTCGAACTGAGACCAGTCCTCGAACTGGAAAGGCAGACCGGCGGTCGGAAGTTGCTGGAACATCAACGCCCGATTGCTTGCATACCCGGTGTCGTTACCCGCCCAGATCGGCGACGAAGCAGACAGCGCGAGCAGGTGCGGGTACTGCAGCAGCAATGAGTTGAGAATCGGGAAAACCTTGTCCGGAGACGAGACTCCCACATGAACGTGGACACCCCAGATGAGCATCTGACGACCCCACCACTGAGTCCTGGCGATCAGCTCGTCGTAACTCGGTGAGCGGGTCAGCACCTGTGTCGACCACTCTGCGAACGGATGCGTTCCCGCCGAGAACAATTCGATTCCCAGCGGATCCGCGGCGCGCCGAACGAGATCCAACGAGTCTCCGAGATCGTCCATCGCCTCACCGACGTTCTCGCATACGCCCGTGACCAGTTCGACGGTATTACGCAGGAGTTCCTTCGTGACCCGAGGGGTCTGCGCACCCGCCAACTCGGTGACACCGTCCATGACCTCGGCCGCAGAGTTGACCAGGTCGAGAGACTCACTGTCGACCAGGGCAATCTCCCACTCGACCCCGAGGGTCGGGCGGGAGGAACTGTTGAATTCGATAGCGGGCGCGGGGCCCGCGTGGTGTGCGGAGCGACCAGGCATTACGGTCGCGTTCGCCTAGTCCAGAACCGCGCAGGCGGCCCGGCCGCCTGCATCACCGGTCATCAAGGTGTTCATGTCAGGCACGGTGGCGCCGTCGGCGAGTGTGTAGCGAGGCGGGATATTCGCGAAGTTGTCCGGGCCTTCGTGAATGATGATCGACCGTCCACCGTCGGCGCGCAGATCCTCCAGCGTGACTGCATCGGTCGTCGTCGTCAGGCTGGCGGTGCCGTCTTCCCTGACCTGAAGCGACGTCAGGTCACCGCTCGATGGATGCTCGGTGCGGCCGTCGACCTGGAGATGACCACCTGCGGACAGAAACGCACCCGGCTCGCCGCCTGCCGGCGCGACCGAGTTGGGCTCGCACGCTCCGACGGTGTGGATGTGCAGCCCGTGGAAGCCCGGTGTCAGATCCTCGGCCTCGATGGTGACAACGAGATGATCGTCCTCGGAGGTGAACGAAACGGTGCCGACCGTGGCGCCTGCGGCGTTCTTGAACTCGGACTCGATGGTGCTCTCCGGAGCGTCAGCGGCGACGCCGTGTCCGCTCGGATCCTCGTGGCCGGTCCAGACGGCGGGGGTCGTGCCCGGAACGTCGGAGGGAGTCTCGGGAGCCGTGCACGCGACCACACCGAATGCGGCCACTGCAACCACGGGGGTCACCAAGCGCCAGGAGCGGATCGCCGATCGGACAGAACTGGTCGGTGCCATGGAAAGAGCTCCTTCGTGGGGCCGGGCGAACGTTGCATCGATCATAACTATGCCCGGTAGTAGTGGCTCGACGGGCTCAGCTGCAGAAGATCTGTGTGCACTTCGGTCACTGCGTGACCATGACGATGACCCCGTTCCCGAAGCCGGTCACCGTCCTAGGCAGTGCCGCCGCGGTCGCGCCCAGCTGCTGGGCGATCTCCTCCGCCGCGCTCTCGGCGCCGGAATCAGTGCCGTAGTACACCGTGGTGGAGGCGACCTGAGTCTCGGCGTAGTTCCCGGTCTCCGCGATCGTCCACCCTTCGGCGGTCAGAGTCGCCGCCGTCGTAGCAGCAAGACCAGACACGTCACTGTTGTTCAGTACCCGAAGATCGATGTCGGCTGGTCCCGCCGACGTGGTCGGTGCACTCGACGTGGTCGAGGTTACCGCGGGCGACTGTCCAGCTCCGCTTGCGGGCGTAGTCGCCGCGACCTCGCTGGTGGCCTCGGGGGCGGCGGCTTCGTCGCCGCCGGAATCGGTCAAGGACAACGCACCGATCGCCGCGAACAGAATCGCGAGCGAAATGAGAACCATCGCCAGGGCGCGGAGCGGAGGGCCGGACGATTCCGGATTGGGACTGCTCACACCGACAGACACTAGTGGATTGCCACGGCGTCACCGGACATGCGCCGCTTCTTCACATGCGCCGCCTCGGACAGTACTGCTCTAGACCTCGAAGCCGAGTCGACGTGCCGCCCGGGCCTTCTGCCTGCTCGCCCGGAGCCTACGAAGACGCTTGACCAGCATCGGGTCTGCGGCAAGGGACTCGGGACGATCGACGAGAGCGTTGAGAACCTGGTAGTACCGGGTTGCGGACATCGAGAAAAGTTCCTTGATGGCCTCTTCTTTTGCACCGGCGTACTTCCACCACTGACGCTCGAACGACAGGATGTCGTGCTCCCGACGCGTCAGACCGTCGGCGCCGACCTCGTTGATGTCTTTGGTTTTGTCCGATTGCTGAGATTGGTTCTGCTCACGCGCTGCTGCGCCGTCCATCTCACTCCTCGACTTCCAGGACCCGCGTCAGCAGGTCCCTCACTCTGTGCCTAGTTGCCGCCATGCCGGTCCCCCTCGACCCGCGTCGACGCACCCGAAGACGGGGCAGCCGGCACGAAATTACACGCGTGTGTTTCGGGTTCATTCAACCACGGTGAGCACGACCCGGCGGGCGCGTGCGCTACTCGCGGCGAGTCGCGCGTCGTCACCGTGTGCACCGACTCACCGCCGACGCCAGTATTCTTGTCGACCATGGCAATTCTCCCGATCCGGATCGTCGGCGACCCGGTCCTGCACACCCCGACTTCCCCCGTCACCCAGACGCCGGCCGAACTCGCCGACCTTATCGCGAACATGTACGAGACGCTGGCCGCTGCGAACGGTGTCGGCCTCGCTGCGAACCAGGTCGGCGAACCACTCCGGTTGTTCATCTACGACTGCCCGGACGAGGGCCCCGACGGTAAGGTGATTCGGCGCACAGGCGCAGTGATCAACCCGGTCCTCGAGACCTCGGACATTCCCGAGACCATGCCCGATCCCGATGACGACGACGAAGGTTGCCTGTCCGTCCCCGGCGAGCAATACCCGACCGGCCGCGCCGACTGGGCGCGAGTCACCGGCACCGACGCCAGCGGTGAGCCCGTCGACATCGAAGGAAAGGGCTTCTTCGCACGGATGCTGCAGCACGAGGTCGGGCATCTCGACGGCTTCCTGTACGTCGACGTTCTCATCGGGCGAAACGCACGGGCCGCGAAGAAGGCCATCAAGCGCGCCGGTTGGGGCAAGCCTGGCCTGTCGTGGATTCCGGGCACCGTCGACGATCCGTTCGGTCACGACGAGGAAGACTGAGTGGTCTCTGCAGTTGCGCTGGGCACTCGCGTCACGATGCGGTACCGGCTTCCGCCCGGGCACAGTCATCCGATGACCGACGTGATCGGGACGTTGATCGAGAACGCCGACTCGGTTGTTGCTGTCGAAGCTTCGGACGGACGAATCGTCAGGGTCGCGCCGGATCGCGTCGTCGCACTCAAGGCGCTCGGTTCGCGTCCGATCAGAACATCCGAGATTCGCGCGCTCGAGAGTGCAGCAGCCGACGGATGGCCTGGCGTCGACCAGGAATGGATCGACGGGTGGCTACTACGCGCCGGTCACGGGTTCACCGGTCGGGCGAATTCGGCGGTGCCGTTGGCGCCGCAGGCCTCTCGCGCGTCGCTGGGGAAGGTGGAAGCGTGGTTCGCCGCCCGCGGACTTCCGGCGGTGTTGCTGCTTCCAGACCGGCTCGGCGACGCTCCTGCCGGTTGGACCACCCGTCACGAGACGCTGGTGATGGCCGGCGATATATCCAGGTTGGAACTGCCGCCGGAGTCCGTGTCGGTGATCTCGGCCGCGCCGGACGACGACTGGCTCGGGCTCTATCGCTACCGCGGAAGACCGTTGCCCGACGGTGCCCTCGAGGTCATTACTGCAGTACGCGACGGCGTGGCCGGTTTCGCCCGATTCGGAAGTGCTGCCTCGGACATGCTGGCGATCGGCCGCGCCGCGGTGACGGCCGCTCCGGACGGACGTCGATGGGTCGGCTTGACGGCCATCGAGGTGGCGGAGGAACACCGCCGCAACGGACTCGGGACGCGGATCTGCGGCGAGCTCGTCGTCTGGGGGCTCGAACACGGCGCAACACACGCGTACCTGCAGGTGTCGGCCGCCAACGAGGGCGCAATCGCGATGTACCGGGCGCTCGGGTTCACCGAGCATCACCGGTATCGCTACGCCGACGTGACCGAAATGCCGTGAGCGAAAATACATAGCCCACTGTGAATTTTCGTTCACGTGCCGGCGCTTCGCCGTGTCGGTGACCTCGGCTAGTCTTGCCGCCGTGCGATTGGCTACCTGGAATGTGAACTCCGTCCGCTCTCGGCAGGATCGGATCGTCGACTGGTTGCAGCGGTCCGACATCGATGTCCTGGCGATGCAAGAGACCAAGTGCAAGGACGCGCAGTTTCCGTACGAGCGGTTCACCGACATCGGGTACGAGGTGGCTCACGTCGGGCTGAGCCAGTGGAACGGTGTTGCGCTGCTGTCCCGCGTCGGCCTGGACGACGTCCAGATCGGGTTCGAAGACCAGCCCGGCTTCAGCAAGGACCCGGAGGTCGAGGCAGTTCGCGAGGCGAGGGCGATCGGCGCGACCTGCGGTGGCGTCAGGGTGTGGAGCCTGTACGTGCCCAACGGCCGCGAACTATCCGACCCGCACTACACCTACAAGCTCGAATGGCTCGCGAAACTCCGCGCCGACGCCCAGGCCTGGGTCTCGTCGGATCCGCAGGCTCAGATCGCGTTGGTGGGTGACTGGAATATCGCGCCGACCGACGACGACGTGTGGGACCCTGCGCTGTTCGAAGGCAAGACCCACACCTCGCAGCCCGAACGCGACGCCTTCGACGCCTTTGCCGAAGTCGGCTTCTCCGAGGTGACTCGCCAGTTCACTCCCGAGCCGCGAACGTTCACGTACTGGGACTACACCCAGCTGCGGTTCCCGAAGAAGCAAGGTCTACGCATCGACATGGCATTGGCGTCGCCTGCCCTCGCGGCACGTGTCTCCGGCGCGTCGATCGATCGCGAGGAGCGCAAGGGAAAGGGCGCGAGCGATCACGCCCCGGTCGTCGTCGACATTTCCTGACGGTAAGTGCTTGCGGCAAGCGCTACCGCTCCGACGAGGATCAGCAGTCCGTGGGCGATGCGCACCCACGGCGGCGCGAAGAACTGGGGCAAGAACACTACGAAACCGGCGGCGAACACCCAGGCCTGCCACGTGCCGAGCCCGCGTGCGAGAACGATCGCGCCCACGGCGATCGCCAGCAGCCCTGCGCCGAACATGACCGTCTGCGTGGGTCCGTACCGGATGGGTTCGGCCAGCTCCATCAGGCTGTAATCGCCGGAGTTCTGCGCCTGTGAGCCGAGGACGTTCAGTGCGAACGTCTCGGCGCCGTAGTACGGCAGTACGAGCCCGGCGCCGACCCATATCGCCACCTCTGCGCCGGCGCTGGCGCCGAGAGAGCGAACCGCGAGAGCGAGCGCCACGAACCCGATCATCGCGCTGACGTGCGCTGCCACCCACAGGGGTGAGGCGAAGGCGTCGGCGGCCGCGAGTCCGATCTCCGACGAGTAAGGGCGCAACACCGAGTAGGCCGCGAAGAATATTCCGGTGGCGACGAGCAATACGACCGCGGATCGCTGCATTGGTTTCACTCTCCCTCAATCGGAGAGCGTCGCTCTCCGTTGAGAGCAGTATTCACCGGCGCATCGCCGCGCGCAAGAGCAGTGCTCTCGCATCTACTCGATCAGGTCGAGGAATTCAGGGTTCCGCGCGAGGTATCGGCGAACATAGGTGCAGATCGGGACGATGCGCCATCCCCTGTCCCTGGCGGTGTTCAGCGCGCCCCGGACGAGCACAGCGGCCCACCCCCGATCGCCGAATTCCTCCTTGACGACCGTATGCATGAAGGCAACGGCCCCGTCGCCCGCATCCCGATAGCCCAGAATCCCGACGAGATCGTCGGCGACGAACAGGTCGAAACGCGCGTGGGTGACGTTGTCCTCGATACGAACCGCCGACGCGAGGGTTGAAGGCGACGCGAGATCCAATCGATCGTGATCCATGCCACCATCGTCGCGGCGGCGACCAGTCCTGTCTCGCGACCGAGATTTCGGATAGCAATTCGACGCAGCGCCGAGTTGCAACCGTTACGTCAGGGATCGTGAAAGTGGGAGATCTTCAGAGTGGGACGACGACGTCCGAATACTCTGGATTGGCGGAAACGAACCGCTGCACGTAGGTACAGACCGGCTTCACCTTCCATCCATACGACCGAGCACTGTCCAGTGATCTGCGGACGAGAATTGCCGCGAGGCCTTGATGCCCGAAATCCTCGGTGACGACGGTGTGCATGAACGACACAACATGGGTTCGACTGCGCTTGGTGGTGGACTCGACTTCGAAGTAGCCGACGATTCCTACCAGATCACCGTTGAGCCTCAACTCGAAGCGGTTCTGGTCGGTATTGATGGAGACATCTGCACTGGGAGTACTGGCAAGCATGGGTCACCTCCTTTACTTGGATAGATGGTTGGGTGGAGCGTCTGTGATCTTTATGTGACCTGCACCACTATTAAACATGCGATTACTTAGCTTGTCACCCGTTTGTACCAACAAACCTTCGGTTCCGTAGGTCTGCAACCTCGTTGCAACACGCGCGCTGGTAATCGTCATATAGAGCTGCGATCAGTGTTGTGATGCAACAACATTCATGCCGATCCACGCATCTGTCGCTGCGAGTTACATCGCTGCCGGTACTGTCACTCATCGTGAAGTTCCTACCGCTGACCCCCAACGGCGCGACGCCCGTCCGCGCACTCACCATCGCCGGCACCGATTCCGGTGGTGGCGCGGGCATTCAAGCCGACAGTCGCACCATGGCACTGTGCGGGGTCCATGCCTGCGTCGCCGTCGCGGCGGTCACCGTGCAGAACACCGTCGGAGTCAGCGGCTTTCACGAGATCCCACCCAGCGTGGTGGCCGATCAGATTCGAGTGGTCGCAAGCGACATCGGCGTCAGCGCCGCCAAGACCGGCATGCTCGCGTCGACCCAGATCATCGAGGCGGTGACGGCAGTGTGCACCGAGGTCGGCATCGGTCGGAACGGATCGATCCCGCTCGTCGTCGACCCGGTGTGCGCGTCGATGCACGGCGACCCTCTCCTGCACGAGGAAGCACTCGGTGCCGTCAGGAACACGCTTTTCCCTATCGCGACTCTCGTGACACCCAATCTCGACGAGATCCGCCTCATCACCGGCATCGACGTCGTCGACGACGCCACCGCGCATGCCGCGGCCGAGGCCCTGCATTCTCTCGGCGCGCAGTGGTCGCTGGTGAAAGGCGGGCACCTGAGGACATCGGACAAGAGCACGGACATTCTGTTCGACGGTGACAAGTTCCTGGAGTTCTCCAGCCCTCGGATCGACACCGGCAACGATCACGGCGGCGGAGACACGCTCGCGGCCGCCATCGCGTGCGCGCTGGCCAACGGTTACTCGGTTCCGGACGCCGTCGCATTCGGCAAGGAGTGGGTCACCGCATGCCTGGCAGCGTCCTACGACCTGGGCGCGGGACACGGGCCGGTGTCACCTCTGTGGAGACTGCACTAGCCGCAGAATCTTCAAGTCCTCCGGGACACCGTTGAGCTTCGGGGCGAAGAAGCCGCGTCGATAAGGCCTCGCCGCGAGCCCGAGTTCCTCGAGGGTACCTGCGGGAAGTGCGTCGAACGCGACCTGCGACATCATGAGGTTGCCGTTGCCGCCGGTCTGCATGACCCTCGCCGCAACGGTGACGTCGACGCCGAGCCAGTCCGAACCGATCTGACGTGGGCTACCGGTGTGAATGCCGACTCGCATCGTCGGCGTGTATCCGTCGACGTCCACGAATGCGAGTGCCTCGCGCGCGGCCACCGCGGCTGTGAGCGCCTGGTCGGGCCGATAGAAGACCGCCATGACGCCATCACCCAGACGTTTGACGACATGGCCGCCGTTCGCCGCCACGGCAGGCTCGACAGCCTTGGACACCTTGCGCAGCAGTGTCAGAGTGTCGGTGTCTCCTGCCACGAGGGACCACGACGAGAATCCCACGAGGTCGGTGAACACAATCGTGACGTCGCGTTCACCGCGGCCGCGTCCGGTTCGTTCCAACACCGCCTGCCACAGCTGTAGTGCACCGAGACCGACCTCGCGCGACGCGCCTGGTTCGTCGTCGAGGAACCTGTCGGCCGCGCGGGCAACCGCCAACGCCGATCCCGAGCCGGCCATCGACAGCGGATCGCCGAACGTCGGGTCGCCGGGGAGGATCCGCCGCACCGCCGTACGACGTCGACCACCGCCGGGCTGCGGTTGACACCGCGCACCCATCGGAGGGTCGACGCCACGTACGGGTTCATGAAAACGAGCGTAACCGACGGTTACACACAACTACTGTTCCGCTCGTGCAGCCTCGCGCGCAGGACCGACGGGCACGCCGTTCGGCCCCTCGACCGACTGGGCATAGGTACCGATTCCGAACCCGATCGCCGATGCGTTCTTCGCGAGCGCTTCGCGGTCGACGTTGGCCAAAGTGTCCTCGGCCGTGTGGTAGTTCTCGTCGAACGTCTCACCGGCGGTGCCGCCCCACTTCTCGGCCTGCGCAGGTGTCTTCTCCTCGTCGGCCCCGCTGAACACCCCACCCGCGGGAATTCCGACCTCGATGAACGGGCCGTAGTCGGACCGTCCGTCGAAGTCGGTGCCGTCGGCAGCGATGCCCTCCTCACCGAGACGTTCGACGAAGACACGCTCGATGGCGTCGGACCCCGTGGGACCTGCAGGCTCACCCACCTTGTCGGAGTCGTCACCGTCGTAGGCGAGGTAACCGGCGTTGTGCGAGCCGATCATGTCGAAGTTCAGGTAGAGCGCGATGTTGGCCTTGTCCTCGTCGCTCAGTCCTTCGACGTACTTCGTGGATCCGACGAGTCCGAGCTCCTCGGCTCCCCAGAACGTGAACCGGACGGCGTTGGTGACCTCGGGTTCGGCGCCGAGTTGCAGCGCAGACTCCAGAACGGCCGCGGTGCCGGTGCCGTTGTCGTTGATGCCGGGCCCTTCGGGAACGCTGTCCAGGTGCGCACCTGCAACGACGACGTTGGAGGTGTCACCCGTCTTGGTCTGCGCAATGATGTTGCGGCTCTTGGTCGTAGTAGTTTCGGTGTCGAGCGTCAACGTCAGTTCGGGCGCTGCCGCAACCGCGGCGCCGTCTTCCTGACTCACGCCCCCGGTGGGGATTCTGGCGATGTCCGCGCCGCCCAGAGTGGAACCGTCGAGTGGCCCTGGCTGATTGTTGACGACGACTACCGCGACCGCTCCGAGATCTGCTGCCACGGTCTGCTTTGCACCGAACGGGCAGGACCCACGGTTCACCACGACGATGGAACCGGTGAGGTCGAGGCCTGCGTAATCCGTTGCCTCGCAACCGGGTGTCTCGTCGGCGGGTGCTACGACCACGCGAGCGGTGATGCCGTCTTCGGGCGTGGACGGCGAATACTGCAATGCCGCAACCGAGAACTGCTGCTCACCAGCGGACAGCAACTGGGTGTCGGCGGTGAATTGGTCGAAGTCGAACTCGGGTGTCTCCACGTCGAATCCGGCTGCCTCCAACTTGCCCTTGACGTAGTCGACGCTGGCATCGTATCCGGGAGTTCCTGCGGCTCTGTTTCCGTCGTTCTCCGACGCAATTCGTTCGAGTTCCTCGAGGTGACCTACGACGGCGTCCTCGGTGATGGCGTCGGCCAGCGAAGGCCCGTCGGGCGTCGCAATCGGGGTGGGAACGGAACTGGCCGGCTGCTCCGGCTCCTCGGAATTGTCCGAAGAAGTGGAGCAACCGGCCAGAACGAGAGCGCCGACTGCGAGACTTGCAAGTAGGTTCATCCGTCGCATGCAAGCACCCTAGCGGCACTTACGTCATGCGTCTCGACGATTGACCACCAGCACCGCTGCGCCGAAGACGACCGCGGTGAAAGCGATGAAGTAGATCAAGCTGCCGATCGGGCCCCAGTGGAAGTCGATGCCCCCACCCGCACCGAGGAAGTGGTTGGCGTTCTGGAAGGGCAGGAACGGCTGAATCTTCTCGCCGACCTTCGGGATGATTCCCACAAGGTTCTCCAGCAGCAACGGCCACAGCAGGAGCACTGCGATCGCGCCTGCCGACTGACGCAGCAACGCACCGACGCCAACAGCGAGGACGATCTGCAGGAAGGCCAGAATCGCCGTTCCGTAGATCACGCGCCACGTGCCGTCGACGTCGAAGCTCAAGAGCGCGCCTGCTTCTTCTCCGGCAAGGGCTTTCGCCAGATAGAACGCACCGAAGGCGAGGACGAGCGACAGGACTGCTCCGTACACGCCCACGATCAGCGCTTTCGCACCGAGCACGGACGCCCGATTCGTGACGGCCTGGAAGGTCGTACGAATCAAACCGAAGCGGTATTCGCTGGTCACGGTCAGCGCGGCGAGGATCATCAGGACCATGATCCCGAAACCACCGACACCGCTTCCCACCACATCGTAAGCAGTGGTCGGGGGAATCTCACCCATGTTGTCGGCGTCGGTAGCAAGCTTGGCGGCGAGGCCGAGCAATGCGCCGAAGCCGAGGCCGAGGACCACGACGATGGCGCTGCACCACCAAGGTGACTTCGTGGTGGTGAACTTGATTCGTTCTGCTGCCAATACACCCATCAGAGTGCACCTCCCATGGAATCGGCTCCTGCGCCGTGATACTGAACGTCCTCACCGGTGAGCTTCATGAATGCTTCTTCCAAAGACCCACGTTGCGATGACAATTCGTGAAGTATGATTCCTGCCCTACCGGCGATGTCGCCGATCGTGTCGGTCGTGGAATTGACCACGACCAACGAGGGCAGGAGTTCTTTCCCTGCGTCCGGATCACGAACTGTGAGTCCGGCCGAGGTCAACGCGCTGCGCAAGGCATCGAGTTGCGGACTGCGCACGCGCACCGACGCTTCCGATGCATTGTCGATGAACGTCTGGACGGGCGTGTCCGAGATGAGCTTGCCTCGTCCGATGACGATGAGATGCTCTGCCGTCTGGGCCATTTCGGACAGGAGGTGGCTCGACACGAGAACCGTCCGGCCTTCGGCAGCCAAGCGCTGCATGAACTTTCGAATCCAGACGATCCCCTCCGGATCGAGTCCGTTGACCGGCTCGTCGAACAGCAGCACCTTCGGGTCACCGAGCAGTGCGCCGGCCAAACCGAGACGCTGCGACATTCCCAGTGAGAAGCCGCCGGCATTCTTCTTCGCGACCTCGCTGAGGCCGACCAACCGAAGCACCTCGTCGACACGCGACTTCGGAATTCCGTTGGATGCGGCCATCCACTCGAGATGCGCGCGCGCCGAGCGATTCGGGTGCACCCACTTGGCGTCGAGAAGCGCGCCGACGGTACGCAGTGGCTGCTTGAGTTGGCTGTAGGGCTTGCCTTCGATCAGGGCGTGCCCGCTGGTGGGGCGGTCCAATCCGAGGATCATCCGCATGGTCGTCGACTTGCCTGCCCCGTTGGGTCCGAGGAAGCCGGTCACGATCCCTGGTTTGACGGTGAAGGTGAGGTCTTCGACTGCCTTCACCGCTCCGTACTGCTTGGTCAGTCCCGCTACTTCGATCATGGCACTTACTGTGCATCACCGAGGTAGGCGAGCACATCGCTCTCGAGTCTCGACCTTCGTCATCCTTTCGGATGACGGGCGCTTACATCGGAGAACTGGCCTGCGCCCAGAATCGCTTGGGGATTCGCCCGGCACGGCGGGCCTGAAACCCCGCCGAGACCGCGTGCCGCATCGCCGACGCCATGAGCGCCGGATCCTTGGCGCGTGTGACTGCCGTAGCGAGCAGGACTGCATCGCAACCCAATTCCATCGCGAGGGCGGCGTCGCTCGCGGTCCCGATACCCGCGTCGAGGATCACGGGCACCCCTGCCGCGTCGACGATCATCTCGATATTGTGCGGATTGGAAATGCCGAGACCGGTTCCGATGGGTGCGCCGAGCGGCATGACGGCGACACATCCGATGTCTTCGAGCCTGCGGGCAAGCACCGGATCGTCGGTGGTGTACGGCAGAACGTTGAAACCGTCGTCGACGAGTTGTTCTGCTGCCTTGACCAATTCGATGGCGTCGGGCAGGAGGGTCCGTTCGTCGGCGATCACTTCGAGCTTGACCCAGTCCGTTTCGAGGGCCTCGCGACCCAGCTGAGCGGTCAGCACTGCTTCGGCTGCGCCGCGACAACCAGCGGTGTTCGGCAGTGGCGCAATGTTCAGCTTTCGCAGCAGCTCGAGCACACCGGTGCCGCCGCCTGCGTCGACGCGTCGCATCGCGACGGTGGTCAACTCGGTCCCCGACGCGACGAGCGCCTCTTCGAGTACAGCCAGGTTGGCCGCTCCCCCGGTGCCCATGATGAGGCGGGAGTCGAAAGTCTTGTCCGCAATTCTCAACACGTCAGCCACCTCAGGAGTGGAGCCTGCGGAACGACCCTCGTCGGTGGGAGTGGAGCCCGCGGAACGACCCCTATCCACCCTGCACCGCCGTGAGAACTTCGATGTTCCAGCCCTTTTCGACGGTGGTCAAGTCCCATCGGCTCTTCGGCAGCACTGTGCCGTCGACGGCGACGGCGATGCCCTTGTCCGGCATGGAGAGCTGGGTCAGCAACTGACGCATCGTCAGCCCCTCGGAGAGGGCGTGGTCTTCGCCGTTGACAGTGATCATTCTTGCCTACCTTTTCTGGGGAACCGGGCTGGATCGGCGGCCTTTGCCTCGGGGAGTGTGTCGCCGGCGAGTAGCGCCGAGACAGCGTCTGCGGTGATGGGCGTCAACAGGATTCCGTTGCGTCCGTGTCCTGATGCGACGATCACGCGGTCGGAGATGCGACCGATGACGGGGAGTCCGTCCGGGCTCATCGGGCGTAGTCCGGCAGCGGCCTCGTACAGTTCGTATTCGCCGATGCTCGGCATCAGTCGTTCGGCGTCGGCGATGAGGTCGCGGACGCCTGCGACGGTCACCTGCGTGTCCTGGCCGGATTCGTATTGCGTTGCTCCGACCACGAGCCCATCGCCGCGGGGAACCAGGTAGATGGGCCGGCCGTGGACGCTGCCGCGGATGGTGCGCGTGGGTGCCTCCCCTGCACTCGGTCGTCGGCGAAGCCTGAGGATCTCGCCCTTCACGGCGCGAACAGGCACGGAAGGGAGCAGTGTCGCAGTCTGTGCGCCCGACGCGACGACAATCTGGTCGGCGTCGAGCGAATCGAGATCGGCGACGGTATCGGCAACGAACTCCACACCGTCGGCAGCCTGAAGCAGGGCAGTGATCAGAGCCCGATTGTCGACGGCGGATTCGGTGGGCGCGAGCAGCCCGAGGCGGATGTTCTGCGCCAACGACGGTTCGAGTTCCCGGATCTGTGCGCGGCCGAGAATCTCGAGCTCGTGACCTTGCTGTCCGACGAATTCTGCGATGGTCCGCAGATCTGCGGCATCGGCCGAATCCAGTGCGACGGTCAACGATCCTGATGCGGAGAAGACGTCGACTCCCAAGCTGCGTGCGAACTCGGGCCACCGTGCGAGGGACTGTGCACCGAGCGCGAGCAGGTCGTGTTCGCCGGGCCACCCTTCCGACAGCGGTGCGAGCATGCCGCCGGCTACCCACGACGCACCCGACCCGACGGACGGGTCGTACAGGGTGACCGTCCACCCGTCACGCACTGCGCGCGCCGCAACGGCAAGACCGATGACGCCGCCACCCACGACGGCAAGCGTTGTCGACATTTCCTGACCCACCTCACTCCCTGCGCCGGCATGATCCGGTTCAGGTATTGACGGTAAGGACGGGCGTGTCCACTCTCAGCCCCGCGTACCCCAGGACTCCCGTGTCGTTACGAACTGATCACAGACTACCGTTTGCATCGTGCATCCCACTCAGAGCTCCCGAAATCAATCGGCACGCGAGCGTTTGGCATCTGCTCGCCTGTATCTGTGCACCGACGCTCGCCGTGAGCACGGTGACCTCGCGCAGTTCGCCGAGGCCGCCCTGTCCGGCGGAGTCGACATCATTCAGCTCCGCGACAAGAACTCCGCCGGTGAGCGTGAACACGGCCCGCTCGAGGCCAAGGACGAGATCGCCGCGCTGGCCATCCTGTCGGCCGCGACCAGGCGCCACGGTGCATTGCTCGCCGTCAACGACAGGGCCGACCTGGCTTTGGCGTCGGGCGCAGATGTCCTGCATCTGGGCCAGGGCGATCTACCCGTTCACTACGCCCGCCAGATCCTCGGGCCCGACGTGGTCATCGGACGGTCGACGCAGAACCGAAGCCAGGCCAGCCTTGCGGCCATCGAGGACGGCGTCGACTATTTCGCGACGGGACCGGTGTGGGCAACTCCCACCAAGCCGAACCGAAAGGCGGCCGGTCTCGACCTTCTACGCAGCACCGCGGAGTCGGCACCTTCGCGGCCCTGGTTCGCGATCGGCGGCATCGATGCAGACAACGTCGACGAGGTTCTCGCCGCGGGCGCCGACCGGATCGTCGTGGTCCGCGCCATCACTGCAGCCCGCGACCCGCAGGCTGCCGCGCAGGAACTCGCCGAGAAGCTCAGACGGAGCTAGTCGAGCCAGGCCAGTACGGTCGATGGTGACAGCACCTGAACGGCTGTCGGCAGTCGTTGGCGCAGCCCACGATCGGCGGTGACGAGCGCGGTCAACGCGTCGCCGTCGTGTGCGCGTCGGGCAAGCTCGTCGTCACCGCTGCCGGCCGCATGAAAGACCGGGATGCGCGTGTCCTCGAACTGCGCGGCTCTGGCGTCACCCTCGAGCACCGCTTCGATCGAGTCGAGCCAGCCGAAACTGCCGTCGGGCAGTTCCACCGTCCTCGGCAACACCTCGGCCAGCGAGGTCAGCAATTCACCGGTCGCTCCGCTTCGGTCCCGCCACCAACCGTTCGGCCGCGATCCGAGGACGTTCGCCGTGTCGAGGAGCACTCGAAGCGGTGTAGCGCGCAGCTCGGGCCAGCTGGCAGCGAACCCCGGGTGCAGAGGCAACAGGTCGACCGAGTCCTCGGGCACCCATCGCAATTCGGTGCTTTCGCCGTTGGGGGTCGTGGCGAGTTGGTGATCGGCGTCGGCGACGACTGTCGTGTACGACCACCCGCTCGCAACTCGGGCGGTGACCTTCTCGCCCCGGACCTGCAACCGCTCCGAACCGATGCCCGCTTCCTCGTCCGCTTCGCGGACAGCCGCGTCGACGCTGCTCTCGTGCGAATCTCGTGCACCACCCGGCAGCGCCCACGTTCCACCCTGATGGCTCCACAGTGCTCGGTGCTGCAGCAGCACCGTCGGCTCACCGCCAGGCGAGGGCGCACGAAGCAATAGACCAGCGGCGCCGTGCTTTCCCCAGTGCCGTGTCCCGTTCTCGCCGATTACCCACCCGTCACCGTCGCCGCGCATACTGCCCTACCTTAGGCGAGAGCTGCCGTCCCGGGGATTGCGCCGCCGGGAAGCGCTCGGGCGATAATTCCGCGCCGAGTGTCGGCGTCGCCGCACGCGCTCCGGTCGCAGAACTTATATGCTCGAACCTGTGAATGTGGTCGGCACTACACCCACTGCTGCCGTACCTCCCACGACAGCAGCTATGGCTTCGGAAAGCGACTCGCGGCGAGAGCTACGACGCCTTGCGCGGTCGACGCCGGTGCGCATGATCACCCTCGGGTTGCTCCTCGTTCTCGTCTCGGTCTCCACCGGTTTCATCACCTCGCAGGCCGTGACCGACCGCGCCTACACTCTCGATTCCCTGCTCGTCCGAACCGAGCCGCTGGCCAACTCGGCGCAGAATCTGTACGGCGCGCTGTCAGTCGCCGATGCGGCAGCCTCGACGGCATTCATCGCGGGCGGTCTGGAGCCGCAGGAGGTCCGCGACCGGTACGCGCAGGCAATCGGAGAAGCCGGCACGGAACTCATTCGCGCATCCAACGGTCTGGGGGAGAACGACGACGAAGCACGTACCGTCCTCACCGAGATCAGCGCAGCTTTCCCGGTCTACACAGGATTGGTCGAGACCGCGAGGTCGAACAATCGAAGCGGTAACCCGGTGGGTTCTTCGTATCTGGGCGAGGCTTCGACGCTGATGCAGACTTCGCTGCTGCCCAGAGCCGAGCGGCTCTACACCGAGCAGGCGTCACGCGTATCCACCGATCAGGAACGGTTCGTCAACCCTCCGGTGTTCGCGATCGCGTTGATCGTGCTGACACTGGCACTGCTGGTTCTGGCTCAGATCTATCTCTCCCGCCGAACGCACCGCACCCTCAATTGGGGATTCCTGACGGCGTCGGCGTTGGTGACGGTGTTGCTCGGCTGGATGCTGGTGGCCGGCCTGATTTCGGCGTCGGCGACCCATCGCGCCCTCGACCGCGGTGTCGCGCCTCTCCAGGAACTGACGACCGGGTTCATCTTCGCGCAGCAAGCTCGCTCCGACGAAACGCTCAATTTGGTTCAGCGCGGCAGCAGACGTGAATACAACGCCGAATTCACCGAGAAGACAAACCAACTCGGAAATCTGTTCGACGATAATGCGGCGATGACCGACTCGCTCTCGAAGTGGCGCATTGCCCACGACCGAATCGACGACGCCTTGACCGTCGGCGATTTCAACACCGCGGTCACCATCGCGACCGGCAGTGGAGTTGCCGATTCCGCCTTTCAGTTCAAGTCTCTCGACGACATGCTCATCGGTGGTATCGAGGACGCTCGTTCCGAACTCCGTGGCAACGTCGAGCGTGCCAAAACCTCGCTCACCGGAGTGTCTTCCGGCGCAATAGTTCTCACCGTCGCCGCGGCAGCGGCGGTCACGGGAGGTCTCATACCGAGGTTGCGTGAATACTTGTGAACAGGCTTCTGTCACTTCTCGCCCTGATCCTCGTCGGGTTACTCGTCACGAGTTGTGTTTCGCCCGAGCCGTTGCCGCCCGAACCGGACGTCAGCTACACCGAACCACCACTCCCCGACGGCGCAGGACCGCCCACCGACGCACCCGACCCAGCCACCCCGGACGCGCAGTGCGCGAGGCCGACCGCCAGTCTCCGTCCCACGCCTGCGGGACTCGCAGCCGAGAACACCCCTCCCACGCCGACGATCGACGCGATCAAGGCTCGCGGGCGCCTCACCGTCGGTCTCGACACGGGCAGCAATCTCTTCAGTTTCCGCGACCCGATGACGGGGAAACTCGTCGGCTTCGACGTGGACATCGCCCGCGAGATCGCCCGGGACCTGCTCGGCGACCCGGAGTTGGTCGACTTCCGCATCCTGACCTCTGCCGAACGCATCGAGGCTCTCCAGAATTCGACGGTAGACGTAGTGGTCAAGACGATGACCATCACCTGCGCCCGCAAGGAGCAGGTCGCGTTCTCCACGGTGTACTTCCAGGCGCAACACCGAGTTCTGGCCGTGCGCGGATCGGGCATCAACGGCGTCGCCGATCTAGCGAACCGGCGCGTGTGCGCCGTCGACGGCACCACGTCGCTACGCAGATTGCAGCGGATCGTCCCGGCCGCCCAGATCATCACGGCCGCAATGTGGTCCGACTGCCTCGTGGTGTTGCAGCAGCGACAGGTCGACGCCATCAGCACCGACGACACCATCCTGGCAGGCCTCGCCGCGCAGGACCCGTACCTCCAGCTGGTCGGCGACAGCCTCAGTCCGGAGCCGTACGGTGTCGGCATCAAGAAGGAGAGTGAGGATTTGGTTCGTTTCGTCAACGGAACTCTCGAACGAATCCGCCGCGACGGTACCTGGAACCGCTTCTACAACCGTTGGCTCACCGTGCTCGGTAGTTCGCCGGGTGCTCCCTTCCCCCAGTACGTGGATTGAGCGAAGACATGAGCACGCGCGATCCCGAAAACCCGACCGGTCCTTCCACCGCTCCTTCCCAGTTCACCGAAGCTTCCGAACGTACCCAAGCCGTCAGTCGCACCGAGGCTGTGGACCGCACCGAGGCTGGGGAACGCACTGAGGCTGTGGAACGTACACAGGCAACTCCGCGTCCGCCGACGTCCGATGCCACCGCGGCCGTGGACAGAACCCCGGCTGCCGACAGAACCCAGGCCGTCGACAGAACCCAAGCCACGGTCTCTCCTGTTCGTTCGTCACGGACCTCGGGACGCACGCGGTCGAGTCGATCGCATCGCACCGACCCCAGACGTCGGCTCGGTGCCGGTTTGGTGGAGATTCCGCGCGTGGACCCTGTCGATCCGGCGACGGCCGTCATGTCGGATCCCACTGTGCCGCAGCGAAAGCGGTTCTGTTGGAAGTGCAATTCCCCGGTGGGCAGAAGCACGGACGACGAGCCGGACAAACCGTCGGGAATCTGCCCTCATTGCGGATCCCGGTACGACTTCACCCCGCTGCTCGAGCCGGGCGATCTGGTGGTCGGGCAGTACGAGGTCCAAGGGTGCATCGCACACGGCGGTCTCGGCTGGATCTACCTTGCGATCGACCGCAACGTCAGCGACCGCTGGGTGGTTCTGAAGGGGCTGTTGCACTTCGGCGACGACGAAGCGCACGCGGTTGCCGTCGCCGAGCGTCAGTTCCTGGCCGAGGTAGCGCATCCGGGCGTCGTGAAGATCTACAACTTCGTCGAGCAGCCGCGCACCGACGGCACCAAGATCGGTTTCATCGTCATGGAGTACGTCGGTGGCCGCTCGCTACGTGACATCCTCTCCGCGCGCCCCGACGGCACCCGCATGCCGGTCGAGCAGGCTATCGCCTACGTCCTCGAAGTGCTGCCCGCGCTGGCGTATCTGCACTCGATCGGACTGGTGTACAACGATCTCAAGCCAGAGAACATCATGGTCACAAACGACCAGATCAAACTGATCGACCTCGGAGCGGTCGCCGGCATCGAGGACTACGGATACCTCTACGGCACAGCGGGTTACCAGGCCCCCGAGATCGTCGAGACCGGTCCGACGGTGGCGTCGGACATCTACACCGCGGGACGAACTCTGGCTGTCCTCACTCTCGACATGCCGTCGACGAAGGGAAAGTACGACCTCGGCATCCCGTCGACCGCGGACCACGAAATTCTGCAGAAGTATCCGTCGTTCAAGCGGCTTCTCGAACGGGCGACCAACCCAGATCCGGCGCAACGATTTTCCTCCGCAGAGGTGCTGGCAAGTCAGTCGACGGGTGTGCTCCGCGAAATTCTCGCGCTGCAGACCGGAAGCGAACGCCCCGGCCTATCCACAGCGTTCAGCCCTCCGCGCACCACATTCGGCACAGAGGAGTCGGTGGGGCGAACCGACACGTACGTCGACGGCAAGATCCGCGGCGATCGAATCAGCGCTCGCGAAGTCGTGTCGGCGCTGCCGGTACCGTTGGTGGATCCGCTCGACCCGAGCGCACCGCTGCTGGCAGCCGCCGTACACAGCGAACCTCAGCAGACTTTGGACTCCCTCGCGCACGCGCGGCGCAACGGAATCGAGCGGTTTGCCGACGGCTCCCCCGGCGGCCTGGAGATCACGTTGGCCGAAGTGAAAGCGCACATCGACCTCGGGGATGCCGGAACCGCGGAATCCGTTCTGAAGCAGGTGATCACGGACGGCCCCGATCCGTGGCGAGTCGAGTGGTACTCCGGACTACTCGACCTGCTGAAGGGCGAATACTCCGACGCCTCCGCGCATTTCGAGAAGGTTCTCGACGCCATGCCTGGCGAACTGGCCCCGAAAATCGCTCTCGCCGCGAGCGCCGAGCTCATCATGGAGGGAACCCACCGGCTCGACACCGACGACCGCGAGAAGTGGCGCGAATGCGCGGAGTCGTACTACCTGTCGGTGTGGCGAACCAACCGTGCAGTGGTCAGTTCGGCGTTCGGGTTGGCTCGGCAGATGATGTACCGCAGCGACCCGGCTGCCGCCGTTGCCATCCTCGACCAAGTTCCGATCAGCTCCCGCCACTATGCCGTCGCACGTATGACGAGTGTGCTGACGCTACTGATGGATCGCCCGGCACCGGACCTGGAAGAAGACGACTTCCGCGAGGCCGCCCGGAGAGTGGCGATGCTGCCTCGTCGCGAACCACGCGCTCTTCAGATGCGCACGCTCGTACTGGCGATGGCAATGGACTGGGTACGGTCCGGGCACGCAGTCGAAGCCGAGCGCGAACCCATCCTGGGCGCACCGTTCACCGAGAACGGTCTACGCACCGGAACCGAGATCGGACTTCGCGCCCTGGCACGTAACGCAACCGACCGAGCCCACCGGTACACGCTCGTCGATCTCGCCAACGCCATCAGGCCTCAGTCGATGTTCTGAGCGACCGTCTCCGCCGCCCGCGCTATCGCGAGCTCCTCGTTGGTGGGAACGACGAGTACCGTCACTGTCGACGAGTCGGCCGAGATGGCCCGTATATCTTTGCTGCGCAGGGCATTACGGTCGGCATCGATCTCGATCCCGAAGCCTTCCAGGTTCGCCAGCGCGTCAGCACGCACCCCTGTCGAGTTCTCCCCCACGCCTGCCGTGAAGGCGATGACGTCGAGTCTGCCCAAGGCCAGCATGTACGCCCCGATGTATTTCCGAAGGCGATGAATGTAGACGTCGTACGCCAGTTGCGCGTCGGCGTCACCGTCGTCGATCCTCTGCCCGAGCACGCGAAAGTCGTTGACCCCGGCAAGCCCTTTCAGACCGGAACGGCGGTTGAGCAACTCGTCGATCTCGTCGACGTCCATGCCTGCACTACGACGCAGGTGCATGACGACACCTGGATCGATGTCTCCGCTTCGAGTCCCCATGACGAGACCTTCGAGCGGCGTGAGCCCCATCGAGGTGTCGATGGGGTCGCCGGCTCGAATGGCCGACGCCGACGCCCCGTTCCCGAGGTGCAGGACGATCTGATTCAGATCCGCGCGGCCGAAGAACTGCGCGACCTGCTGCGAGACGTATTCGTGCGAGGTTCCGTGGAAGCCGTAGCGCCGGATACCGTGAGCCTGCGCTACGTCGCGGTCGATGGCGTACGTCTTCGCTGCGTCGGGCAGGCCGTGGAAGAACGCGGTGTCGAACACAGCGACGTGGGGGACGTCGGGAAGCTGGTGACGCGCCACCTCGATTCCCAACACGTTGGGCGGATTGTGCAGCGGGGCAAGCTCACTGAGGTCCGCTATCTTCTTCAGAACGTCGTCGTCGATCAGCGTCGGCCGAAAGAAGACCTCACCTCCGTGCACCACGCGGTGGCCGACGGCGGTGACCTCGGAACCGAGTTCGACGCCCGCGTCGCGCAGCATCTCGAATGCCGCCGACAGACCCGCGCCGTGGTCGGCTATTTCCCGGCGCTTCTCTGTCTCCTCACCGCGAAACTCGAGGACGATCCGGCCTTCCGGTTCACCGATCTGCTCGACGAGGCCCGAGGCGAGCGACTCTCCGCTCGATGGTTCCACCAGTTGGAACTTGACCGACGACGAGCCGGAATTGACTACGAGAACACTCATTCGCCCAGCCCCTGTGCCTGAATCGCCGTGATGGCAACGGTGTTGACGATGTCCTCGACCAAGGCGCCGCGGGAGAGGTCGTTCACAGGTTTGCGAAGGCCCTGCAAGACCGGACCGACAGCAACAGCGCCTGCGCTTCGCTGCACTGCCTTGTAGGTGTTGTTGCCCGTGTTGAGGTCGGGAAAGATGAAGACTGTCGCGCGCCCTGCCACCTCGGAATCGGGAAGCTTCGACTTGGCAACCGATGGCTCGATGGCGGCGTCGTACTGAATAGGTCCTTCCACCAACAACTCCGGGTTGCGTTCTCGAACGAGCTTGGTAGCGGCGCGGACCTTGTCGACATCGGCCCCGCTGCCGGAGTCACCCGTCGAGTAGGACAGCATTGCCACTCTCGGTTCGATCCCGAACTGCTCGGAGGTCACAGCGGACGAGATGGCGATATCGGCGAGCTGCTCGGCACTGGGGTCCGGCACGATAGCGCAATCACCGTAGGCGAGAACACGATCGGACAGGCACATGAGGAAGATACTGGAGACAGTCTCGACACCGTCGGCCGTTTTGATGATCTCGAAGGACGGGCGGATCGTGTGCGCAGTCGTGTGCGCAGCACCAGACACCATACCGTCGGCAATCCCCTTGTAGACCATCATGGTTCCGAAGTAGGAGATGTCGGTCATGATCTCGCGGGCCCGTTCGATGCGCATACCCTTGTGCTTGCGCAGTTCGGTGTACTCGGCGGCGAAGTCTTCTGCATGCTCCGACGTCTTCGGGTCGAGAACCTGCGCTTCACCGAGGTCTACGCCGAGCTCGGCCGCGCGCCTACGGATCGGACCCTCCTCGCCGAGGATCGTCAGCTTCGCGACCTGCCGTTGAAGCAAGCGACCTGCGGCCCTGAGGATGCGATCGTCTCCGCCTTCGGGCAACACGATGTGCTTCTGGTTGGCCCGAGCACGGTGGATGAGCTGGTATTCGAACATCTGCGGCGTCGTGATGGACGGGATGGCGAGTTCGAGCCTGCTGAGCAGGGTCTTGGCGTCCACGCGTTGTTCCATCAGGCTCAGCGCCGTATCGACCTTCCGTTGGGAACCTACGGCAACGCGCCCACGGGCCTTTGCCGCGGCCGATGCGGTGTCGAAGGTTCCGAGATCCGTCGTGAGGATCGGGAGCCGCGGACCGAGTCCGGCGACGAGCCGTGCGATGGCCGGGTGCGGCTCGATGCCGCCATTCATGATGATGCCGGCGAGCGACGGAAATCCCTCTGCCTCATGGGCATTGACGAGGGCGAGAAGTACGTCCGACCGGTCCGCGGGAGCGATGACGACGACGCCTTCGGTGAGGCGCTCGAGAATATGCTCAGCCGTCATTCCGCCGACCATGACGCGAAGTGCCTCGCGCTGCATCAGTTCCGCGTCACCGCTGTACATCTCGCCGTTCACGGCCTCGAGCAGTTCGGCCATGGTCGGGGCGATCAGCAGCGGAATCTCGGGCAAGCTCCACGCGGGAACGCCGAGTGGTTCGAGCGCTGCGGTGATCTCGTCGAGCTTGTCCGGGTCGCACCGATTCGCGACGATGGCGGCGAGATGCGCGTGGTGCTGGCGAAGTTCGGCCTGACACAGCTGGCCGAGCTGGACGATCTCGTCCGTCGACCTCTCCGATCCACGAAGCGCGAGTAGAACGGGAGCGCCGAGGTTGGCGGCGACGCGCGCGTTGAAGCTCAGCTCGCTCGGACTACCGACGTCGGTGAAATCACTGCCGACGATGACGACGGCATCACATTGAGCTGCGACGTCGTGGAACCTCGAGACAATCTCGCTCAGCGCCGCTTCGGGATCCGAATGGACCTCCTCGTACGTGACGCCGAGCGACTGTTCGTACGACAGATCAGCCGTCGTGTGGTCGATGAGCAGTTCGAGAATGTAGTCGGTCTCCGTCGTCGACCTTGCGATGGGACGAAACACCCCGACGCGAGCCGCCGACGCGCACAGCATCTGCAGTACGCCGAGGGCGATGGTCGATTTACCGGTGTCGCCCTCGGGGGAGGCGATGTAGATGCTCGACGCTGGTTCGGCCATGTCCGCCAGCGTAGCGGGTCCACAGTTGACACGAGGTGACCCGCGGGAGTCAGATCGGTCATGGCCGAATCACCGTTTCCAGACGTCCGCTGGGGTAGCGAAACCAGCATCATGCGAAAGCCGGCGATCGCGTTCGCGGCGACGAAGCCAGGGTCCTGGGTGATCCGAAATCTCGCGGGTGTCGACCGCAGGTTGCTGGAGCGCACGAACGGCAGATTCACCATCCTCGGACCCATCGCCGCGCCGGTGGTCTTGCTGACCACTACCGGCCGCAAGTCCGGCGAACCACGAACGTCGCCGCTGCTGTACTACCGGGAGGGGGCGCAGTTGTTCGTCGTCGGCAGCAACTTCGGCCAACAGCACCACCCGGCCTGGACGTCCAACCTCCTCGCGGACCCGCACGCCACCGTCGCCATCGGGGGTAAGAAAATTTCAGTGACCGCCGCGCTCGTCGAAGGTCCCGAGAAGGCACGCATCTACGACGCGTTCAACTCCATGATCCGGGTGTACGGGGAGTACAAGAACCGGACCGACCGGGAGATGCGGTTGTTTGCGTTGTCGGCGGAGTAGACCCGTGATCGCTTGAATGGTCCATTCATACGACCAGATAGCTAGGGCGTGCCATTCAAGCGGACGTCGCGCGGTGGACCCACCGCTTGAATGGTTCCATTCATACGAGCAGAACGTATGAATGGACCATTCAAGCGATACGGGATGCAGCCGAACTACCCCAACTTGCGGAGCCGAGGAGCCAGATCGCGCTCGAAGAGTTCGAGGAACCGCTTCTGATCGTGCCCGGGCGCGTGGAAGACGAGGTGGTTCAGGCCCGCGTCGGTGTACTGCTTGACCTTTTCGACGGCCTCGTCGGGGTCCGAGGCGACGATCCAGCGCTTGGCGACCTGCTCGATCGGCAGTTCGTCGGCAGCTTTCTCCATTTCGATTGGGTCCTCGATGGAGTGCTTCTGCTCCGGCGTCAGTGACAGCGGCGCCCAGAAGCGAGTGTTCTCGAGAGCCAGGTCGGGATCGGTGTCGTAACTGATCTTGATCTCGATCATCTTGTCGATCTCGCCGGCGTCACGTTCTGCCTTGCCCGCACCCTCTTCGACGGCAGGTAGCAGTTTGTCGGTGTAGAGCTCCATGCCCTTGCCCGAGGTGCAGATGAAGCCGTCTCCCGCACGCCCGGCGTACCGCGCGACGACGGGTCCGCCTGCTGCGATGTAGACGGGGATGCCGCCGTCGGGAACGTCGTAGATCGATGCGCCCTTGGTGGTGTAGTAATCGCCTTCGAAGTCGACGCGGTCACCGAGCCACAGTTCACGCATCAGCCGAACCGATTCACGGAGCCGCGCGAATCGCTCCTTGAAGTCCGGCCACTCGCCCTTGTAGCCGGTGGCGATCTCGTTGAGGGCCTCACCGGTACCCACGCCGAGCATGATGCGTCCGGGGTAGAGGCACCCCATCGTCGCGAATGCCTGCGCGATCACCGACGGGTTGTAGCGGAACGTCGGCGTCAGGACCGATGTGCCGAGTTGGATCGTTTCGGTCCGCTCCCCGACGGCTGTCATCCACGCGAGGGAGAACGGAGCATGCCCGCCTTCGTGACGCCACGGCTGGAAGTGGTCGCTGACCGTCGCCGAATCCATTCCGTGCTGCTCCGCGAGAACACCCAGTTCGACGAGCTCCCGCGGCCCGAACTGCTCTGCCGACGCCTTGTATCCAAGTTTCAAAGCCTGTGCCACGCGCTACTCCCTCGTCGAAACTCACTGGTACCTCGATTGTGCACTCCCGGCGGAGGCACCGGACTACTGGATACCCAGCACGGTCACCACTGCAGCCAGGACAGCGATCGCACCGATCCCGACTGCGAAGATCCACAGCTCTTTCGCTTCGGGCATAGGTGCTCCCGATTCCAACGCCCGCCGCACCTGTAGCCAGCGACGCAGCCCGACCATCGCGGCGGAGGCCGCCATCAGGATCAGAACGAGCCCAAGCGTCGTCCTGACCCATCCGGTGCTGAAGTCCGGTACGAGGTGCACGACGGCGATACCACCGGCGAGCAAACCGAGTGAGGTGCGCATCCACGCCAGGAACGTTCGTTCGCTGGCCAGGGTGAAGCGTTCGTCGGGTCGAGACGGATCGGAAGTCACGACTCCATCATGCAGTCAGCACCTACAGAGTGTTCTGCGACGCCGGTGCAGGGCGCTAGGCGGGCGTGCGCACGAGAGTCAGTTGCGAGCGCTGACGGATCTCGAAGCCGATCGAAAGGTACAGCCGGATGGCGTTCTCGTTGGCCGCCGACGCATGAAGGAACGGCTTCTCTCCACGTTCGCGAATGCCGTGACCCACTGCGCGCACCAGATCGGTCGCGAGGCCTCGCCCGCGATACGCGGGATCTGTACAGACGGCACTGATCTCGGTCCATCCCGTCGGGTGCATCCGCTCCCCCGCCATCGCAATGAGCGCACCCTCGTCCCTGAGACCGAGGTAGGTTCCGAGCTCGAAGGTGCGCGGCAGAAACGGTCCAGGCTGAGTGCGTGCGACGAGATCGAGCATCTCCGGAACGTCGGTTGCTCCGAGCCGAAGTGCGCCCGCAAGCGGCCTGGTCTCGAGGTGAGTTCCGACGAGTTGGACGAGCCCGAACTGGTCGACCAGGCCCCATCCCGCCGGCAACCGATGCCCGACGCCTCGCAGCGAGACGATGTCGCCCGGACCGAAGAGTTGCGCGATGTCCGCCCAGTCGCTGTCCTCGATGACCGGCGGGTGGCCGAGGAACGGCGCGACCTCGGGGTCGAACCGAAAGCTCCGGCCGATGCTGCGCGCGAATTTTGCATGTTCGCCGAGCAACGACGACCTGATCGGGTCGTCGAGCGGATGGTCGTACTCGATCGTCATCGGGTCTCCACTACCTCCAGAACCTGCCGGACCAGATCGTCGATGTTCGCACCGGTGGTGTCGATGGTCAAATCCGGTGACGTCGGCGGTACGAGCTTGTGCGGCTTCGCCGCCCGTGCGCGCGTAATAACACCAGAACGTAACTACGCACTCACCACCCGTGACCTCGTCGTGAGCGCGTAATGACAGCGGAACGTAATTACGCGCGCACGGGCGGCGCAGGCGCACATTCGAATCACCGTGATTCTTCCCCCGTGGGTGGTCGACCTGCGAGAACTCGCCATTCGGTTTCGAAATCAGGCGAGTCGGTGAAATATCAGATGCTGGAAGCCGATCGCGAAATGAAGGAGCAACGAGATATGAGCGACAACATCTACCGTGTCACCGAGATCGTCGGAACCTCGACGGAGAGCTCGGACGATGCAGTGCGCAAGGCCATTGCACGCGCCAACACGACGCTGAAGAATCTCGACTGGTTCGAGGTCGTCGAAACTCGCGGACACATCGAGAACGGCGCCGTCGCGCACTTTCAGGTGACGGTGAAGGTCGGCTTCAAGCTCGAGTGATCACCGTCGATTGCTGTAGTCGTCGCGCATGCTCCAGGTGGGTACGTAAGTACGCACCTGGAGCGAAGTGCGTGTCGTAGAAGTCGAGGTCGATGTTCTGGGCCTGCAGATACATCAGTACGTGCACCGTCGGGACCGTGCCCGGTAGCTTGCCGAAAGACTCGTAGATGTACGACGCCTCCGCCGTCACCAGGTCTTGAACCGCCTCGGCGGGCAACGCCGAGGACCGCACCTTCGGCGTATCCGACCAGGCCCCAGGCGTGTCGGGATGGAACGGGCCACCCGGCCCGTACTTGCGCTCGATGTACTTGGCAACGCCGTCGGCCACGGTTGGCACGTGCGGCGGGGAGAGCGTGTCGAAGTAGCCGTCCAGTCCCGTGGCGTTGGGAAACGGCCACCGCGGATCGCTGTCGGAGCGGAAACCGAGGCCGGGCGCCCGGGGATCCCCGGAGCCACCGAGAACCGACAACCGGTCGAGTCCGTCGAACATCCATCCGCCGAGCCCCAACGCCTGCAGTGCCAGCACTCCGTTGTGAGTAGCCGTCGCGAGTTCGGCGCTGGCCTCGGTCAGGGTGTACTGCTCCACGAACGACAGCGGCACCGGATCGTCGAAATGGGCCAGACCGGAGAATTTTTCGAGTCCTGGAATCGGCCTGTCGTGCACGTCGTCGAAAATCACGTACCCGTTGGCCGCGAAGAACGACAGGTTGGCGATCAGGTGCTCGGCAAGATCGGCCACAGGAAACGCGAGCAGACTGCCCGGATGGTTGGCAATCCAGGTGTTGTGACCCTCCATGTAGGGCTCTTCACGCGGGATCTCGAGGCGCGTGCCGGACAACCGAACGTACTGATCTGCAGTGTGATTCAGCCAGTCCTCCAGGTCGAACTCCCCTGCCGGCGGCGGAGTGTCCCGGCTCGGGAGCAGATAAGTTCCCGAATCGTCGGTGAAGAACAGCTGACTCGTGTGGAACCCTGCCGCAGACGGAAATGTCCGCCCCACAGCACTTCCCGAGTAGTTGGGGAAATTGGGCGCGTAGCCGCCATGCCGCGTGATGCCGTAGTGCCACCCCGTGACGCCACCGACCACCGACAGCAGCAGGGCCCGCTCGACCTCGGTCAACGGCGTCGCGGGGTGCGCACTCTCGAAGGCCAAGGGGCCGTCGGGAATCGAGCCACCGAGAGGAAACCTGCGCGAACGACGCCCGGCGATGGCGTCGAACAGCGGGAAAGATGCGGCTTCGGCGAGCGCGGCTCGCTGCTCATCGGTGACTGTCAGCCTTGCCATGACGACTCCTCCTCGTAGGTGACCGGTGATGCGGTGTCGGCGCGTTCGAGTACGAAATCTGCGATCAAAGCAGCAGTACGACGGTGTCCGGTCTCGTTGAGCACGTCGTGGCGCGCACCTGCGATCTCTCTGATCTGGAGACCGGGCGCACGGCCGACCCATCGCCGCACGCCGTCGATCGGCGAGATCCGATCGAGCTGACCGTGTACCGCGAGAACCGGCACTTTCAGCGTATCGAGGTCTCTGTCGAATCGAGCCCAGGCACGGGGTAACTCACGCGCAAGCACGTCTCCGGAGTCGCTGCTGACGAAGGCGAGGGGATCGTTGACGAGCGCGTCGAGATAGAACGGATCGTCCGAGAGTTCGCTCGGGTCGAGGTCGAACTGTTGGGCGGCCGGATCCAACCAGTCCAGCGGCGACAGCGGCGCACCCGAGAGGACGGCGCCGACATAACGGTCGGGGTTGTCGAGCATAGCCAGACCGGCGACGACCGAACCAAGGGAATGCCCTATCACGAGCGACGGGACATCGGGCGCGTAGGACCTTGCCAACGACGTCAGTGTTGCTGCGTCGGACTGTAATTCGTCGAGAGATCCGAAATCACCTCGGTCGCCGGTCGACAGACCGTGACCGATCTGATCCAAGGCCCATACGTCGATGCCATCGGCGCTCAGCGAGTCGGCGAACCGGTGGTAGAGGCCCGAATGTTCACCGTAGCCGTGCAGAAAGATCACGTTGACCTTTCCGACCTCGGCCGCCCAGTGACGGTAGTAGATCGGTCCGCGTGCGCCGTCGAAGAATGGCATGCCATCAAGTCCATCACCAGGGCGGGACCTCGTCAATGATTCTGATCAGGGGTGCAGTGAACAACCGATCCGGCTCAGAGGCGAGGTAGCGTCGAGACTGGAGGTATGTCAATGTCCAGAGCACTCAGCCATGCACAGGCAACACAGACGGTCGCAGCCAACGGCACCGTGTCGATCGAACCGAACCACCGCCGGATCAGGGCGTTCTTCGGAGGTGAGGTCGTGGCCGACACCACCGAGTCCGTCTATCTGTTCGAGAAGGACCACCTGCCTGCCTATTACATCCCACGGACGGATGTTCGAAGCGACTTCCTTCACGACTCGGCCACCACGACGGTTTGTCCTCGCAAGGGAACAGCGACGTACAGGACCCTGACCGTCGGGGGAAAGACCTCGGTCGACGCGCTCTGGACCTATCCGGACGCGTTGGACGACGCTCTCGACCTGAGCGAATACGTGTCGTTCTACTGGGACCGCGTCGACGCGTGGTTCGAGGAGGACGAGCAGGTGTTCGTACACCCTCGCGACCCGTACGTACGCGTCGACGTCCTGCCGTCCTCACGCCATGTGGAGGTCTACATAGGGGATGTTCTCGTCGCCCAGACACGAGCGCCGAAGATCCTGTTCGAAACCGGGCTCCCGCCGCGGTACTACGTCCCGCGCATCGACGTGAAGAACTCGCTGCTGACCGAGTCGGCCACGACGACCGCATGTCCGTACAAGGGAACTGCGTCGTACGTGTCGGTGCAGGACGGGCCGCAGGACGTCGCCTGGTTCTATCCACAAGCTACGTCCGCGGCGTCCGGCATCGAGAACCACCTGTCCTTCTACGCGGAGCGCGGTGCTCGGATCCTCGTCGACGGGGTCGTCCAGGAAAGGTAGTCGCCGCTGGAATCAATGGGTTGGCCTTCACCCGATGTTCTATCGTGGAGCGATGATGTCCGAGGACGTGATCATCCGTGCCCCGGAATTCACCGACGCCGCGGAGATCGCCCGGGTGCATACGGCCGTCTGGAGGTCGACTTACGGCGGAACCGTGCCGGAGGCGTACCTCGACGCAGGGTCCATCGACCGTCGAACAGCCCACTGGCAGAGGGTACTTCGACTTCACAGCACTGACCATGCAGTTGCGATCGCCGAACTGGACTCGGCCGTCGTCGGTTTGGCGCACTGCGGTGTCGAAGACGGCCGTCGAAAGCTGTTCGCGCTGTACGTCCTCGACGACTACCACGGCACCGGCATCGGACAACAACTCCTGGATGCCGTGCTCACCGAGGAACCGACCGAACTCTGGGTCGCCCAGGACAACCACCGCGCGGTTGCCTTCTACCGACGCAACGGTTTTATTCCCGACGGCGTCGCCCAGGACTTCCCAGGTGTCGACGGCTTCCTGACCATCAGAATGATGCGGGCCAACGCCTGACCTGTCGGTGCATCGACCAAAGGTTTCTTTTGCTCCTTGCGCTGGACGAGGCCGAACTCGACTTCTACAGTCAGCTGTGGGACATCACATGATTATTGTTGGGGGGGGTATATGACATTCGAGGACGCGCGAGTGTTGGACATCGCGGAGACGCTTGCCTGTACCGATCTGGGGCATCCGGTCCGCGTAGCGGTGGACGGCATCACGGCGTCGGGAAAGTCGACCGTTGCCGCTGCAATCACACGTGCGTTGGGACGCTTGGACCGTCAGTCAATCCATCTCACAATGGACGGCTTCCACCACCCCCGCGCGCACCGACATCGGCAGGGGCGCATGTCTGCCGAAGGATATTACTGGGATGCATACGATTTCGATTCGCTGATCTCCCGAGTGCTCGTTCCGCTCGGGCCGGGCGGATCCGGGTCGTACTGTGAAGGCGTCATAGACCTGCAGTCCGATCGACGTCTCGACACCGAGCCTCGCCATGCTCCGAAGAATGCCGTGCTGGTGGTCGACGGAACCTTCCTACAGCGTCCTCCCCTCGACGCCCATTGGGATACAACGGTATTCGTCGACACGGACTTCGACACCGCCCGCGAAAGGGGCACACAACGCGACTCGAAACTACTGGGTGGCCGAGAGAGGGCAACGGAGGCCTTTCACCTCCGCTACCATGCCGCATCACGGATCTATGTCGACACTGTGAACCCCAAGGCCCTGGCGACGTTCGTCATCGACAACAATCGCTGACCACGCCGGCCGCCGGCAAGGGGTGACAGACCGTTGGTCAGGGGCGAGAAGTTCGCGCCGAGAAAGACCAGCACCTGTTATGGTTCGACGCTGGCGCTCGAGCCTGCAAGTAAAGGGCGTTGCAATCAGGCTGAATGACTCGCGGCCGTACTGCCTGTCGGCTGTCAGCCGTGGACGGAAAGGTCCACGGCCGCACGCGCGCAGCCGAGATTGCACCCGGAAAGGCCGTCGAACCACCCGAGTCGTCGAATGCGTATCAACCATTGCATAGAGCGAACCTAGACCTGCCGAATGACAATGGACACCATTCGAATCATCATGATCGAAAGGGACGGCGACCCGGATCTGTCCTGGTCCAACTACCCCAGCTCAATTACCACAGCCAGGTGCCGACGCGCCCTGAACCGAGCCTTTGAACCGAAGTTCGAGGGCAACAGAAATAGAATCAGCGTGATTCTGCGTTGTACCTCTCATCCGCGATTAGCGCTCGCGAACCGGCATGGCTATGGTCGTGTCAACCATCCAGAGCGGTCTAGAGTCCTGGCTCGTCGACGCCGCAGCAACCCCCGACGCAAGTAGGTGCGGGTGCTTCCGCCAGGGTCGATGGAGAGGCACGAACGCATGAAAAGTTCAGCACCACACCGCATCGCCATCGTCGGTGCAGGCCCGCGCGGTACCGGCGTGCTCGAACGGTTGCTCGCTCACCTTGGCGCACGCCACGATGACCGCCGCGTCTGCGTCGACGTCTTCGATCCGTTCCCTGCGGGCGCGGGCCGAATCTGGAGGGGCAGCCAACCGTCCTTGCTGTGGATGAACTCGGTCGCAGCGGACGTCACGATGTTCACCGATGAGACCACCATCGTCGACGGCCCTGTCGTACCGGGCCCGACGCTGGCCGAGTGGGTGCACGACAACATCGAGTCGCTGCGCAACGATCCCGAGCTCGTCGACGAACTGATCGACTTCACACCCGCTTCTTTTGCGTCTCGAACCCTGCAGAGCAGGTATCTGGAATGGGTATTCGCTCGGGCGCTGACCGGGACCTCCTCCGATGTCCGTGTGCACCGTCGGACCGTCGTAGATGTTCAGGATGGCGACGTTCAGACGCTGACCCTCGACGACGGCTCAACGGTCGAGGCGGATGTTCTCCTGCTCGCCCAAGGCCATCCCGATGCCCTGCCCTCGGCCGCGGAGAACTATCTGAGGACCTTCGCCGAGTCGCACGGCCTGACCTACGTCGGCCCCGGTTATACAGCGGACCTCGACCCCGACGTGGTGCCCGAATCCGAGCCGATTCTCGTTGCGGGACTGGGCCTGGCGTTCATCGATTGGATGGTGCTGCTTGCCGAAAGCCGCGGCGGCAGGTTCAGTCGCTCCGTCGATGGCGAACTTTCGTACCAGCCCTCGGGCCGCGAGCCCGTCATCTACGCGGGTTCGCGTCGCGGCGTGCCCTACCACTCGAAGATCGGGTACGACATCGCCGCTGCCAGGCCGCCCCTGCCCAAGTACTTCTCCGCCGACTCGTTCCCTGGCGAGGGCCGGCTCGACTTTCGACACGACATCTGGCCGCTCGCTGCGAAAGAGATTGCGGGAGCTCACTTCTACGAGCTGTTCGCATCCCACCCCGAACGCACCAACGGAACGTGGGCCGACTTCGAGAGCCAGTTCGATGCAGTGGAGTGGGGTTCCACAGCGTCGGCCGAGTTGGTCGAGTACTTTGTCCCCAAGGACGACGATCGGATAGATCTCGAACGCATCGACCGGCCGCTCGCCGGCGAATCGTACGATGGGATCGACGACGCCACCTCGCGAGTATCCGGCTACATCGCCGCAGATCTCGCACGACGCGCCGATCACCACTACAGCAGTGACGCGGCAGTGTTCAGCGCGTTGCTGTCCGTGTACATGACAACCGGAGAACTATTGCGCCGCGGGCGTATTCCGGCAGAATCGGTGGCTGTCGACATCGAGGGATGGTTGCATTCGTTCTTCAGCTTCATCGCCAGCGGACCCCCGCCGCAACGGTTGGAGCAACTACGCGCACTCGCGGCCAGCGGCATCGTCCGGTTCCTCGGCCCCGACACCACGTTCAGCGCCGACACCACTACAGGCGTGTTCTCGGCGCAGAGTGCCTCGCATTCCGAAATCGTGACCGCCCGGACTCTCGTCGACGCCCGTCTGCCGGTGGCGTCGATCCAGTCGAGCGGTGACGCGTTGCTACGCACGTTGCACGCGCGCGGCGAGATGGTCGAGGTGCGCGCGAACGAAAAGAGCGCAGCCAAGATCTCGGTCGACGGACGTTCCCGAATTCTTCACTCCGACGGTTCGACTCACGACAGGCGGTACGCGGTAGGCCCGTGGGTCGCGGGCCACAACTGGTCTTCGGCATTTCCACGACCTCGAACCAACGCGGGATTCTTCCGGCACAACGATGCACTGGCGATCGAACTCCTGCCGAGTGCAGCTCCGCTGCCTGTGCGCGCGTAGTTACCGCCGAACGTAACTACCCACGCACAGGGGATAAAACCCCACCTGGGCAAACTTTGATTCACGCAAACGTAAACTGTTGTCGCCCCGTCCGGTCCGGGGTTGGCTGTGCGAATGCGTACATTCCGTACTTCATCAGCACACCGAAGATCGATCCGTACAGCCGCAGTGGCCGTCACCGCGCTCATGACGGCGGTCGGTGCACTGGCCGGCTGCGCGAGCGACGACACCCCCGCGAACGCGTTGGCGTCGGATGCCCCGCTGCCTACGGAGATTCCGGCGGGCACGAAACTGGTCATCGCCGACCAATCCGAGTTCCAGCAGTCCGTCCTGAGAGCATCGGGAGAGCTCGACAAGCTCCCCTTCGAGTACGAGTTCGCAAATTTCGTCGGTGGACCGGCCATCCTCGAGGCCTTTCGCGCAGGCGCAGCCGACGTGGCGCGGGTCGGTGACACACCGCCGATCCAGGCACTCATCGCAGGCCAGGACGTGCCGATCATTCTCGGCACCCAATCGAATCCGGACAACACCCGATTGGCGGTAGCCGCGGATCGTGACATCACGACGCTTGCCGACCTGAAGGGCAAGAAGATCGCGTACGCGGAAGGCACCGCCCAGCAGGCTATCGTCCTTCGCGCACTGGCAAGATCCGAGCTGAACACCGAGGATGTCGAGCTCGTCAGGTTGCAGCTCGGCGAGTTCCCCGACGCGATCAGAACGGGTCAGGTCGACGTTGCGCCGCTGGGCGAACCCAACCTCACGCGATTCCTGAAGAACCCAGGAACAACACTGATCGACACGTCGGAGTCCGGCGGAACGTCCACTGGCCTGTCGTACCTGTATGCGCGCGCCGAAGCGATCCAAGACCCGGCGAAAGCCGCTGCGCTGCAGGCCTACATCGCCAGCTTCGTTCGAGCGGTTCAGTGGACCAACAACAATCCCGACGAGTGGCTGCAGAAATACTACGTCGAAGGCCAGGGTTTGACGGCGGAGGACGGCAAGCGCATCGTCGACTCGCTGGGTCCGTACTCGTTTCCGAAACTCGACGAAGATCTTGTTCAACGACAGCAGGACACCATCGACATCATCGACGAGGCGGGCGAACTCCCCAAGTCGGTGGAGGCCGCGAACGGATTCGACCTTCGCTTCGCCGACGTGTCGAACCGGACCGTCGAAGAAGTCGGCGCTTCGTTCACCAGGGGTGAAAGCTGATGGCCGTCGTCACTCCTACTCGTCAAGAGCGCAGGAACATTGCGTCGCCTTCGGTTCTGAAGCCCCGAAACATCTCCCGTCGCAGACTGGGTCCGGGCAAGGCGATCCCCTACGGTCTGGCGATCGGTCCCGGCATCCTGATCGCGCTCTGGATCGTGTCCTCGGCCACGGGGATTCTCGACCCGCAGACGCTTCCGGCGCCGTCGACGATCTTCACGACGGCTCTGGATCTCATCGACGACGGCCGACTGCAAAGCAACCTGTCGACATCACTTCAGCGGGCGGTGATCTCCCTCGTGCTCGGTGTGGTTATCGGCGTGGCACTAGCGCTCGTCTCCGGCCTGTCTCGGCTCGGCGAATCGTTGGTCGACGGCCCGATCCAGATCAAGAGAGCAATCCCGACGCTTGCGCTCATTCCGCTGTTCATCGTGTGGTTCGGCATCGGTGAATCCATGAAGATAATTGTCATCACCACCAGTGTGCTCATCCCCGTGTACATCAATACACATGCGCAGCTGCGGGGTGTCGACAACCGCTACGTCGAACTGGCCGAAACCGTCGGATTGTCGCGGTGGCAGTTCGTGCGTCGTATCGCGCTCCCCGGCGCGCTGCCCGGGTTTTTCACGGGTATGCGCATGGCCGTCACGATTTCGTGGCTAGCACTAGTCGTCGTCGAGCAGGTCAACGCAACGAGCGGCATTGGATATCTGATGACGCAGGCCAGAACCTACGGACAGATCGACATCATCGTCGTCGGACTCGTCGTCTATGCCATCTTCGGACTGGTCGGCGACATCGTGGTCAGGCGCGTGGAACGGAGGGCACTGTCATGGCGACAGACACTGGGCGGGTAGGAACTGGGCGGGTAGACAGGGTGGTTCGCGCGAGTTCGCTCACTCGAGGGTTCGGAGATCGGGTCGTTCTCGACGCCATCGACCTAGACATTGCGCGCGGTGAGTTCGTCGCGCTCCTGGGCCGCAGCGGATCCGGCAAGAGCACGCTCCTACGTGCGCTGGCAGAACTCGATTACGACGTACTCGGTTCGGGGGAACTCGAGGTTCCGGCGAATAGGTCGGTGGTGTTCCAGGATTCACGATTGCTGCCGTGGTCGCGGGTGCTCGACAATGTGACCCTCGGCCTTGGAGGGCGCGATGCCGCCGAACGTGGGCGAGCGGCATTGGCCGAGGTGGGTCTCGCCGGTCGCGAGAGCGCGTGGCCGAAGGAGCTGTCCGGCGGTGAGCAGCAGCGGGTCGCGCTCGCCAGATCTCTCGTACGTGAGCCCGAGCTCCTGCTCGCCGACGAACCGTTCGGCGCTCTCGATGCGCTGACTCGAATTCGCATGCACGCCTTGCTACGTGATCTGTGCGCTAAACACACGCCCGCAGTCCTGTTCATCACCCACGATGTCGACGAGGCGCTGCTCCTCGCCGACCGAGTTCTAGTCCTCGACGAGGGACGGATCGTCTCCGATCAGCATGTCGAACTCGATCTGCCACGCACACACAGTGATCCGAAGTTCGTCGCTCAACGGGAAGATCTCCTTACCGCGTTGGGCGCATTCGAGAAAGTGACGTCATGACCAGGACTTTGCACTTCAACGCGTTTCTGATGACCACAGGCCACCACGAATCATCCTGGCGTTTACCACAGTCCGACCCGCGAGCAAGCGTCGACATCAAGCACTACCAGCGCCTGGCGCAGATCGCCGAGCGCGGCAAGTTCGACTCGATCTTCTTCGCCGACAGCCCCCAGCTGGTTGCCGACGTCGGCCGTCGACCGTCGGGCAATCTCGAGCCGTTGCAAATCCTGACGGCGGTCTCGACGGTGACCGAGCGCATCGGCCTCGTCGCCACTGCGACGACGAGTTACAACGAGCCGTACAACCTCGCGCGTGCCTTCGCCTCTCTCGACCACATCTCCGGTGGCCGTGCGGGGTGGAACATCGTCACCACCGCGGGTCTCGATGCAGCACAGAACTTCAACCTCGACACACTGCCGAATCATGGTGACCGGTACGCACGTGCCGCCGAGTTCGTCGACGTTGCCCAACAGCTCTGGGACAGTTGGGATGACGACGCTATCCTTGCCGACAAGGATGCCGGTGTCTGGGGAGACAACGATCGGGTCCGCACGGTCGATCATCGCGGTGAGTACTTTACCGTCCGCGGTCCGCTCAACGTTCCCCGTCCCATTCAGGGATATCCACTTCTGGTGCAGGCGGGTTCATCCGAGGACGGAAAGGTGCTCGCATCGAAATACGCCGAAGCGGTGTTCACTGCGCAGCAGACCATCGAGGATGCGCGAGCGTTCTATTCCGATCTGAAGCAGCGCACCGCGGCGGTCGGCCGAAACCCGGACCACATCAAGATCCTGCCGGGAATCGTGCCCGTCATCGGTTCCACCGAAGCAGAGGCCCGAGAACTCGACGCAGAACTCGACCGCCTCATCGTCCCCGAATACGCCTTGCAGCAACTCGCGAAGACCCTCAAGGTGGATCCGTCGGTGCTCGCTCTCGACGAGCAACTACCTGCCGACCTACTCGCCGAGGAGCACATCGAGGAGGCAAAGAGCCGCTACACGCTGATCGTGGACCTCGCGCGTCGGGAATCCCTCACTGTCCGCGAACTGATCGGACGCCTGGGCGGCGGTCGTGGGCACCACACCTTCACGGGCACGCCGCTGCAGGTGGCCGATTCGATCGAAACGTGGTTCCTCGGCGGAGCGGCCGACGGGTTCAACATCATGCCGCCTGCATTGCCGTCAGGACTGGAGGTCTTCGTCGACGAGGTGCTGCCGATCCTGCGGGCGCGGGGGCTATTCCGTTCCGAGTACGCCGGCACTACTTTGCGCGAGCACTACGGGCTCCCGAGGCCGGCGAATCGTTATGCGGCTGCGCCGCCCGTGTTCGCGTAGTTACCCTCCGATGTCATTACGCACTCACGGCCCAGGTCAGAGGTCGTGAGTGCGTAATGACGTTCCGCGGTAATTATTCGCGCACGGGCGGCGAAGCCGCGGTTCGCTACGGAATCAGAATGAACTTTCCGCGCGGGTGCTCGGATTTCAGTTCCTCATGCGCCTTGGCCGTGTCCTCCAGCGGGAACGTCTTGGCGATCGTGACTTCGAACTCGCCGTCGCCCGCGGCGGCGACAAGATCGAGGCGTGCCTTCTTCCGCCTCTCCGCACTCTGCGGGTTTCCGCCACCGACGGACGGGAACCCCTCCTCGGCCGCGCGACCGAATGCTGCGATGGTAACGAGGCGCGCCTTGTCGACGAGAGCCAGGGACACGTCGATTGCCTCGTCGGTGCCCACCGTGTCGATGGCGACGTCGACGCCACCTGGCGCGAGTTCCTTCACACGTTCGAGCAATCCGTCTCCGTACTCGACGGGCTCCGCACCGTACCCGCGGAGCACATTGTGGTTGACAGCGCGAGCAGTACCGATCACGCGAGCGCCGCGGGCCTTGGCCTGCTGAACGACGATCGATCCGACGCCTCCTGCTGCGCCGTGCACGAGCACCGTCTCACCAGCCTTCACGCCGGTGACCTCCAACGTGTCGTACGACGTTCCCGCCACGACCAGAAGACCTGCCGCGGCCTCCCATGAGAGAGACGCAGGCTTGGGTAGAACGGCGTCGGCCGGCACGAGGAGCTTGTCCGCGTACGCACCTTTCGCTCCGGAGACGATGACCTCGTCGCCGACGGAGATCGGCCCGCCCGGACCTGTCGTTATGTTGCCGACTGCGACAACGACGCCACTTGCTTCACTTCCGAGATGGAGAGGCAGGGTCGACTGATCCGACCCGAACGCTCCGCTGTAGAGCTTGTAGTCGATGGGGTTGACGCCGATGGCCTTCACCTCGACGAGTACCTGCCCTGCCGCAGGCTTTGCGAGCGCCTCGTCGATTATCCGTACGACCTCGGGTCCGCCGAACGCTGTTGCTACCGCTGCTCGTGTCATGTCTGTATTCAACTCCCACTCGATTCGAATCCATCCCTCCTATACGCGCAGTCGGGGTAATCCCCATTCCTTTCCGAGGAGTTCGTACGACCGGAGCCTGTCTGCGTGATCGTGCGTCGTACTGGTCACGACGAGTTCCTCGGCGCCCGTGGCACGCTGCAAGCCGTCCAACTTCTCGGCGACCGTTGCGGCGGAGCCGACGAACCGCGTCGAAATGCGATCTTGAACGAGGACCGACTGCTCGTCGGTCAATGGGACCACCGTCTTGGGATCCGGGTACGGAATTGCGCCGTGCCCGCTGCGAATGCTGTAGACCCACTGTGCAAAGGACGATGCGAGATACGTTGCTTCCTCGTCGGATTCGGCCACCAACGCATCGGCGGACACCACGACGTACGGTTCTTTCAACACCTCGGACGGAACGAATGACGCCCGGTAGGCCTCGACGGCATCGAGCGTCGTACCGGGACTGACGTGATAGTTCGCGACGAACGGTAAACCGCGTGCGCCTGCTACTTGTGCACTCTGGCCGCCGCTGCTACCGAAAAGCCACAGCTCCACCTGGGCACCACTACCGGGGGTCGCAGTCAAAGCGACTCCCGACGGTGTGGTGAATTCACCCCGGAGAAACGCGACGATGTCGCCGAGCTGCTCGTCGAAGTCGGGCGCTTCGGCTTTCGGCTGGACAAGTACCTCGCCCGTCGCCAAAAGTCGTTCGGACAGGAGCAACTTGCCGGTCTCGAACGGCTTCGGGAACAAGATTCCCTCGATGATCTTGTCCTTCCGCTCGGGCTGCGGCCGATCCTTACCCGCGAGAGCTTCTGCGCGGCGCTGGCCCGATCGCCCGATGCCGAGGTCGATACGACCCGGATAGACGGCGTCGACGATGCCGAAGGACTCGACGACCGATGCCGCGGTGTGGTGACCGATCTGCACCGCGGCCGAACCGACACGAATCCTGTTGGTGGCAGCGGCGATCAATCCGACCAACACCGCGGGCGAGGAACTGGCGGCAGCGACAAAATGGTGTTCGGCGACCCAGTACCGCTCATACCCCCATTCCTCGGCTTGACGCGCGAGGTCGAGAGTGTTGCGCAGTGCCTGTGCGGCGGTCGACCCCTCGCTGATCGGCGAGAGATCGAGAACGGACAACGGCACTCTGCTCATGACGCCGACGCCGGACGGGGATCCTTCTCGCCGGCTTCTACAGCCACAGTCAGCTTGTTCTCCGCAGGTGCCACCGGGCACGTCGCGTAGTCGGTGAACGAGCACGGAAGATTCGACGCGCGGTTGAAGTCGAGGGACACCGAACCGTTCTCGTCCGGATCGGTGACGACGAGCGTACGCGCAGCCGGGTAGGTGGTCACCCCACTTGTCGCATCGGTGAACAAAACACGCAGTCCACCTTCTTTGCCGCCGAAAGCGACGAACTGCTGCTTCTCACCGCCGAGTTCGAAGTCGATGACACCGACCGCGGTGTGGTGATGCTCCAGGCCCTCGACGACGGCACCCGTCGTGACGATCTTGGCCTCCGGGTACGGCGCGAAGGTGCCTGTCACGCTCCACTTCTCGTCCGGTGTGTAGGCGGGAATGCCCGTGAAGGACTCGAGGTGGGGCGACTTCGGATCGTGGACACGCAATGCCACCGAGCCGGTACGACGGATGACCTCGATACGCCGGTCGCCGTCCTCGACGAGGATTCCAGGCGCGCCCTCGATCGGTTCGATCTTGTCTACCGCGAGACCGTCGATGTACACGAAGTCCTCGTCGGCGCGCCAACGGCCGGGAAGGTCACCGATGTTCTCGAACTCTTCGGTCAACCAATACAGCCCCGTCAGCGACACCCAGCCGAGCGGATCGCTGTAGTAGCTCTCACGCTCGGCGTGCCACTCGTTCCAGGAAGCCTCGAAAGTGTTCAGGGTCGTGGTCATGATGCTCGTACTCCTTCTCGCTCGACGTCGTACGCCTGACTCTCATGGGGGTGGCTCAGGCCCAGATGATCGCGCAGTGTGGTTCCGGTGTACTCCGTGCGGAAGCTGCCACGATCCTGCAGTTCGGGAATCACCTTGTCCACGAACTCGTCCAAGCCTGCAGGGGTGATGTGCGGGACGAGAATGAACCCGTCGCTCGCGTCGTTCTGTACGTAGCTGTCGATTTCGTCGGCAACCTGAGCCGGCGTGCCGACGAACTGCTGCCGCGTCGTCACCTCGATGATCAGCTCCCGAATACTCAGGTTGCCGGCCTCCGCACGTTCGCGCCACTCCCGCGCCACGGCAGCAGGATCTCCGTGCCGGACCCGCCCTCGTGTGATGTTCACATCGTCGGTCGGGTCTTCCTTCGGAAGCGGCCCGTCCGGATCGTATTCGGAAAGATCACGCCCCCAGACCTGTTCGAGGAACGAAATCGCTGTCTGCGGACCGACTTGCTGAAGTCGAATGTGGTGGGCGCGTTCTTCGGCGTCCTCAGGTGTATCACCGAGGACGAAGGTCGCGGCGGGCAGCACCTTCAGATCGCTGCGCTCGCGCCCGTACTTCGCCAATCTTCCTTTCACGTCGGCGTAGAACGCCTGACCGGCCTCCAGCGTCCCGTGGATCGTGAAGATGGCGTCTGCTTTCGCCGCCCCGAACTCTCGGCCCTCGTCCGAGTCACCTGCCTGAAGCAGCACCGGGTGTCCCTGTGGGCTGCGCGGAACGGTGAACGCCGCATCGATGTCGAACTGCGGTCCGGTGTGTCGAACCTGCGCAATGGATTCCGCGCGTGCAAACACCCCGTTCTCACGATCGACGACGAGTGCGTCCGGCGCCCAGCTGTCCCACAGTTCTCGTGCGACATCGACGATTTCGCGAGCACGCACGTACCGATCGGCTCGGTCCAGATATCCGCCACGACGGAAGTTCTCACCGGTGAACGCATCCGAGGAGGTAACCATGTTCCAGGCCGCGCGCCCGGCGGACAGATGGTCGAGCGACGCGAACTGCCTGGCGAGCTCGAACGGCTCGTTGAACGTGGTGTTGATCGTGCCCGCCAGGCCGAGGTGCGTGGTCACCGCCGCAAGCGCGTTCAGAACCGTGAGAGTGTCCGGTCGACCGACGACGTCGAGATCGTGAATACGACCCCGGTGCTCCCGGAGCCTGAGACCTTCGGCGAGAAAGAAGAAGTCGAACAGTCCACGTTCCGCGGTCTCCGCGAGGTGAACGAACGAATCGAAGTCGATCTGGCTCTTCGATTCCGGATCGGCCCACACCGTGGTGTTGTTGACGCCGGGAAAATGCGCGCCGAGGTGAATCTGCTTCTTGCGAGAAGTCACTGCGATACTCCCTCTACTGCATAACGATTGACCGGACGAGCGAGGCCGAGACGAGTCCTCAACAGGCCTTCCCGTTCAGCTGGCTTCCACGGCAGATGCGGAAGGACGTACTGCGCGATGTTCTGCAGAGACTGCGACAACGCCAACGGTCGCAGCGTCACCCCGTCGACGACGCCGGACTCACGCAGTTCGGTCAGCAGCGACACCAGTTCGGCACCGTCGCCTCGGAAGGTCACCGATTCGGGGACGTAGGGCGACCACGAGTTCAGCTGGTCCACATCCGCTGCTGCGGTATCGGACACCTGGACTTCGAGATCCAGAAGGACGTGAACGCTCGCCGGGTCCCGCCCTACGGCAACGACAGCGCGACGGACACGAGCCGCGAGAACTGCCGCGTCCTCGACGGTTGACGCGGCGATCCGGACGACGTCTGCGCGATGTACAGCCACGCCCGTCGAGTGTGCATCGTCGGCACGCACCACCACGACCGGCTGTCCCTGCGGCGAACGCGGTGTGATCGAAGGGCCCTTGACCGAGAAGAACTCGCCTTCGAAGTCGATGTAGTGCAGCTTGTCTCGATCGATGAACCTACCGGTGGACGTGTCACGGATCTCCGCGTCATCCTCCCAGCTGTCCCACAGTCCGGTGACCACCTCGACGGCGTCGTCTGCTTCACGCCACAGCGAGTCATCGGTCTGTGCTGCTTTGCGGCCGAACAGATCTGCCTGGGTCGTGCCTCTGGACACCGCGACCTCCCATCCGGCCCGCCCCTTGGACGCGAAGTCGATGCTCGCAATCTGCTTGGACACGTGGAACGGTTCGGTGTGGGTGACCGTCACGGTAGGGACGAGACCGATGGACCGGGTCACCGCAGCGACCCGCGCAGCGACCGATGCGGCGTCGAGCCTGCCGCGTTCGGAACCGTCGCCGCTCTGCAGTGCGAAGGAATCGGGAACGAACGCGATGTCGATCCCGGCTCGGTCTGCCAGCTCGATGTGATCGGTCCAGTACTGCGCGGTGAACAGTTCTTCCGCGCGGGAGTCTGCGCGACGCCACGCCTGCGGGTGAATACCCGCACCCTGGAAGTCGACGGCAATCAAGAACTTCTCCTCAGGCACGAACTGCCTCCTTGTCGACCGAGCCACCGGGAATCGCGACAAGCAATTCTCGTGTGTACTCGCGCTGTGGTGAATCGAATATCTGTGCAGTCGGCCCGTATTCGACGATCGAACCGGCCTGCATGACGGCAACGGTGTCGCTGATCTGGCGCACGACGGCAAGATCATGAGAGATGAACAGGTAGCTGAGATCGAGTCCGGTCTGCAGTTCGTCGAGAAGATCGAGGATCTGAGCCTGGACCGACACGTCGAGCGCGGACACCGGTTCGTCGAGAACCACCAATTCCGGTCGCAGCGCCAGCGCGCGAGCGATCGCCACCCGCTGACGTTGTCCGCCGGACAGTTCCGACGGCCGGCGGCGAAGGTAGTCGGCGGGGAGAGCAACCTGGTCGAGCAGTTCGGTGACACGCTTGCCGCGTTCCGCCGAAGAACCGACCTTGAACGCGTCGAGGGGCTCTCGAATGATCTGCTCGACAGGTAGTTTCGGGTTGAGCGACGCGTACGGGTTCTGGTAAACGATCTGCACTCGGCGCCGAAGTGCCCGTAACTCCGAGCCCTTCAGGGACGCAACGGAAGTTCCGTCGAAGTCGACGGAACCGGAGGTCGGCGTCTCCAGTCCGATGGTGATGCGAGCGAGCGTCGACTTTCCCGAACCCGATTCGCCGACGAGCGAGACCGTCCGGCCGCGGTGGACCGTGAACGACGCCGATGTCACCGCGTCCAAGTTCACCCCACGCCCGATACGGAACGTCTTCGATACGTCGGTCACAGTCAGGATCGAGCGCGTGTCGGTTCGCGCGGGCCGCAGGGTCGTTCCCAAGCTCGGGGCCGCAGCCAGCAGCGACTTGGTGTACTCGTGCTTCGGGTTGGCCAGAATCTCTGCCGTCGGACCAGTTTCGACGATCCGGCCCTTGCTCATCACGACCAGTCGGTCAGCGCGATCGGCGGCGACACCCAGATCGTGCGTGATGAGCAACACCGCAGCACCAGTTTTCGCGATGCGTTCGTCGAGGTGGTCGAGAATACGGCGCTGGACGGTCACGTCGAGCGCACTCGTCGGCTCGTCGGCGATGACGAGCTCCGGCCTGCAGGCGAGTGCGATGCCGATGAGTACGCGCTGACGCTGTCCACCGGACAGGTCCTGCGGGTACTGACGCGCACGTACTTCCGGATTGTCGATGCCGGCTTCGGTGAGGATGCGGATGGCCTCGACCTTGGCGGACCGCTTGGTGGCGAGCCCGTGTACGCGGAGCACCTCGGCGACCTGCTCACCGATCCTGACGACGGGGTTCAGCGACGTCGTCGGATCCTGAGGCACGAGGCCGATGTGCGCTCCGCGCAGGCGATCGAGGGTCTTTTCGGACGCGTCGTCGATGCGGTCTCCATCGAATCGAACCGTTCCGCCGGTGACGTGACCGGTGCCGGCGAGCAGCCCGATGATCGCGTGCGCAGTCGTCGACTTGCCCGAACCGGACTCGCCGACCACGGCGACGACCTCGCCCTTGGCGACCGTCAACGACACGCCGGACACAGCGTTCGTGTCACCGTACGAGACCTGGAGATTCTCGACTTCGAGGACCGGACTCATGATTTTCCACCTTCGAGTGCATGTCCGACGCGGTGCGCGGACAGGACGACGGCGACGATGACCAGGCCGGGCAGAGTCGTCATCCACCACGCCGTTGCGAGGAAGTTCCTTCCCTCCGAGATCAACGAGCCCCACTCGGGGGTCGGTGGAACCGCTCCGAATCCGAGGAAGCTCAGCGCGGAGACAGCGAGCACGGCCATACCGAATTCGACTGCGGCGAGAGCGATGACGGGACCGTACGAGTTGCGCAGGATATGGCGACGGAACACGTTGTACCACCGAACACCCGACGCGTATGCGGCCTCGACGTAGAGCGAGCGCCTCACGCGCAGAACTTCGGACCGCATCACGCGTGCGAAGTTGGCGATGAGCGAGACACCGACGGCGATGGCGACATTGCGCGTTCCGAAGCCGAGTGCGGTGACCAAAGCTAGCGAAAGCAGAAGCGCCGGGATCGACAGCAGCACATCGACGATGCGCATCAGGACGGCATCCACGATGCCGCCCACTGCGCCGGCGAGCAGCCCGATCAGTGACCCGACGATCAACGCGATGGCAACGGCGGCCAACGTTGCCGTCAGTGACAACCCGGCACCGTGCACGACGCGTGTGTACAGGTCGCGGCCGATGTTGTCGGTACCGAACCAGTGTGCAGCGCTCGGGCCCTGAAGTTTGTCCGCCGGGACTCCTTTGAGGGGGTCGCCGCTCGCGAACACCCCGGGGAACAGCGCTAAGCCCACCGCGAGACCGAGGACGACGATCGAGATGGCCAACCACAAGTTTTTCACGAGTGATCGCGCACGAGGCTTCCGGCGGCTCGGACCTGGCTTCGCCTCGACAGGTTCGGTCGCGTCGAACGTTTCCGCGCGAGTCAGGATGTCAGACATGGGCTTTCTCCTTCACCGGTGCGCTCGACGCGTACTCGGAGACGATGCGCGGATCGATCAGCGGATAGAACAGATCGACCGCGAGATTGACCACGACGAACACCAACGACGTCAGGACCACGATGCCCTGGACCACCGGGATGTCCTGAGCGAGCACCGACGTCTGGGTGAGCCTTCCGACACCTGCTCGAGAGAACACCGTCTCGACGACGACCGAGCCCGCCAGCAAGTTGCCGACGAGTACGCCCGCGATGGTGAATGCCGGGATCGACGACAACCGCGCGACGTGCTTGGTCTGCACGCGAAGGCGTGAGACACCCTTCGCACGAGCCGATTCGACGAACGGTTGCTTCCACGTGGTGGTCATCGAGGTGGCGAGAACCTGCGCGATGACCGCGCCGGTCGGCAGCGCCAACGTGATGGCCGGCAGGACCAGCGAGGACACGCCCTGGTCACCGAATGCAGGGAAGATCCGCAGCTGGAACGAGAACACCTGCAGTAGAAGCAGTCCGACCCAGAAGGTCGGCACCGCCACACCCAGCGGTGGAATCGAGAACAGGACTGTACGAAGCCAGTTGATCTTCGTGTAGGTCGCGAAGAACGCGACGGTAGTGCCGAAGAGCAGGGCCAGCACGAGAGCCGTCGTCGCCAACGCCAGTGTGCTCGGCAGGGCGTCGAAGATTGCCGTCGTGACCTTCTGACCAGTGGCGATGGAGAAACCGAAGTCACCGCGCACTGCGCCGCTGAGAGAGTTCCAGTACTGGACCCAGACGGGCTGATCGAGTCCGTAACGTGCCTGCAGTTCCGCGATGGCGGCGGCGTCCACCGGCGTTCCCGAACCCGCCGCGTCGGCAGCGATGCTGACCGGGTCGGACGGAAGAAGGAACAGCACTATGAACGAGATGGTGAACGCCGCCCACAAGACCGCTACGGCCTGCAGTACGCGCAGTGCGAGATAACGAATCATGATTACTGTCCGCTCAGCCAGGTGTCGAAGAACTGCAGTCGCGCCGAGGCCTCGAACTTCAGATCCTGGACATTCGCGCCTGCTCCGATTGCTTGGGAGAGCTCGATCGTCGGGATCCAGAGGCCGTTGTCGAGGACCTGCTGCTGCGCGGCGGCGATGATCGCATTGCGTTCGGCAGTGTCCGTCGTCGCGAGTTCGTTCGTGAGCGATGCGTCGAGATCAGGAATCGGTCCGCGCGCGTTCAGGTTTCGACCGTCGATCGCGAAGCTGGTCCGCAGTATGTCGCCGTCGGCCCGTGTGCTGTTGTAATAGTTCGCGTCGTAATCCTTGGTGTTCTGACGCGCCGTCGATTCCGGCACCGAGACCAGCTCGAGCTGAAGGTCGACGCCGACGTCGCGCAATTGCTGCTGCGTCAGTTCGAGAATCGCCTGGTTGCCAGCGAAAACAGCGGCGAACATGACCTTGAACGAGAGCTTCTGACCGTCCTTCTCACGGATGCCGTCCGGGCCGGGAACCCAACCCGCTGCGTCCAGAATCGACTTGGCCTTCTCCGGGTCGTACGTGACGTCGGACAGTTCCGTGTAGCCCGGCGTCTTGCTTGCAAGAGTGCTGGTCGCCGTCCTGAAATCGGGACCGAGGACGGTGTCGACGAGTTCTTGGCGATTGATCGCAGGGACCAGGGCCTTACGCACCTCGGGGTCCTGGAGTACGCCGCGCGTGACATTCGGCTGAATCCCGAACGGAACACCTGGGTTCGAGGTGGTGAGGATCTGTCCGCCGGTCGCCTCGATCTGTGGAGCATCCTGGGGAAGTGCATCCGAAATGGCGTCGAGCTGGCCCGAGGACAGGCTTCCTGTCCTGACCCCTGATTCGGGCACGACGGTGAATTCGATGGTGTCCAGGTATGCCTCACCATCGTGGGCGAACACATCGGATCCCCAGTCGTATCCGGCCCGCTTGGCGAGGGTGACCGAGCGGTCCTGCTGGTAGTCCGCATATGTGAACGGACCGCTGCCGATGTTGTTTCCGCTGCAGCGGTCTTCGGCCGGCTTGGCGACCGTCTCAGGCGACTGGATGCCGAGCTGCGTCGTCGAACTTGCCTGCAGGAACTGTGCGTTCGGGCCGGTGAAGTCGATGCGGGCCGTCAGTGGATCGACGACGGTCGTGCCCTCGTACCCGAAGAGGTAGCTGCCCCCGAGTGGTGCTTTCGCGGTGGTCAGCACATTCACGATCGAGTCGAAGTTCGCCTTGACCGCTTCCGCGTCGACCGGCGTCCCGTCGCTGAACGTCACGCCATCCTTGAGCTTGAACGTGAAGGACGATGCGTCCGGAGCGACCTCCCAGCTGTCGGCGAGCCACGGGGTGATTTCGCCTGTGTCCGGATCTTGGTCGGTGAGCGAATCCACCACCTGGCGAGCTACGTAGATGGTCTGATTGGTGGCCGATTGTGCAGGATCCGAGCAGGACGGGGCACCGGACAGCCCGTATCGCAGGGTGCCGCCCGCAGTCGGCTCCCCCGCATCTGCACTGCTCGACGTGGAACCACCGCCGCACGCGGTGAGAACGACGCTCAGGGCAGCGAGTGTGCTGACGCCTGCGAAAACGGAACGAGAGGACACCGAGGCACTCCGGATCTGTGAAGGACGCCGAATAGGGCACACCGTTACGGCACACCTGATTCGAGCGGTACGGGAAGAAAGAAAGAAATCTGGCTGTAGAAGCGTCAGCCGCGACAGATCGAGCCGGTCAATCGGCACAGATCGAGATGAATGCGGCCCCAGGCCGTCACGAAACCTTCACCCACGGCGTGCACAGACGCTGGGCGGCGAGGGGTGGTGCTCATCGTTCCTCCATCGGTCCCGGCGGTAGCACCCTCACCCGCGTTTCACTAGCCCCGCGGGGGGTTGCTGCGACGTCGTAGAGCCAGGTCTCTCGGTCGCTCTGGATGGTGTTGCGTGGTCGAGTGTACGAGCACGAGGGCCCGCGGCGCCAATTGGGGTTGTTTCCTACGTAGTAACAGGGGAATGACCGGTGCGTACGAGCGGCAACACGCCACGGCCGAAGTGTTCGGCCTCTTCCCGGTGGGGGTAGCCGGAGAAAATGAACTCGTCGATGCCGGCAGCCACGTATTCGCGGATGCGGTCGGCGACCTCGTCGTGACTTCCGACGAGGGCGGTTCCTGCACCCCCGCGTACGAGCCCGAATCCGGCCCACAAATTCGGCGAGACAACGAGCTTGTCCCGGTCTCCCCCGTGCAGATCCAGCATGCGGCGCTGCCCTTCGGAACCGATGCTGCGCAACGCCTTCTGCCTGCGAGCGATGAGGTCGTCGTCGAGATCGGAGATGAGATCGTCTGCCACTGCCCAGGCCTCGTCGGACGTGTCCCGTGTGATGACGTGCAACCGAATTCCGCCCCTGATCGTTCGGCCTTTCCTTGCTGCGGCCTTCTCGACCACCGAAATCTTCTCGGCCACTTGTGCGGGCGGCTCGCCCCAGGTCAGGAACACGTCGGCTTCAGCTGCAGCGACCTCGATCGCGGCAGGCGAGGATCCGCCGAGGTAGACGTCGGGCAATGGAACCGGTGGGTGGCCACCGAAGCCGCCGCCGTTCGGGCGGTCGACCGTGTAGAAGTCGCTGTCGACCGCAACCGGCTTGCCGTCACCGACAGCCCGTGCGATCTCCAGAAACTCCTGTGCCCGACGGTAACGCGCGTCCTTACCGAGGGTGTCGCCGTAGGCGCGCTGTTCGATGTCGTCGCCCCCGACGACAACATTGAGTAGCGCACGCCCACCGGACAACCGCTGGAACGTGCTGACCATCTGCGCCGACAGCACGGGCGCGACGGCGCCAGGCCGGAACGCGACGAGGAACTTCAGGTTCTTCGTCGCTGCAATCAGCGCCGAGGTGACGAGCCATGCGTCCTCACAGTGCCCGCCGGTCGGCGTCAGAGCAGCGTGGAATCCGAGCCGGTCGACGGTCTGGGCAATCTGCGTCAAGTACTCGAGCGACGCCTCGCGGTGGCCTGTGTCCGCCACGGCTTCGTCGGTAGCGCCGATCCCGACGCCGTGTGAGGCCCCGCCGAGGCGTTCGTCGTCACCTCCGGTGGGAAGGAACCACGAGAATTTCGGTCCAGTCATGGCAGGAGCGGAGCCTGGGGAGTGAGAAGTCATTTCCGTCTCCTTCTACCGTCGATGACGGCGCATGTGAGTGAACCGAGCAGCATCAGCGCACATACGCCGAGACCGAGTGCGACTGCACGGCCGTAGTTGTTCTCGTTCGCAGCAAGGACGCCGAGGTAGATTCCCGACACTGCAGCGAGAGAGATCGTCGCGGACAATCGCTGGGACAGTTGCAGAAAACCGGCTGCTACGCCATTGGCCCCTGCTGGGGCGTATTCGAGGGTCATGCCACGGTTGGGTGCGTCGACGAATCCGCTTGCAAGGCCGGACAGTACGGCAAGTACGACGAACGCGGGCACGGTGAGTTCGCGCGGGAGGAAGTTGATGGTCGATACGTATCCCGCCACGACGAACAATTCGAGCACGACAGCTCCGATCACCGCGGTGCGGCCCAACCTCACGACGACGCGCCAGCCGAAGGCCGACGTGACGGCCATCAGAATCGAGCTGCCGACCATGATCAGAGCAGCCTGCAGTGCGGGATACCCCAGACCTTCGATCAGGTACAGACTGAGCACTGCTTGCAGCGCCAGAATCGCGCCGAACCAGAACATCGCCACCATCGTCCCGAGCGTGTAGCCGCGCGACTGAACGAGGCCGGGAAGCAGAACTGGAGTTCCGCCTCCTGCGGCGAACTGCTTCTCCCAGAACCAGAATCCGACGAGAACGCCTGCACTGCCGATCACCGAAATCGCGGACAACGTGGCACCGAGCGAGGACACCATCGGGAACAGGAGGAGCAGTGTTGCCACGCCGAGCGCAATGAGCCCGACCACGTCGATGCTCGCTCCCGATCGTCTGGACGAGTCCTTGCGAAGCCACGCAGCCGCAGCCGCGAGCGTGACGAGGGCGAACGGCACGTTGAGCAGCAACAGCAGACGCCACCCTACGTCCAGGTCCGCGACTCCGAGGACCACACCGCCCAGGATCGGACCGCACAGCCCTGCGAGACCGCCAGCAGTACTGTACGCACCCAGTGCTTTTGCGCGTTCCCGACCGCTGTAACGATCGGTGATGATGCCGAGCACCTGCGAGCTGACGGTTCCTGCCCCGATACCCTGGCCGAGCCTCGCGGCGACGATCATCCAGGGCTCCGCCGCGAACGCACCGATGAGGCCCATCACCGAGAACAGACTCAACCCGATCAAGAAGAGTCGGCGACGCCCGATCACGTCCCCCAACCTGCCTGCCGGGACGAGCGCGAGACCGAACGTCAGCGAATAGCTCGCCAGGATCCACTGGACCTCCGACGTGCCTGCATCGAGCGAGGACCTGATGGCAGGCACGCCGATGCTGAGCACGGCAGAGTCCAGTAGCGTCGTGAATCCAGCTGCTGCGCAGACGAAGACGTCTTTGCGAGAGACCGCGCGAGTCTCCTCCAGCTCAGCCTGCAGCGCTGCTATCGGTCTCACCGGTCTTTCTCCGCGTCAACGGTTCGCGCAGTCCGAGGTGTCCTCGCAGGGTCGTCTCGGTGTACTCGGTTCGGTACGCGCCACGCTCCTGCAGCTCCGGTACCAACCAATCGACGATCTCGTCGAGCCCGCCGGGAACGATGTACGGCGAGATGTTGAAGCCGTCCGTCGCGCCCTCACGGACCCACTTGGTGAGCTCATCGGCGACCTGCCCTGGCGTACCGGCGAACCCGGAACGCACTGTCGTCTCGATCGCGACCTCGCGTAGCGACAGGTTCTTGGCCTCGGCAAGCGCGCGCCATTCCTTGGCGATCTCTACGGGATCCTTGCCGTCGCGGAATGCACCGCGAGTCGACGAGATCGGGGCAACCACTGGGTCTTCCGACGGCAATGGACCATCGGGGTCGCGGTCCGACAGATCCTTGCCCCACACAAGTCCGACGAGAGAGAGCGCAGTGGGGCCGGTGAACTGGCCATCGCGGACCCACCGCTCCTTCTCCTCCACCTCGGCGGCGTTCTCCGCCAACACGATCTGCGTACCCGGAAGAATCTTGATGTCGTCCTCGGGACGACCCGCGGCACGCAGACGGGCCCGGATGTCGTTGGCGAACGTCAGCGCTTCGTCGAAATCGGTTCCGTGACGTGAGAAGATGACGTCGGCGTTGGCCGCGGCGAAATCCCGACCCGTCGGCGAATCCCCCGCTTGGAAGATCACCGGGTGGCCCTGACGGCTCCGAGGCAGCGTGGAGTCGAGGTCGACGTCGAATTGGGAAGTCGAAAGCGACACTCTTTGCACTGCATCCTTCTCTGCCCAGAATTCACTGTCGCGGGAGGTCGCGATGGCGTCGTCCGCCCACGCGTCCCAGATCGCACGAGCGGTACGGATGAACTGATCTGCCCGTTCGTAGCGCAGTTCGTGATCGAGGAAGCCGCCACGCCGGAAGTTCTCGCCCGTCCACGCATTGTCGGTGGTGACGGCATTCCAACCAGCTCTGCCGTCGGAGAGGATGTCAAGGCCCGCGAGGCGCCTGGCAAGGTCGCCCGGCTCGTTGTAGGTGGTGTTCTGGGTGGCGACAAGGCCTATGTTCGAGGTGATTCCGGCGAGCGCCGACAGCTGAGCGATGGCGTCGGGGCGTCCCGCGATGTCGAGGTCGAGGATCTTGCCTTCCTGCTCACGCAGGCGCAGCCCCTCGCCGAGGAAGAAGGCGTCGAACAGGCCTCGTTCTGCGGTTCCGATGATGCGTCGGAAGGTCTCGAAATCTATCTGCGAACCGCTCGCCGGGTCCGACCAGATCGTCGTGTGATTGACGCCCTGGAAGAACACACCGAAGTGAACCTGAGCGTCTGGACGGTGCAAAGTCATATCAGACCCTCTCGTAGCGATTTGCTGGGCGGGTGAGACCCAGGTTGCTTCGGAACGTCGAACCCGGGACCGGCCGGTGTGCGACGCCCGACTTCAGCAGCGGCGGAAGTACGTAGCGCGCAAGTTCGCGGATATCGGCGTCGATCACCGTCGGGAACAGGCGTACACCGTCGAACGTCTCGGCTGTCTCGGCGAGAAGGTCGACCAAACCGGCTGCGCTACCGGTATATTCGCGCCGGGAGCTGCTCGGTGCTCGAGTGTACGAATTCAACGACTCCAGCCGTTCCGACGCCGAAGCGCTCGGCGTATCCAGTGTGACGTCCAGTTCGAGGAACGTCAGTCCTTGGCGTGTGGTGTCGGCATTCTGTGCGAGCACGACATCCACCTGATCGCGATCGGCCTCCGTCCCGAACACGACGAGCTGACCCTGCGGCGGTCTAGGCACGATCGCCGGACCCTTGACCGAGAAGCTTTCTCCCTGGAAGTCGACGTAGTGCAGCTTGTCCCGATCGAGGAACCGCCCGGACGCGTAGTCGCGGACCACGGCGTCGTCTTCCCACGAGTCCCACAGATCCCGTGCGACGGTAATCGAATCACGCTGCTCGCGATCGAGATCGGCGGGCTCGCTGATCAACGGGCGTCCCCACGCACGTGCGACAGCGGGGTCGTGCACGCGCGTCGGAATCCAACCACCTCGTCCGCGCGAACTGTAGTCGAGCGTGGCAATCTGGGACGAGATGTGGAACGGCTCGGCGTACGTCGTTCCGACGACCGGGACCAGCCCGATGGTCGAGGTGGTCGCGGCGACGAACGATGCTCGGTTGATTGCGTCGACACGAGCGGTGATGTCGCTGGTGGCGGGGACGATCGAGTCGTCGAAGGTCGCGAACGTGAAACCCGCATTCTCGGCTGCAGCGACTTTGTGCTGCAGGACCCTTCCAGTCAACGATTCGCTCGGCGCGTGGTGCGCATGACGCCACGCGGCCGGATGCCCTCCCTCCCCGTCCAACTCGATACCCAGGGCGAAAATGCTCATACCAGAACCTCTTTCGGCGAATACTTGTTGGCACTGAGCGGTCTACTGCGAATCCGCTCGCGCAGAACGGGTGCGACGTCGGACTGAAAGAGTTCCAAGCTGCGTCGCTGCTGGCACGGAGTCACGCCGTCGGCGTCGGCGCTGAGGTGTATGACTTCGTGGCCGAACTGCTCGTGGTAACGACCAACCTTGTCGATCACTTGCTCTGGACTGCCGATGAGGGCCGAGCTGCGTTCGACGAGGTCTTCGAGGGAATCGAACACCACGGGAAGGCCCGCCTGACGCTGGGCAGCGAGCCTGGATTCGAAGGTGAATCTGTATGCGGCAACAGCTTCCTGCGAAGTCGGAGCCACGTGGAATCCTGCTGTGCCGGCTCCGACGAGCGCATCCTCGGGACGACGGCCGTAGTGCGCCCACCGCTCGCGATAATGGCGGATCAGCTCGGCGTACGGCTGAATCGGATTGGTGACGTTCGCGGAGAAAATCGGGTCCCCGTAGTACGCCGCAAGATCGACGGACTCCTGACTGGTCGCGCTGCCGTGCCAGATCCTGATGCGATCCTGCAGCGGCCTCGGGAGGGCTTTCGCATTGGTCAACGACGGGCGAAATTGCCCGTTCCACGTAACGTTCTCGCTGGCCCACAGCGTCCGAAAGAGCTCGTACGCTTCGCGATTGCGATCCCATTGATCTTCGGCCGTCACATGGAACAACTCGGCCTGCGCAGTACCGTTACCTTTGCCGATAATCAGTTCGAGCCTTCCGCCGGACAGGTTGTCCAGGGTCGAATAATCCTCGAACGCACGGACCGGGTCCAGCAGACTCAATGTCGTCACTGCCGTGAAGAGGCCGATGGTGCTGGTGCGAGCTGCGATGTTGCTCAGCACTACCGGCGGTGACGACGAGATGAACGGATCCTCGTGACGCTCACCCACTGCGAAACCGTCGAAACCCAGTTCTTCGGCGAGCACCGCCGTGTCGACGACGTCACGCAGTCGCTCGGCTGGACTCTTCTTCTCCTGGGAGATCGGGTCGGGGCGATGCGAGATGAGGCTCATCAGCAAGAACTTCATGCAGCGCCCTCACAGACGAGGGACTTTTCGAACGGGTGGACGCCGATCTCCTCGGAGGGGAGGCTCGGATCGAACAGCGCCGTGTAACCGGCTGCGAGATAGAGCGCGACCGCCTCGGGCTGCCGCCATCCCGTGGTCAAGTAAATCCGCAGGTAGCCGCGCTCGGCTGCGATTCGCTCGAGTTCAGCAACAACGAGCGTGCCGAAGCCGCGTTTGCGGTGCGTCGCTGCAGTCCAGATGCGCTTGAGTTCGGCAGTGGTGTTGTCGTATTGACGAAACGCGCCGCCTGCGACGGGAACGCCATCGGCCATCGCGACTATCAGCGCGCCGCCCGGTGGTTCGAATTCGGCGGCCGGGTAGGTGGTCAAGTCACGATATTGCTCCTCGAGTGCTCTGCCGTATCTACTCGCATACTCCCGTGCCAAGTCCTCCATCAGAGGGGCGGCCAGCGGGTCGTTTTGGTGCACAGCAACGAAATGCAGGGTTTGACTGTCGAACGACGTGCTCATACGTTCTTTACCTCCATCGGTCCTGGCGGGAGCACCCGCACGCGTGCAGCTTTGATGCCCGCGTGATGGTTGCTGCGACGTCGTCGAGCCAAGGTCTCTCAGTCGCTCTGGATGGTGTTTTCAGTTGTAGGAACCGAGCACGATCCCATTCCATTCCCGATCGCTAGGAAATAGTTCGGGACCCCAGCCGAAACAGCGCGGTTTCGGGAATTCTGCCGTCTACGAGGTCGGCGACGAGCTCGCCCACGGCTGGGGCAAACTTGAACCCGTGCCCGGAAAATCCGCCGGCAATCGTCAGGTTGTCCCGACGGTCGATGATGAAATTCGAGTCCGGCGTCGTGGTGTACAGGCAGGTCAACGGGTTGGCTGAGTCGGCATCGACGCCGGGGAGCCAGGCACGTGCGTAAGTCTTCAGCCGCTCGATGCCGTCGGACTCGGGAGTGAAGTTGCGGGTGTCGGGGTCGACGACGGGTCCGGTTCCATGCTCACCGATCTTGACGCCTTCCTCACCCGCAAGGCCGTAGATGCCTTCGCCCCGGAGCTCGGCGCCCGGGTGATGAATGAAGCTCGGCCAGTCGGCGTCGACCGTCGGAAGGAAGTGCGCGGGCTGTTCCTGCGTCGTGACGAGGACCGGCAGATCGACGTGCGCGGACACGACCTTGTGCGTCCACGCCCCCGCTGCAACGACGATGTGGTCGGCGGAATACGTGCGTGCGTCCGTCGAGACCTCGGTTGCCGAGATGCTGCGTACCGGACTGCCGTATTCGACCCGCGCTCCGAGCGCCTGCGCAGCCTCGATGAACGCCGCGACGCTCCTGTCGGCATGGAGGCGGCCGGCGTCGGGGTGATAGAGGACTGTTGTGTCGAATGCCAGACCGGCCCAACGCTTCTGTGCGTCGAGTGGTTCGAGTACTTCGCTGGCTAGACCTGCCCTCGTGAGTGCCTTCACCCGGGGCTTCACGATGTCGGGTGAACCATGGTCGACGGCACCCGTCAGTGTCAGAAGCTCTGACTGCGTGTCGTTTTCCAGCTCCCGCCACAACGTGTAGGCCCGGGCAGCAAGGCTGACGTAGTAGTCGTCGGCGTAAGCGTGCCGGAAGATACGAGATGTTCCGTGCGAGGCGCCGTTCTTGTGTCCGGGCGCGAACTGCTCGATCAACGTCACATCGTGGCCGCGCTTGGTGAGACTCCACGCCGATGCGGCTCCGATGACGCCGCCGCCGACGACTACTACGTTCATGTCAGTTGTTCTACCTGTTCAGCTGTGTTGCGAGAAATTACGGTGCCTTGCGTGGCAGGCCGGGAGGATTGATGACCGACTCCGAGACAGCCTCGGACTGCAAGCCCCACTTCTCGAGGACCTTCGCGTAGCTGCCGTCTTCGATGACGTGGTTGATGGCTTCCTGGATCGGCTCGATCAACCCGTTGTCTTTCTTGGTCAGCACGGCGATCTCGCCTTGGAGTGCGTCGCCTGCGCCGGAGAAGGTGCCGATGACTTCGCTCTCACCTGTGCTAGAGGAGTGGTAGACGGCCGACGGGTTCGGCCCGAAGTAGGCGTCGATACGTCCCGAGCCGAGGGCGAGGTAGTAGTCCGAGGTGTTCTGGTAGTAGGCGATCTCGGCCGGAGCGAGGCCTTCGGCTGCGTTCTCCTCGTTCCAGTCGACGAGGAGCTGCTCCTGGTTGGTACCCGAGCCGACACCGATCTTCTTGCCGACGATGTCCTTGCGTCCTTCGATCGTCCAGCCGCTGTCCTTTTTTGCCTCGAATGCGAGGTTGTCGAGGCGATAGGTCGCGAAGTCGTACTTGTCCTTACGCTCCTCCGTCACAGTGACATTGGAAATGAACACGTCGTTCTCGCCGGAATCGATCTTGACGAAGTTCTGCGCCCAGTCGGCAGTCTGACGCTCGTACTGCAGGCCGAGGGTGTCCGCGATCAACCAGGCGATGTCGATCTCCGAACCAACTGGAGTCTTGTCGTCGGTGGCGTAGAAACCGAGCGGCGGAGTCGAACCAGTCGAACCGGTACCGATCAACGTTCCGCGATCACGAATTGCTTGCGGAACCTTCGCGGCGATCTCGTCGACCTTGTCGACGTGGATGCGGCCGGACTGCTCGGGCGAGAGATCGTAGGTGATTCCGTCGGAAGCGGTGACGGTGTTCTCGGCCTCTGGCTCACTGCAGGCGCCCACCGTGAGGGCAACTGCTGCAAGAGCCGAAACTAGCACCGCGACGCGGCGGTTGGATCTGGGCATGACTGTTCCTTGATGTGTGTGTAAGTGAAGTAGATCTAGAGGACGTGTGCGAGGAACGACTTGGTGCGTTCCTCTTGTGGATTGTCGAGAAGTTCTGCGGGCGAACCCTGTTCAACCACCTGACCCGCGTCCATGAAGACGATGGTGTCGGCGATCTCGCGAGCGAATCCGACCTCGTGGGTGACGATCACCAAGGTTGCGCCCTCACGGGCTAGTCCTCTGATCACTTCGAGGACCTCGCCGACCAATTCGGGGTCAAGGGCCGACGTCGGTTCGTCGAAGAGAATAACTTTGGGTCGCAATGCAAGTGCGCGAGCGATGGCGACCCGCTGCTGCTGACCACCGGACAGGCGTCGGGGATAGTCATGCGCTTTGTCCTTCAACCCGACCCGCTCGAGAAGCGCGAGCGCCTCGGGCTCGACGTCGGACTTCCTGCGCTTCTGGGCCGAGATCGGCGCTTCGATCACGTTCTCCAGCACCGTCAGATGTGGGAAGAGATTGAAGTTCTGGAAGACGAAACCGATCTGCGAGCGTTGACGAAGGATGTCCTTGTTGCCCAGCTCGTGCAGCTTGTTTCCCTTGCGCCGATATCCGACGAGATCATTGTCGACGCGGACTGTCCCCTGGTCCACCTTCTCGAGGTGATTGAGGCTACGGAGCAGAGTGGACTTCCCCGATCCGGACGGTCCGATGACGACGGTGACTTCACCCGGCCGAACCACGAGGTCGACGCCTTTGAGCACTTCGAGCGTGCCGTAGGACTTGTGAACCCCGCGAACCTCGACCGCATACTTGGTCTTCGACGGTGACGTCGATGCATCGAGCGTCGTCATCGTGTTCCTCCTCCGCGCGGCGGGGCGGTGATTTCCGATAGTTTCTTGCGGACCTTCTGAACCGGCGTGAGCGGGATGTTGCGGACTGCGCCCTTGGCGTAGTGACGTTCGACGTAGAACTGCACGACCGACAGGATCGATGTGAGCACGATGTACCAGACGGTTGCGACCATGAGCAGCGGTACCACGCGACCGTTGCGTCCATACACGACCTGGACCTGGTAGAACAGCTCGGCGATAGCCATGACCGACACGATCGACGTGCCCTTGAACAGGCTGATCACTTCGTTCGCCGCGTTGGGCAGGATGCCGCGCATCGCCTGGGGCAGGATGATCTTGAAGAACTCGCGATGCTTCGGTATGCCAAGCGCTGCAGCAGCTTCCAACTGACCCTGGTCGACGGAAATGATGCCGGCACGGACGATCTCCGCCGAGTAGGCCGCTTGATGCAGCGCCAACCCGATGATCGCGGCTGTGGAACCACTGATCACGCTGTTGACGTCGAACTCGAAGAAGGCCGGTCCGAACGGAATTCCCAGGGTCAGAGTCTGATACAGGTAGGCAATGTTGAACCAGAACAGTAGCTGCACGATAAGCGGTATCGACCGGAACGCCCAGATGTAGAACCACGAAATCGTCTGCAACACCGGATTGTTCGATAGTCTGGCGATTGCCAGCGCTATGCCGATGACGAATCCGATCAGAGTGCCCCAGAACGTGAGCTGAATGGTCAGCCAGAGAGCAGCGAGGATCGACGGCGCAGCGAAGTATTCTGCGAAGGTCCCCCAGTCCCAACCTGGGTTCGTGGCAAGACCGTGCACGAACTGTGCGACGAGTGTCAGCACCACGATGCTGGTCACCCAGCGCCACGGGTGCCACTTTCTGGCAACGACGAGCTGTTCGTCATCGACGTGTTCGTCTACGGCCGTGGGCCGAGAATCTAGCTGAGTCACCGGGACCGCCGGCTGTGTGTGTGCATGACGAGATCGAGCCTTCTTCCGAGGGAAATGCGTGATGAGAAACAGGTCCTCCGACCGGCCGACGCTTCGGCCGTCGAGAGCCCCGTTCAGCAGGAATCGATGCGCGGGTACCGACTCTTCAGAGCAGGAAGTGCCCTGTACAAGTGCGGGTGCCGACCCGAGACAGGTCGACGTACAGACCTCGCCACGTGCGACAGTTCATGTGTCCTCCATCGGTCCTGGCGGTAGCACCCACACCTGCCGTGAGGCAGGGGGTTGCTGCGACGTCGTAGAGCCAAGGTCTCTCGGTCGCTCTGGATGGTGAGGGAAATGTAAGCGGCCGATAGTGGATCCGTCAAGTCGCCGCAACTGGTTTACTCAGTGCCGCTTGGCAATCGGTTTGAGATCAGGGTGATTTCAAACCTTGCAATCTGCGAACCCTTCAGAGCAGCGCCCTGCATACCGCTGGATTTCAGAAGAGTTGCGTCCGAACACCTGTTCGACTAATGTTCTTTCAATGGGGATGCCGGGGGGCTTCGAGGATCAGATCCGACGCGATAACGACGCGGTCGCTGCGGAACTTCTCGCTGGGCTCACCGATGATCGCCGGACCGAAAACAAAGCTGCCGCCGCATTGGTTATGCACCTGTTCGAACTCGGCGAATTCCGGTTTGCTGCGGAAGCAGGTATTCACGATCGCGGAGGTGAAGCGGATGTCACTCGTGCCGATCGTGCCGTCGAGACGGAAGCTGCTGTTGCGCTCTCACTTTCGCGAACAGTAGTCCGCGACATGATCACCGTTGGCAAGCAGTTGCACTGGAGAATGCCCGGGATTTGCACAGCCTTCTCTGGCGGCGACCTCGACTATCCGCGCGTTCGGACTATCGCGCTTGTGCTGTCGAAAGTCAGCGACGACACCGTGCGCGCCATCGAAGCGGACATACTTGCCAGCGCTCTCCGCTACAGCACGAAGGTATTGCGAGACAAAATCTGGGCCCACTGGTTCGATCATGACAAAGACGAGGCCACCGCAGCCAGAATCGCCGCCGAGTCAGAGGAGCGTTGCGCCGAGCTCAAAGCGAGCAACGATGGAATGGCCTCATTGTTCGCAAAAATGACGGCTCTCGAAGGTGCCGAGTGCGATTCGGTGTTGGAGGAGATCGCCGGAACCGTGTGCTCACGGGACCCTCGTACCAAGAGGCAGTTGCGTGGACATGCCTTGGTCGCGCTGATCCATCGAGAGGACGCCGTCGCGTGTCTGTGCGGCAAGGAGGACTGCCCGGTGCGTGGCGCAGTAGACCTCACTCCGAAGCGCCGGCCCCACCTCTTGCAAATACTGATCAGTGCCGAATCGTTGCTCGGGTTGACCAGTGAGCCTGCAACTCTCGGAGATGGAACCGTCCTGGATCCGGAGACCGCCCGATTGATCGCAGGCGACGCTCGGTGGCAGATCCTGCTTACCGAATTCCTTGACGCCGCGAAAGCGCAGGTCGGCGGGCAGGACGCGAGTCGCCAGCCAGAACCTTCGGCTGAAACAGCTGCTAGCTGCGATCGCAGCGGTAACGACGAAACCGGTGGCGGTTGCGGTGGTGATTCGGGAACCCCAGGCAACACCGGACCCGAGCCGGGGCCTTTTGGAGACGACGGGCCACAGCCTCGGCCTCCCGGGGATACGGGTCCGAACTCGGGATCCCCCGGCGGGCCGCGGGCATTCCGGATCATCGCGCGCGGTCGAACCCGTGCTGCCGCACCGCTTCCTACCCCGGGCGGGCGCCAGAGCACGGATCCGAACGGTGTCTCCCCCTCCGCCGGCGCCACCCCTTCGGCCGGCGCCTCCCCTCCGCCTCGTCACTGCGAGGTCAGGCCGTGGCGGCAGCATCGCAGGCCGAGAGGTTCAGCTGTCGGCGGCAATTGCGGCTTTCCTGGCCGCAGCGGCCGAAGATCCGTCGTTGACTCAGGGCATCTACCCCGACGGCCACGGCGGATTCGCCGAACCACCGGCGGGAGCGTTGACGTACAGACCCTCGGCCGAACTGGTTGCGCTCACCCGTGCGACGCACTGCACCTGCACTTTTCCCAATTGCAGTGTGCCCGCAACGCGGTGCGAGATCGACCACATCGTCCCGTTCGACCACGACGATCCTTTGGCCGGCGGATGGACGATCGCGTCGAACTTGCAACCTTTGTGCAATTTTCACCATCAGTCGAAAACCATGAAGCTGTGGGCGGCTGCGAAATTGGGCGGAGACGGCGTCTTCTGGACGTCGTGTGCCGGCTTGCGCCGAGTCACCCCATCGACCTACGGCACCGTGATGATTGCAGACAGTTTCGTACACAGCGGAAAGCCCCGACCCAACCCTGGTTCACCCGTGGACCCGGGCTGTGCGTACACCTTCACGGACATGGACGTTGCGACCGACGACTCACCAACCGAAGCCGCAGAACCCATCGCCAATGGACCGTCCGACGAACTGTACGAACCAACGTGGTGGGAGACCAACATTGGCGAGCACAGCGAGTGGTACGACCTGATCAACACCGACCGAGCAGCTTTCGTACCGTCACTCGGCGACATCGCCCGACTGAAGGATCCGCAGGAACGAGAAGATGCAATCTTTCTCCGGGAGCGGTTTCTCGAGCACCGAGCAGTCGTAACCGCGAGAGAACGCTATCGCCCGCCGCCGTTCTGACTTACGGTCCCGCTGTTTCACCGTCCGTTGGTTTCACCGTCCGTTGGTGTCACCGTGCGCCGGCGTACCTGAACCCAGGCCACCACCGCGCACAGCGCGATTGTCGCAATGCCCGCCACATCGGCGATGACCAGCTCTTCGTGCGACGGTCCGATCGCGGTCCAGCCGTCGAGATTCCCGTTCGCCGTCCAGCCGACATCGGCTGTGAAGGGCAAGACGAGAAGGAGAGGGGCTAGAAGCGCAGGCGCAGCAACTGCACCGGTGGTCGGCACGCTGGAGGCGAGCGCGAACGCCGCGACGGCAGGAAACATCAAGGCGGCCAGCGATCCGTCGACAGTTCCCACTGCAGCCACGCCGGCGAGAAGGCCGATACCGACCACCGGTGCCGGCCACCTCCGACCGACCACTGCGCCGATGACTGCCGTGACCACACCGACAAAGGTCCACCGTCCGTCGGTGACGAATGTGGGTTGTGCGTCGACGGCAGCCACCGCAAGGGCGGTTACGGCGATCAGGCCTGCAGTCCGAGATCCCCGCGACAACCACAGGGAGCCCAGGAGAACGGCCACCGTCACGACCGCCCAAGCGACGGAGGCCGGCCACACTGATCCCGGATCGGACTCGCCGGAGGCTGCACGTATGTACAGCCAGTAGACCGCCAGAGCTCCAACGGGCAGACCGAGCCCGAACGTGAGGTCTCTGCGATCGAGGACGTCCGCTCGTATGTCCGAGAAGAACAGGAAGAGCGTCAGGCATCCCGTACCGGCCAGCAACAGCCAACCGGTCGTAGATCCGAGATCGTCGCCTACTGCCGAGTAATCGGCGTACCGCCGAGGAATCGTGCTGACCATGTCGATCGACCCGAGCAGGACACCGACTGCGAGCGCACTCTGCAACCACGCGAGTGGCCCTGTGCGGCACAGAACAAGGAGCCCGCCGAGAACCAGCCCGGCTCCCAGTCCGTTGAAGTACAGACCGAGGATCGCGGGGGCGAGCATCGGAATCGAGATCAGTAGAACCCCGATTACCACCAAGCCGACAGCAAGTCCTGCGCGAGCAACGAAACAGGCCGTAAGAACGGCAACGACCCCTGCCAAAGCAACGGCAGTGACGTCGCTGAACAGCAGTGAGTCGAGACGATCGCCGCCCGCGACGTAAGCGAAGTTTCCGGATCTCGGTTCGAACAGAGTCAGCCCAACAAGAACGCCACCGATGGGCACAGCCAAGTGACCGAACCTGAAATTCATCTCATCATTAGACGCTCGATGATTCGAAACCTTCTCAGCGGTCTGTTGGACCGTCATCATCGACTCATGGCACCATCGACAGAAGCGTGGCAGTGGCAGCTCGACGCGGTATGCCGAGGCAAGAGCTCCGACGTGTTCTTCTCTCCGTCGGGCGAAGGCAGGACCGCGCGACGTCAGCGCGAAGACGAAGCAAAGGTTCTGTGCGAACAATGCCCCGTCATCTCGCAGTGCCGACAGTTTGCGCTCGCGACGAACGAACCGTTCGGAGTGTGGGGCGGCATGACCGCGCGCGAGCGCTCGCTACGTCGGACTGCGCTGAAGAGAGCAAGTTAGCGGCACTACGACCGAAAAAGCGCACGACTGAGGGCACAATGGTGACGTGAGCTCACTCGACGAACCGCAGCAATGGACCTACCTCATGGATATGGACGGGGTACTCGTCCACGAGGACCACCTCATTCCCGGGGCCGACGCGTTCGTCGCCGAGCTGCAGTCGAACGAAATTCCTTTCATCGTGCTGACGAACAACTCGATCCGTACGCCGCGCGACCTCCGAGCGAGGCTCGAACGCACCGGGCTCAATATCCCGGAGAAGTCCATCTGGACATCGGCACTGGCCACAGCAAACTTTCTGGGCAATCAGCGCCCGGGCGGCAGCGCGTACGTGGTCGGCGAATCCGGCCTCACGACGGCACTGCACGACATCGGCTACGTCCTCACCGACTCCAGTCCCGACTACGTCGTGCTCGGCGAGACCCGCACCTACTCGTTCGAGGCGATCACCACCGCGATCCGCCTCGTCGAAAAGGGCGCACGGTTCATCGCAACCAACCCCGACGCCACCGGCCCGTCGAGGGAAGGCTCACTACCTGCCACCGGATCCGTCGCAGCGCTGATCACCAAGGCGACGGGGAAGGAGCCGTACTACGTCGGAAAGCCGAACGCTCTGATGATGCGCTCCGCGCTACGCGCCATCGGTGGGCATTCCGAGAGCACGCTGATGATCGGTGACCGGATGGACACCGATGTGTTGTCCGGACTGGAAGCCGGCCTGCAAACCATCCTGGTCCTGACCGGCATCTCGACCACTGCGTCGGTGGAGAACTATCCGTACCGACCGACGAAGGTGATCAACTCCGTCGCCGACCTCGTCGGTCGCACCCAGTCGCCTTTCTGATGGTGGGAGCAGGCTTCGTACTTTCGCGCGAGGGCTACAACGTCGAAGCAACAGGCGTCGAGCGCGTGTTCTCCACAATCCGAGAGGCCACCGACGCTGCCAGGGACGGGACTCCCATCGTCGGTGCGCTGCCGTTCGACGTCGCCGACCCGATCGCGCTCGTCCACCCTCGAACCTTCACCACATCGACTGGTCCGTGGCGGCCCGACGGGCTAGAGCAGCTTCCCCAGGTTCGTATCGGCGAGCACGTTCCCTCGTCCGACGTGCATGTCGACCGAGTGCGGGCACTCGTCGATTCTCTCCGTCACGGCTCAGCGCAGAAGGTGGTGCTTGCTCGATCCCTCCGCCTTCATGCCGACGCCCCGATCGATCCGTTCGCAGTTCTGGGTGCACTCGTGCGCCGAGATCCGCTCGGCTACGGGTATGCCGTCGACCTGTCTGCCGCGGGCGGCGACTTTGCCGGCAAGTTCCTCGTCGGTTCGAGTCCGGAGTTGCTCGTCAGGCGGAAGGGAAGGACGGTCTCGTGCCATCCGTTCGCTGGCACTGCCGCCCGAAGCGAAGACCCGGCGACGGACCGTGACATCTCCGAACGCCTCGCCGCGAGCGCCAAGGAGCAAGCCGAACACCGATTCGTCGTCGACGAAATTCGAACTGCCCTCGAGCCGTTGTGCAGCGACGTGCAGATACCGGACGAACCTCAGCTCAGCAGCACCCCACAGCTATGGCACCTGAGCACGCCGATCACCGGGATTCTGCGCGATACCTCCACCACGGCACTGGATCTGGCGGTCGCTCTGCACCCGACACCCGCGGTTGCAGGTGTGCCACGCAGGGCTGCAATGGACGCGATCGCACGCATCGAAGGGCCCCGCGGCTTCTATGCGGGTGCGGTCGGCTGGTCCGACGACACCGGCGACGGCGAATGGATGGTCGCCATCCGCGGCCTCGAACTTGCAGCCGACGGTTTGTCTGCGCTTGCCACGGCCGGTGGCGGCATCGTCGAGGCGTCCAACCCCGAGGACGAGCTGGCCGAGACCACCGCCAAGTTTCGCACGGTGCTCTCGGCCTTCGATCTGGGTTAGACGCCTCCCAGCGCCTGCTTCAGATCGGCAATGAGATCCTCGGTGTCCTCCAGTCCGACGGAGATGCGCACGACACCGTCGGAAAGGCCTACTGACGCACGGCCTTCCGGGCCCATGGCTCGGTGCGTCGTGGTGGCAGGATGGGTGATGAGCGACTTGGCGTCACCGAGATTGTTGGAAATGTCGACGATACGTAGAGCGTCGAGAACCTCGAAGGCGCGCTTCTTACCTTCGCCCTCGGGTGCGTCCAATTCGAAGGTGACGACGGTGCCGCCGCCCTTCATCTGCTTCTGTGCGAGCTCGTACTGAGGGTGCGACTCGAGGTAGGGGTACTTCACCCACGACACCGCCTGATGCCCTTCGAGGAATCGCGCGATCTCCAATGCCGACTGCGTCGAATGTCGCACGCGCACCGGCATCGTCTCGAGGCCCTTGAGCAGGGTCCACGCGTTGAACGGGCTCAGCGCGGGTCCGGTGTGACGCATCAGAGTCTGAACCGGTCCGTCGATGTACTCGCGCGAGCCGAGGATCGCGCCACCGAGCACTCGCCCCTGACCGTCGATGTGCTTGGTACCGGAGTAGACCACCACGTCTGCGCCGAGCTCAAGGCTGTTCTGTAGCAGCGGCGTCGCAAACACGTTGTCCAACACCACCGTTGCGCCCGCAGCGTGCGCCAGTTCCGACACTCGCTCGACGTCGACGAGCGACTGCATGGGATTCGACGGCGTCTCGAAGAACACCGCGGTCGTCGGAACCGACAAGGCCTCTTCCCACTGGGCGTTGTCTTCACCGTCGACGAACACGGTCTCGACACCCCAGCGGGGCAGAATCTCGTTGCAGACGACGAAGCAGGATCCGAAAAGGCTACGCGCGGCGACCAATCGGTCACCGGCCTTCAACAATGCACCCAGCGCGGTGAACACGGCCGACATGCCGCTCGACGTACCGAAACACGCCTCGGCACCTTCGATCAGCCGCAAACGCTCCTCGAACATCTTGACCGTCGGGTTGCCGTAACGCGAGTAGACGAAGTGGTCGATCTCGCCGGTGAACGCCTGCTCGGCCGCACCAGCGCTCTCGTAGACGAACCCGGACGACAGGTAGAGCGCCTCGGCGTTCTCGTCGAACCCCGATCGCATCAGCCCGCCTCGCACTCCGAGAGTGCCCTGGCCTACGCCATCTGGGAGCGGTTTGTCGAAGCCTCCGCCTCTCGGCAGCCCTGGAACTCTCTCGCTCACTGCTGCCTCCACGGCAATCCGACCGCACGCCAACCGACAGTGCCGCGGTGGCCGTCGGCGTCGGTGGCGCCTTCGAAACCGTCGAGCACGTTGTACGACGGTCCGATCCCTGCCGCGGTGGCCGCCTCGGCTGCCCCGATGGACCGCTGGCCGGATCGGCAGAGGAAGACCACGGGCCGCTCTCCGTCGACGCCTGCTTCCTTGAGCTGATCGACGAAGTTCGTGTTGCGCGCGCCGTTCGGGTAGCTGACCCACTCGATGAGGTGCGTCGGGCGGTCGATCGAGGACGTGTCCGGCACGCCGACGTACTGCCACTCTGCATGTGTGCGAACGTCGACCAGGACGGCCTGCGGATCGTTTTGAAGCAGCTCCCAGGCCGCTTCCGGGGTTATGTCACCTGCGTAAGTCACGTCGATCAGCCTTTCACACGTTGCAGACGAGCCACTCGTCGTCGACTCGGACGAACTTCCACTGATCGATCGATGTCGTACCGATCTTCTCGAGCTTTGTCGGAACTGTCACTATCCCGCGGTCGCCGTTGATCTCGTAGTCGGTCGGGGCACCGTCGACAACCAACTTGCCGTTCTCGGCGACGTCGGCGGCGCGGGCCTGCTCGTAGGCTTCGTCGGTGCCGGTGATCAACTGACCTACTTGTTGGTCGCACGTCGTCGAACGCAGTTGTTCGGCGTCGCCGTTGTTCTGGGCTTCGACGAACTCGGTGATGCTGTCGGTGAGCAACTGTGCTTGCGTCACATTGTCCTCGGCGGGGGCAAATCTCGCAGCGAGAAAGATCCCTGCAAGCAACACGACGACTATCCCGGCGGCGAGAATGAACGGCCACGCGTTCGGTGGTCGGCGCTCACCCGCAGTTGCATCGGAACGGCCGGCGGCAGCCGCTGCGGACGCGTTGTTCTGCGCTTCCTCACGGCTGTCGACCCATTTTTGCCTACGTTCACTCCACGACGCCATGCCTGGAATCTTCCCTGCAGGACATTCACTTACTTCTGCTGGGGTCCCACCGGGATGTCACCGCGCAGCGTGATGCGGTGCATGACGCGATGCTCGGTGCCGTAGTCGCGGTTGGCGTAGTGCGAGGTGCTGCGGTTGTCCCACAGCACGAGATCCCCCAGACGCCAGCGATGCCGAACCACATGCTCAGGCTTGGTGAGGTGCGCATACAGGAAATCGAGTATCCCGCGGCTCTCCGCTTCGGATACGCCGGCGATGTGCGAGGTGAATCCGGGGTTGACGAAGATGCCCTTGCGTCCCGTTTCGGGATGTACCCGAACCACTGGATGTTCGACGGGTACCAGCGCGGTCACCTCTTTGCCGTCCCAGACATTGCCCTTGCCCCCGCGCTTTTGCGAGAGGTAGTAGCCGAACTCGCGGTTGCCGTCGTGCACGGCGGTGAGCTGGTCGATCATCTGACGCACAGGGGCTGCGAGTGATTCGTAGGCCAGCTGACTGTCGGCCCAGTTGGTGTCACCCCCGTGCGGCGGAAGAACAACAGGGCGCAGAATCGACCCCATCGGCGGACGCTGCATGAACGTGACGTCGGTGTGCCAGACGTCCGCGAACCCGTTGTCCTGACTGTCGAGGGCATAGACCTCGGCAGCAACATGACCGCTGTCGTGGACGGGATGGCCCGCCGTGAGTTCGCCGAGCCGCCGGCCGAAGTCGATCTGGCCTTCGTCGTCGAGCGATTGCCCACGCAGCACCAGAACTTTGTGTTCGACGAGAGCGTCTCGGATGGCACGCACCTCGGCATCCGACGCCGATGCGACGTCGAGGCCGATGACCTCGGCACCGAACCGCGGGCCGAACTTGTCGAGCGTGAGTGAGACCCTGGTTTCAACGGTAGTCATGATTGCTCCTTCGGTGCACTTCACAGACGACGCCGATCGCGGATTCAGCGGAGAGGGCGACGCTTGTGCGCACGCGAGAAATGAAGTGGGGAAATGGCCGACAGAATGAGGCGTGAAGAGAGAACTCTTGCCCTGAGATCGGGAACGGTCACCGACAACATGCGTTGGTGCACGTACGACAGAAGTCCAGGGCGATACGCCGGACCAGGAATGTCGTGTGCATGATGCAATTCCTACCTGAAACAGGGAATTAGCTCAAGTCGACACCGTCTGGAGTGTGAGAACGGTGCGAAGTAGCCTGTAAGCACGACCACCAGCCCAGATCAGGTAACACTTAATTTATGCTGGGGTGTCCGCTCATGCCCTCGACGAAGGTAGTTCGCTGCACATGACTGATCAGACTCGTCCTCTCCGCGTTGCCATCGTCGGCGCGGGACCGGCAGGCATCTACGCCGCCGACGCACTCATGAAGTCCGACCACAATGTCAGCGGCCCGGGTGTCAGCATCGACCTCTTCGAGCGCATGCCAGCCCCGTTCGGGCTCATCCGCTACGGCGTCGCACCCGACCACCCCCGCATCAAAGGCATCATCACCGCCCTCCACAAAGTCCTCGACAAACCACAAGTACGCCTACTCGGCAACATCGACTACGGCACCGACATCACCCTCGACGACCTACGCCGCTTCTACGACGCCGTCATCTTCTCCACCGGCGCCAACGCCGACCGCGCACTCAACATCCCCGGCATCGACCTCGACGGCAGCTACGGCGCCGCAGACTTCGTCTCCTGGTACGACGGCCACCCCGACGTCCCCCGCACCTGGCCCCTCGACGCCGAAAAAGTCGCCGTCCTCGGCGTCGGCAACGTCGCCCTCGACGTCGCACGCGTCCTCGCCAAAACCGGCGACGAACTACTCCCCACCGAAATCCCCGCCAACGTCTACGAAGGCCTCAAAGCCAACAAAGCCGTCGAAGTCCACGTCTTCGGACGCCGCGGACCCGCACAAGCCAAATTCACACCACTGGAATTGAGGGAACTCGACCACTCCCCCAACATCGAAGTCATCGTCGCCCCCGAAGACATCGACTACGACGAAGGCTCCGAACAAGCACGCCGCAACTCCAAACAGGTCGACATGGTCGCCAACACCCTCCAGGACTGGGCCATCCGCGACGTCGGCACCCGCCCCCACAAACTGTTCCTGCACTTCTTCGAATCCCCCACCGAAATCCTCGGCGACAACGGCAAGGTCACCGGCCTGCGCACCGAGCGCACCGAACTCGACGGCACCGGAAACGTCAAAGGCACCGGCAAATACAACGACTGGGACGTCCAAGCCGTCTACCGCGCCGTCGGCTACCTCTCCCAGAACATCAGCCAACTCCCCTTCGACGAACAAGCCGGCACCATCCCCAACGAAGCAGGCAGAGTCGTCGAATCGCCGTCGTCGACCACCGTCGTCCCCGCCACCTATGTCACCGGCTGGATCAAACGCGGACCCGTCGGCCTCATCGGTCACACCAAAGGCGACGCCAACGAAACCGTCGCCAACCTGCTCGAGGACGCACCGAACTTCACCGGCGCCACCGAGCCGGGTCTCGACGAGGTGACCTCCTTCCTCGAAGGCAAGCAGGTCCCTTTCACCACCTGGGACGGCTGGTACCGCCTCGACGCCCACGAACGCTCCCTCGGCGAAGAAGAAGGCCGCGAACGCGTCAAGGTCGTCGAACGCGAAGACATGCTCAAGGCCTCCGAGCCCGACAAGGCTTAGCCGGCTCGCCGCCCGTGAGTGGGTAATTACCGCCCGACGTAACTACCCACTCACGGGCGCGCAGCGCCTACACCCGCACAGCCAGCAGTTGCGCCGCCGTTTCGACCTTGCGCTGGTGCTCGTTGAAATCCGGCGCAGCACAGACATACAACGTTCGGCCGTCGGCACCGCCGAGCCCGCAGGCGAACACGCCGGTATCGAATTCGAGCTGATCGACGATGCCCTTGCCCGGCGCTACGTGCACGATGCGCTGGCCCAAAGCGTCCGCGACCCACAACGAACCGTCGGTGTCGATCGCGCACCCATCCGAAGCCACGACCAGCTGCCCAAGCGCCGTGGCCATATCGCCCATGTCGGGCACCTCCGCGAACTTCGCCCAGTCCCGTCGCTCCCCCAGCGAACCGTCGGGGTGCACGGCAAAAACACTGATCCGGTTGCCGACGGTCTCGTCGACCAATAGTTCGCCGTCGGGCGTCAACGCCATACCGTTCGGGAAATAGAGATCCTTGGCCACGACCTGCACCGACCCGTCCGGATCGACCCGTAGAAGATCTGCCGTATCCGGGGTCGCCATGTTCATCAGATCGAAGCCGAAGTTGCCGACGTACGCCCGGCCGTGGGCGTCGACGAGCATGTCGTTGAGGTTGGCGCTCACGTACGACGACAAGTCGGCGTGGACCACGAGGGACCCGTCGTCCTCACGCCTCAGAATGGTGTGATCACGCATCGAGACGATCAGCATTCGCCCGTCCGGCAGCCAACCGAGTCCCGACGGTTGCTGCGGCACCTCGGCCTCGACGCGAACGTCGGATCCGTCCTCCCGGGCCGACAACACCTGCTGACTGTAGAAGTCCGATATGAAGATTCGATCGTCGTGCCAGCGCGGACATTCGAAGAAGGTGTAACCGTCGAGGACAACTGTGGCGTCGGGTTTCATGTTTCGATTCAAACACCGCCGCGGGTCCTGGGGAGCTCGAACGGTGTAGCTGGCATGCTGTCATCTGTGTTCGACGCCCATCGCTACATACTCGATCCGCGGTTCCCGCTGGTCGAGAATCAGGGCTATCCACCGGAGCCGTACACGATCGAGGACTACGAGCGAGACACCGACGGTCTGGGAATCACCGGCGGAGCCGTCATCAGTTCCTCGTTTCACACAACGGATCAGGCCTATCTGGTTGCAGCGCTGGAGGCCCTCGGCCCGAGCTGGGTCGGCGTCGCGCAGTTGGATCCCGAGACGACCGACGAAGAGATTCTCAGGCTCGACGACGCAGGTGTCCGAGCGATCCGTCTCAACCTCAAACGCGGCGCCACTGATGTACAGGGGCTCACCGCTCAGGCCAGACAAGCTCACGACCTGGTCGGCTGGCACGCCGAGTTGTACGTCGAAGCAACGATGCTGCTCTCGCTCGAACCGATCCTGTCCAAACTCCCTGCGGTCAGCATCGATCATCTGGGGATGTCGCATCACGGGCTGCCCTATCTGCTCGATCTCGTCGATCGCGGCGTCCGGGTGAAAGCGTCGGGATTCGGGCGGGTCGACATGGACATCGCGGACGCGATCAAACAGATTCATCACGTCAACCCGACCGCGCTGATGTTCGGTACCGACCTGCCGGGTACTCGCGCGCCCCGTCGCTTCCTCGAATCCGATATCGACCTGGTCGCCGAAGCCGTCGGCGGGGACCTACCCGCCGTCCTCGGCACCAACGCTCGGGCCTGGTATCGGGTCAAGTAGGGCTCGGGTCAAAGTAGGGCTCGGGTCAAACGAAGACTGCGGCTCCGAGCCACACACCGGCCGCGAGGAGGGCTCCGAACAGCTCGACGAGGATGGACAGACCCGCCGCTTTGGTGGCATGAACGGTGGATGTCCACGCGCCGGCTGCGCTCCTGTGCCGCGGTAGCTCGGCTACGTACGTACCGAGGATGAACCCGATGAAGAGTCCGACGATCGGGATGACGAAAAATCCGACGATACCGACCAGCCCGCCGACGACGAGCGACCGCGTCGGGATGCCTGCATCTTTCATACGACGGCCCGGCCAGGTGTATTTCACGACCCCGCTCGCGACGAGTAGAAGCGCTGCGATTCCGAACGTCACCCACGCCGCAGTGCCGCCGGTTACGAAGGCCCACACGGCAATTGCCGCGAGGATGAGGATGGTCCCGGGCAGAATCGGGACGACGATCCCGACGAGTCCGATCGCGATCGCCAGCCCGACGAGTAGTTCGCCCCAGATACTCACGCGACTGGACGGACCTTGCCCGCGGCGTCCGTCGCCCTCGCGCGTGCGGTGACGATGTCTCCTGCGGTGGAGACCGCGACGCCCATGCGCCGTCGAACAAAACTCTCGGGCTTACCGAACAGCCGGAGATCGGTCTCGGGAACGGCCAACGCGTCGGCGACGCCCTCGAATGCGATTCCTTCTGCATCGACGCCGCCATAGATCACGGCGGACGCACCCGGCGAGATCAGGGTCGTGTCGACCGGCAGACCGAGAATCGCGCGAGCATGGAGTTCGAACTCCGAGAAGCGCTGCGTCCGAAGGGTAACCAGCCCAGTGTCGTGCGGGCGTGGGCTCACCTCCGAGAAGTAGACGTCGTCGCCCTTGACGAACAACTCGACCCCGAACAGACCTCGTCCGCCGAGAGACGTCGTGATCTTGTCCGCGACGTCCTTCGCTGCGGCAAGCGCGGCCTCCGACATCGGTTGCGGCTGCCAGCTTTCGACGTAGTCACCGGATTTCTGCAGGTGCCCGATGGGTTCGCAGAAGTCGGTTCCCTGAGCTGACCTGATGGTGAGAAGAGTTATCTCGTAGTCGAAGTCGACGAAACCCTCGACAATGACGCGACCCAAGTCGACGCGGCCGCCCTTCAAGGCGTACTCCCACGCCTGCGCGACGTCCTCGGGTCCGCGGACCACGGACTGCCCCTTGCCCGACGAGGACATCACCGGCTTGATCACCGCGGGGAAGCCGATCGAGGCGAGCGCGGTTTGCACGTCTTCGAGCGAATCGGCGAACGCATACGGGGACGTCGGCAGTCGCAGGTCTTCCGCGGCGAGCCGGCGAATACCCTCGCGGTTCATCGTCAGCTGCGTTGCGCGCGCCGTCGGGATGACGACGGTGCGGCCGCGTTTCTCGACCTCGGCCAGTGCGTCGGTGGCGATCGCTTCGATCTCGGGCACGACGAAATCGGGCTGTTGAGCGTCGATCAGCGCCAGCAGTTGCTCGGGATCGCTCATGTCGATGGTGAACGCATGATGGGCAACCTGGTGCCCAGGTGCGTTCTCGTAGCGGTCCACCGCGATGACCTCGACGCCCAGCCGTTGAAATGCGATGATCACCTCTTTGCCCAGTTCACCAGCACCGAGCAACATCACCCGCGTAGCTCCCGGCGACAACGGCGTACCGATCCTTGGCTGTTCGTATCCTGAGCTCACCCGCCCATTATCCATAGGCCCGGACTGCTTGGACGTCCATGCTTAAGTTAACCTCGATTCACAGTCTTCATTCTCATTGTCGGCCTGATCGGAACGAGGAAACGTGTCGAGTAGTGGTGGACCGCTTACAGGACTTCGGGTAGTCGAGCTGGCAGGGATCGGCCCCGGGCCCCATGCCGCGCTGTTGCTGGCAGATCTAGGTGCAGATGTCGTCCGTGTGCAGCGCGCCGGGCAGATCTCCGAGCACGATCAACAGCTGCGCAACCGCACTATCGTCGAAGCCAACCTGAAGGACCCCGCCGACGTCGAGAAGGTACTAGGCCTCGTCGAGCGCGCCGATGTCCTCATCGAGGGGTTCCGCCCCGGCGTCACCGAACGCCTCGGCCTCGGCCCCGATGTCGCCCTCGAGCGCAATCCTCGACTCGTCTACGGCCGCATGACCGGGTGGGGCCAGGAGGGCCCATGGGCCTCTGCGGCCGGACACGACATCAACTACATCTCCGTCACGGGTGTCCTACACGCCATCGGCAGACAGGGCGAGAAGCCCGTCCCTCCGCTGAACATGGTCGGCGACTTCGGCGGCGGTTCGATGTTCCTGATCTTCGGAATTCTCGCGGCACTGTTCGAGCGCCAGACCTCAGGGCAAGGCCAGGTAGTCGACGCAGCCATGGTCGACGGCACCGCGGCTCTGTCCCACATGATCTGGGGTATGCGAGGCGTCGGTGCGTGGTCCGACGAGCGCGGGGTCAACATGCTCGACACCGGATGGCCCTACTACGACACCTACGAAACCTCCGACGGCAAGCACATGGCCGTCGGGGCACTCGAACCCCAGTTCTTCGCCGAGTTGCTGAGGCTACTGGAACTCGATCCCGCCACCACCCCAGGACAAGGGGAACGCGATCGCTGGCCCGAGATGCGCGAACTCTTCACCGCGACGTTCAAGACCAAGACGCGCGACGAGTGGGCCGTCATCTTCGACGGAGCCGACGCGTGCGTATCCCCCATCCTCACCTTCGCCGAAGCACCCGAGCAAAGGCATCTCAAGGAACGCGAGACACTCATCGAGGTCGGTGGGGTCACCCAGCACCGCCCGGCACCGCGGTTCTCACGCACGCCCAACGGCATCCCGACGGCTCCCTCGGCGACCGCAGTCGACGCCGAGTCCGTCTGGCAGTAGGCGGCTTCGCCGCACGTGAATAGAAATACATAGGGGCTGTGTATTTCTATTCACATAGGTCAAAAGACCAGGGCCGGTTGCTGGGTGTCGATGTTCGGCGCCAACGCCTGGTACGCGGCCGCGGTCGCCGAGACAGCGGCCGCCAACTCGGCAGGTTCGCGGGTGTAGGGCATACGGATGAACCGCTCGAACGCGCCTTCCACCCCGAACCGAGGTCCCGCGGCCAGTACCGCACCGAACGCCGGGACGGTGGCAGCAAGCGCACTCGACACCGGGGCGGGAATTTGCAGCCACAGCGACATTCCACCCGTCGACCGACGGTAGGTCCAGTCCGGAAGATGTTCGGCCAGTGCGCTTTCCAGAGCGTTCCGGCGTTCACGAAGCTGGACCCGCCGCGTCTCGAGGATCGCGTCGGCGTCCTGCAGCAAGAATCCAGCCGCGAGCTGATCCATGATCGATGTGCCGAGATCGTGCGCCGCGCGTGAGCCGGCCAGGCGACTGATCAACGACGGGTTGGCGCGTATCCAGCCGATTCGCAGACCGCCCCAATACGATTTCGACGCTGACCCGATCGTCACGATGTCCGTTCCCGACACCCGGCCGAACGACGCGACCGGCGGAGGAGGCGGTGCATCCAGCCACAGGTCGACCATGGTCTCGTCGACAATCAGAGTCATCGAGGTGTCCCTGGCGATCTTGGCCAGTTCTGCTCGGCCGTCGGCGTCGAGGCACCGTCCGGTGGGGTTGTGGAAGTCGGGAATCATGTAGGCGACCTTCGACGCAGTTTGCCGTGCTGCGCTTCGAATCCCGTCGAGGTCCCACGGTTCGCCCTCCGGCTGAATCGGAACCGGCACCGGCCTGGCCCCGACTCGCCGAATCGCTTCGAGCGCATTGGGATACGTCGGGTGGTCGATCAGGACTCTGTCCCCCGGCGAGGTCAACGTCCCGAGCAGCAAGCGGACTGCCTGCTGCGCGCCCGAGGTCACCATGATTTGATCGGGAGTCGTCGGCAATCCGCGCTCGGTGAAGCGACGAGAAATCGACTCCCGCAGCACGGACAAGCCAATCGGCTCCATTCCATGATTGGACAAGTACGTCGGAAGTGCTTGCAGCGCAGAGCTGTACGCCGACATCATCGCTTCCGTCGGTGCGGCCATCGCGGCGTGACTCATGTCTATGACCGGACCAGTGGAGTTTCGCGACTGCACCAGAAGGCCGTTCGGCCGAGCCATATCCGGCAGCGCAACGGTACTTCTCGCGCCCTGCTTGCTGATCAGATAGCCCTCTTCACGCAGAACCGCGTACGACGAGGTGATCGTGGTGCGGCTGAGATCGAGTGCCGCCGACAGATCACGCTCGCTGGGGAGCCCGACGCCGAGCGGAATCCTACCGTCGTGGATGAGAAGCCTGACCCCGTCGGCAAGGGCGCGGTAGGTGGGTCTCGATGTTCGACGCCGCCCGCTTCCGTCCTCCGTGTCGGTCCGCCAACGTCCGAGATCGCGGGCCACGGACGTTGCATTGAGGACTCGGATAGCCATGACCGTCAGTATTCGCTCACTGGCCCTTTCGATCAAGTCCAATCATGGACTCAGTGGACTGATACTCCAGTGGAGGGGTTACGTACCCCCTATGGCACCCAACCATGCCACTAGAACGTTGCGGTCATACTGGAGCTGTGCCCTACGCGCTGTTCGACACCGCCCTCGGCCGATGCGGCGTGGCCTGGAACTCCGCCGGGATCACCGCCGTCGCCCTCCCGGAAGCAGAGGAATCTCTGGTCGCCTACTTGACCGGCTTCTCGGACGCTCCCGGCGTTGTCGACGAGGTGTCCGGTCCTGCAGTCGACGGCATCACGGCGTTGTTCGACGGTTTGTTGCCGGACCTGTCGGCGTTACCGGTGATTCTCGACGTCTCCGACTTCGACCGAGCCGTGTACGACCTCACCCGCTCGATCCCGAGGGGTTCGACGCTTACCTACGGCGCCGTCGCCGCGCGGCTGGGAGTTCCAGGTGCGGCCCAGGCAGTCGGAGGTGCACTCGGCCGCAATCCAGTGCCGGTCATCATCCCGTGCCACCGGGTCGTCGGCGCGGGCCGCGAGGTAGGAGGCTTCTCCGCTCCCGGCGGGGCGTCGACGAAGCAGAGAATTCTGGCCATCGAGGGCGTCGCGGGGTTCGGGGAGCCGACGTTGTTCTGAGCGTGCCCGCCCAGCCGTAGGGGCGAACTATCGGGCAGTTATCTCAACCGCGGGTGGCCGCTAGAACTGGCCTTGCCGTACCTCCCGCCGTCAGCACCGGCGACCACACTCCCCCGGCCGTCGACGCCGCCACCCCTGCAGGGGTCAACGCGGAACCGATGGCGGCGACGGAGCTGCCGTCGTCACAAGTCAATTCGACGGTTCCGGTGTAATCCGCGCCCGTGGGTGCGGTGCAGACGACATCACCTGCGAACGTCAAGGTCTCGACGTTCCCCTCGGCCGGTCCAGTGAAGACCGTCGCAGGGTCCGGTGGCTCGGTTGTCGTGGGTGGTGGCGTCGTCGTCGTAGGGGTCGGTGGGGGTTCGGCCGTCTCGACCGGGGGTGGTTCAGCAGCCTCGACGGGCGGGGGTTCGGTCGTTGTCGTCACCTCGGGCGGCGGTGCTGCAGCCTCTTCTGCCGTAGTTGGTGTAGTACTCGGCGTAGTCGTTTGGGACTCGGTGGCCGTTTCGGATGAGCTAGGTGTCGCAGTGTCGGGCGTGGTTGTCTCGGATGAGGAGGGGGGGACCGACGATGGCGCAGCTTCCGGGGCAGCTGCGGTTCGGGCGAGTGCGCTGGCGGCGGTCGCCGATGGCGCTGTGCCCCGCCCACACTGCACTGACACGAGGTCGACGTCGAAGGACAAGGGCAGAAGATTGAGCCCTAGCAGGCTGATACTCCCGGTTAGCTTCAGTTTGGCAAAACCGTTGGCGCCGCCTGAGGATTGCGTGCTATCCAAAACGATGTCGCGATATCCAACGCCAGCCTGACTGATCGTCCCGTTCGGGACTATCGTCTTGCTCCCGGAGGGGGGAATTGCAACGGCTGTGCCGCCAATGGAGATAGTCCCGTTGCCGATGCTCGGGCTTCCAGCCGTGGGCTGCTGCGTGATAGCTGATGTGCCAAGAATCAAGTCGCATGTGACGACAGCCGACAACGCCTGCGCGCTGCCTGCAATCGAAACTATCGAGGTCGTGATGAGTGGACCGACCAGCTGAAGAACGGAACCGCCTAGGTGCATCGAACTGACCGATGCCGATGCCGTTGCTATTGCGGCGGTGGCTCCACAGTAGACGGGGGAGATGACCCCCACTGAGTACGAACCACAACCGGTTGCTCCAACCGCTCCTGTGAAATCAGAATTGCCGCCCATACGGAGTCTGTTAACGCCGATTCCGCTGATCGAATCGTACGGTCCAGTTCCACTACCAATGGTTCGCCCGGGACTCCCGGGTGTAGGCCCGCTTGAGGCGTCACGAGATCCGGACGCACCAACCCAGGGAGGGGGTGAGCCACCGAGAACGCGAATTCCGCCGGCAGAAACTACTTTCGCACCAATACCAAGCCCATAACCGGCCGTAGTCCACGTCCCCGACGTGATTGAAGCAGATGTATGTTCCGGGTCGGTCCAGACTGCTTCCGTTTCGGCGAGAAATCCCTGCGACCGTCCGAGCAAGGCTGCCATCAGCACTGCGACGATTCCCAGGGTGAAGACGGAACGTTGCCTCTTGGTCGCCATCAGTGCGGCTCTACCTCGAAGCCTGTATCCGCGTCAGACTCGTCATTCTCGGATCGGTCCGTGCGACGCGGCCAAAATACAGCTACCACCAGTCCGGCCATCACAATCGTAATACCGCCCATCACAACGGGATTTGAGAAATAGACGATAACGCGCGCAAGCCCCGGCACCGACCACAGAACTTTTCGTACCTTCACGACTTCGTACAAACCTGCGTCAGCTTCAGCGTTGGCATCACCTTTGAGCTCGAGGAACGTTGTCGTCGAACCGGGTAGTGGGTCTGTCGAAACCACGCGATGGGTGACGGGCAGCTGGCCGGGCCGATCTACCGTGACCACATCTCCAACATCGACAGAGTCGGCTGCGACCTCCCTGACCACGGCCAGCGATCCCGTAGGAATGGCCGGTGACATAGACCCCGTCTTAAACATGATCAGGGTGATGTTGAAAGCGAAGGCCGCAATCACAAGGCCGATGCACACCACGCCTGCGACGGCCAGAATGTTCAGTACGTAGTCCCCGAGCATCGACCACACCGAACTCTTGCGTCTCGGTGAGCCGTGTCGTGCTTGCGTCATGTCCATCTTTCTAGGAAGTGCCTTTGAATGCCCAGTCAGGCCTTGAGGTCTTACCCTGGAGAGCAGAATTGGTCCAATTCGCAATGGATGCGGGCAAACCGATCTCAAAGCAGACAGCAGTGGCGGGCCCGGCAGTTGTCGTTGAAGCGGCGGGCAGGCTTATCACGTTGCCAGCGGATCCCGTGGTGAGGGGTACGGCGCCATCTGCACCCGCCACCCATGCAGGTGACCCGTCGAATGCTGATCTGGCACAGCTCGTCCCGACCGCAGGGAGCCGGACAGCACGATAGACCAGCGCTCCCCCGAGATTTGCGTCACCGGTCAACTGGGCACCGGAAAGAGAAACGTTTGCCGCCGATGAACCGACCTCGCTGCGCAGTTGGATCGAGGCGTACGACACCGACCCAGGCACAACCGCAGTCACCGCTGGCGAAAAGCTCAACACATTCGTGGCACCGGTGGACGGATTCGAAGTCCAAGACGCCCCGTTGTTAACGCTCGACTGGATTCCGAACCGACTGCCCGATTGAAAACTAGAGAAGCCCAAGACGCTGTCCGTCCAACTGGCAGCAACGAGAACAGCCCCGAAACCGAGGACTATCCCCCCTGCCGCCAGTGCACGGTGCTGCCGTGACCTATGTGATGACACTGATATCTAGTCGATGGAGGTGCCTGCGAACTGCCAATACAGGTCGCCGGTCGTAAGACCCGCTGCGTCCAAGCCCGCCGTACTCGGCAGGGTCACAGCGAAGCACAACTGAACGGCGGCCCCCGTATCAGGCAAGGTGATCGCGGCTGGTGCTGTTCCAGCGGTCAATGCAGTCCCTGCTGGAACGATATTGCCGGTGACCGTGGCGCCCGCTGCGCACGAACTCGCGCTGGCGATCGTCGAAACCGAGTACGTCAAAAGCGGGGTCAAACCGGTTGTCGGGGTAGTTCCCGTCAACGTTCTTGCGCCCAGTAGTTGCACTGCCGCGCCGTACTGATTTGCCTCCTCGACCCTCAACCCGACAGGGGCGAAGACCGTGTCTCCTGGCGTGAGTTGCAAAGCCGGGAAAGGGAACAACATGTCTCCCGCGTCGGTCTGCTCCGCGTACTCGTCCCAACCAGACGGGGCACCGTCTGCGGTGAAGTTTCCCTGGAGGTTCCAAGCAGTGTCGCCCGTACTGAACTCGGAAGTACCCCAGACATTGTCGGTCCACGCCGCCAAGGTGACTGCGGCACCCACGCCGAGCACCAAACCACCGGCAAGCAATGCGCGGACTTTGCGCTTCCTGTTTGACTTCTGAACCTGATCGGTCATGCCCCGACTCATTTCTTTTGGTTGGGTGGCAGGCGCTTTGTGCGCTGACTGAACCAACTATCGAATCGTATTCCGAGCGCGTTACCAATCATCGCAAGAATCTAGAAACGTTATAAAGAAAAGAATTCCGCCGGATATCGAAAGGTCCGAATTACAAGAACTGAAAGCGGATCAGTGCCGCGTTACACTCTTGATGACGGTGTAACGGCGCGAAACCAGACCGACCGTCCGATTTCTACACCAGAAAAGATTCGCTGCTCGGAGCCTCTACCGCCGACACTGCTTCAGCGTCGGGGCCCGGCGTGACATCACGACCTTCCTGCGCGCCGCCGATCGTGAACGCACCTGTACCAGGCAGCCAACCAATGGCGCCTCGTTCGAACAGGTTGTAGCGCCCGAAACCGGTGGGCGTCGGCTTCTCGTCGCTGATCGGATAGCCCAGCGATCCGTACGGGCCTCCGTGGGCTAGGTACCACGCGAGGATGGGACCGTGAACCTCGTGAGCGCCACCCTCGGGAAGAGCGAAAACGGTGGCGTGCTGATACTCGAGCATCCCGCCGCCTCCAGGGCCGAGCATGAACTCGCCCACCTGTCGGCCGATCCACGAATGTTCGTAAGCAAAGCGATCGAACTGAAATCCGAAAACGTCGAGACCGTTGTATTCAGTGGACATCGCACGCCCTCCTCGGGTACTTGGCGTCGAGTATCCACCCAGAGCGCGAACTGGTCACGCAAATTACGCGACATTGTTCAAGGAAAGGCAAACACGCGCTCGAATACAAACTTGGAGTTGGAAAAGGCGCACCAAAAAGCCCCGCACTCCGAAAAGTGCGGGGCTTGAAGGGAAGAAGAATCAGGGATTCAGAATGTCCCGACGCACGATCGTTTGGTCACGTCCGGGCCCGACGCCGATGCAGGACATGTACGCGCCCGAGAGTTCTTCGAGGCGCAGGACGTAGTTCTGCGCGTTCTGCGGTAGATCCTCGAACTTCCGAGCGCCGGAGATGTCTTCCCACCAACCGGGCATCTCTTCGTAGATCGGCTTGGCGTGATGAAAGCCGGTCTGAGTCATCGGCATCTCGTCGTGACGAACACCGTCGACGTCGTAGGCCACGCAGATGGGGACCGTGTCGAGACTGGAGAGCACGTCGAGCTTGGTCAGGAAGTAGTCGGTGATGCCGTTGACGCGGGTGGCGTATCGCGCGATGACAGCGTCGAACCATCCGGTGCGCCTGGCGCGTCCCGTCGTCACACCGACCTCGCCGCCCTGCTTGGCGAGGTACTCGCCGAAGTTGTCGAACAGCTCCGTCGGGAACGGGCCCGAGCCGACACGCGTCGTGTAGGCCTTGAGGATGCCGAGGACTGTGGTGATCTTGTTCGGACCGATTCCGGATCCGACTGCTGCGCCGCCTGCGGTGGGGTTCGACGACGTCACGTAGGGATACGTGCCGTGGTCGACGTCGAGCAACGTGCCCTGCGAGCCCTCGAGCAAGACGGTCTCGCCGCGTTCCAGCGCGAGGTTGAGCTCGAGTCGCGTATCGGCGATCCGGTGCTTGAACTTCTCCGCCTGGCCGAGGACCTCGTCGACCACCTGCTGCGGATCCAACGCCCGACGGTTGTAGATCTTCGAAAGCACCTGGTTCTTGAACTCCAGTGCCGCTTCGACCTTCTGCGTCAGGATCTTCTCGTCGAGAACGTCCGCCGCGCGGACGCCGACACGAGCGAATTTGTCCTGGTAGCAGGGTCCGATGCCCCGGCCCGTGGTGCCGATCTTCTTGGCTCCGAGGAAGCGCTCGGTGACCTTGTCGATGGCCACGTGGTACGGCATGATCAGGTGCGCGTCAGCACTGAGCAGCAGCCCGGAGGTGTCGACGTTCCGCTCCTCGAGCCCTGCCAGCTCCGTCAGCAGGACACCCGGATCGACGACGACGCCATTGCCGATGATGTTCTTCACGCCGGGAGTCAGGATGCCCGACGGAATCAGGTGAAGAGCGAACTTGTCACCGTTGGGGAGTACAACCGTGTGGCCAGCGTTGTTTCCGCCTTGGTAGCGGACCACCCACTGCAGTTGCTCTCCGAACAGATCGGTGGCTTTGCCTTTGCCCTCGTCGCCCCATTGGGCGCCGATCAGGACTATCGCCGGCATGTGCTCTCCTGGTGTCTCTTCTGTGTATTGACGTCAACGCAGGTTGCTGCCGTGAGAAGGCAGGCCGGGAGGTCAGTCTAGCCGAGGGGGTGTGGCACCCGTCATGGCGCTACGGTGGTCTGCAACAAGCGCATGTCGTGCGCAAGGGGTGCCGCCCCTCGCGATCGGCCTATATGGGGAGCACTGTGACACCGTTCGTCCTGCACTGCGGAAGCCCGCCGTTGCCCATTTCGCTGACGGACGTGCCCCTCACCCCAGCCTCTCCCATACCGACGAACGACGAATGCGACACCCTCTTCTCAGTCGTCGGCACGACCCAAGATCCACGTCTCATCGTCTTGGGCGATGACGCCTCCCTCGCCGCGGTCCTGACCCGGCTCATGCGCACCGAGCGGCTTCACTTCGAAATCGCGTTCGTGCCGGAAGCCGCTACGACGGCCGGGCACATCTACCGTCTCGCAACCGGTTCTCGCGCAGCGAAGGTCGCGATGACCGGAAGCGCCGGCCCAGTTCCGCTCATCCGCGACGATGCAGGCAAAGCCGTCGTGGGTCGCGCTGTCTTCAACGGCCCCGCCGGTTCGGACCTCGAGGGCGAGGCCTATGTCGACGACACCCAACTGTTCTCCGGTGCGGTTTCGGGAGTCGAAGTGATCCCGACGGCCGAGATGCCTGGGCTGAAAGCGCGAGTCACCGGGCGCCGCAAGCTTTTCGGTCGTCGATGGGTCTCCGGACGGGCGATGCAGCTCGGCGCGATCGCCGCCAACCTCACCCGTGACGGAGTACCGGGCGAGCGAGAGGTCAAGCGGTCGACGTTCTACCGCCACGACCGGGAGTGGTTGTTGGTCAGGTGAGCATCCCGCTCCGACGCCGCCGCGTCAGGCCGAGCCCGGTTTTCCTGGCCGTCGTCGCAATCACCATCGCCGGTGGCGTACTCGCCTGGACCGCGCAATCCCCAGCGTCCACTTCCGCTCGCATCGGAGTGTTCGTTCTCGTTCTCGCCGGCTGGATCGTGACGGTGTGTCTGCACGAATTCGGCCATGCCGCCACCGCGTACCGGGCCGGTGATCGCGAGGTGGAACTGCGCGGCTACCTGACGCTGAATCCGCTGAAATACAGCCACCCTCTGTTGTCGGTGGTGCTGCCGATCTTCTTCATCGCCATCGGCGGCATCGGTCTTCCCGGCGGCGCTGTCTATCTGCGGACGGGAATGTTCCCGCCCAAGGTGCAAACGCGAATCTCGCTGGCCGGGCCCGCAGCCAATGCCGTCGTCGCGGTGATCCTCTTGATCGTCATTCGGCTCTTCGGCATGGAGGGCGACCACTCTGCATTCTGGTGGGGCCTGAGTTTCCTGGCATTTCTACAGGTAATGGCGACGATCCTGAATTTGCTGCCCGTCCCTGGACTCGACGGATATGCCGCGATAGAGCCGTACCTGTCGAACGACACCCGGCGCGCCCTGGCCAATTTCAAGGGTTACGGAATTCTGATCCTGGTGGCATTCTTGTTCGTTCCGCAGGTCAACGCCGTCTTCTTCGATGCCATCTACTGGGTGTTCGGACTGTCCGGCGTTCCCGAGATCTTCGCTCAGTACGGCAACTACCTCATGAGATTTTGGCTCTGACGGCAAGTTCGTCAGCTCGTCGGTCGTGTCCGTCGGCGAGGACGGCCACGTGCGCCGGAGCTCCGTCTTCGCTGAAAATCTGCAGCGGACCGCCACCGTCCTGCAGGTACTTGTCGCCCCACTGCATCAACCCCAGCACGACGGGTAAAAGGTCGTTGCCCATCTCGGTGAGCAGGTATTCGTAGCGTGTCCGCTGGCCCGGTTCACGATAGGGCGACTTCTCGAACAGGCCAGCGGCGGTCAGGTCCTTCAATCTCGCCGACGCCACCGCCTCGGTGATTCCGACCCGCTGCGCAAAGTCGTCGAACCTGGTGGTTCCGTAGAACGCTTCCCTCATGATCAACACTGCGGATCGGGTTCCGACGACGCCCATGGCCTTGTCGATCGAGCATTCGTCCGCGGTCCACGCCGACCTGTCCGCCAACCCGCCTTTCAGTGTCATCGCCATCCGCCCAGCATACCCTGACTAGCATTTTTCAGAGTCAGGTGTGACGCCTGGCGATTTCCAGACCTGCCTCACGCAGTGCTGTCCGTAGCGAGACCGGAAACAGCACTTCGACGCCGACGCCCAACGACATCAGCTGCCCGAGTGCCACTTCCTCGCTTTCGAGCACGAGGTCGACCGTCGACCATCCGTCGTCGTCGGGATCGGTCGGATCCGGGGTCGCCTCGCGTCCGACGACGTTCGGGAGTGCTCGTATCGCGCTCGGCGACAATCGAACTCGACAGGGAAACGACAGCAGCGCTCGATCGAACGACGCCATCGACTCCGCCCACCACCCAGCAAGGTCGAAATCCGCCGGCCGGGTCGCGAGGTCGCTTGCCGCCGTCGCACTCTCGATTCTGTCCACGCGGTACGACAGAACCCTGTCTGCTCTCGACGCCACCAGATACCAGACCGACGCCTTTGCGACGAGTCCGAGCGGATCCACTCGCCGGGTCGATCCTCGGTAGCCCAGTTCCAGCACCCGCCCGGCGAACACTGCCGCACTGACGACCGGGAGGTGGACATTGACGTCGGGCAGCGTGAACCATCCGGGCGCATCGACGTGCAATCGTTCACGCCACAGTTGCGCGTCGGTCCGCATCGGGGCAGGGAGTGCTCTCAGAAGTTTGTTCTCGGCGGCGGCAATGGCCTCGCCGAGGCCCAGGTCAGCAGCAATCGAGGGCACGCCGAGGAGCATCAGCGCCGTGGTCTCGACGCCCGTCATGCCGCTCAGTTTCGACTGCCAACCGTCGAGCAACCGGATTCCTCCGCCGGGACCCGACTCGGTCCAGATGGGTACCCCGGCAGCTGCGAGCGCAGTGATGTCTCGATAGATCGTCCGCACCGACACACCGGTCTCCTCGGCCAGCGCCCGAGCCGTCGTCGAACGACCGTGCTGAAGCGTCAGCATCAGCTGCAGGAGCCGCGAGGACCGCATACCGAAAGACTACGAGAAATCACTGACATACGGTGTCAGTGATACCGGTGAATACTGCTTTCCATGGCTACCTGGAGTGATTTCGACACTGCGGCACCCGACCTGGCCGCCGCCGTGAAAGCACGATTCACCGCGCACAAGCACCACGTCATGGCGACCCTTCGCAAGGACGGCTCCCCGCGCGTGAGCGGTACCGAAGTCGAGTTCGCCGATGGTGGCGTGCTGCGACTCGGCTCGATGCTCAATGCCCTCAAAGCACGCGATCTGCAACGGGATTCGCGGTATGCGATCCACAGCAATCCTGGCCACCACTCGATGGACGGCGGTGACGCGAAGATCTCGGGTCGAGCCGTCGAACTCACCGACCCCGAAGCGCTTCAGAAGGTCTTCGACGCGTCACCGCCGGAGTTGTCGCCGTACAACGTCTTCGATCTCGACATCGAGGAGGTCGTCCTGACCTCGCTCGTCGACGATCATATGCAGATCGACCTGTGGCACCCGGGCTCGGCGGTGCGCACGTTCAGCAGATGAACTGCCGAGCTACCAGGTGAGGTCGGTGTTAGCGTGCAACCATGGCACTGACGGTGGATAGATTCGACCACATCGTGATCAATTGCCGAGACGTCGAGGCGACCGCGACGTGGTACGAGCAGGTCCTCGGAATGGAGATCGAAGTATTCGGTCCGAACCGACGCACTGCTCTGAAGTTCGGCAACCAGAAGATCAATCTGCGCCCGATCGACGCGCTTGCACATGATTCCGACTGGACGTCCGGTCAAGTCGAAGCCGCCGGCTCCGAGGACCTCTGCTTTGTCACCAGCTCGTCACCCGAAGAAGTCGGCGCACACCTTCGCGCGTGCGGCGTCACCATCACCAACGGTCCGGTGGTCAAACATGGCGCTCTCGGAGAGATGATTTCGCACTACTGCCGCGATTTGGACGGCAATCTGATCGAAATCTCGAACTACGGCGGCGAGTCGCGATCTACCACGTGAGCTCGTCTTTGCACGCAGCACCGTGCGAGCTCGGCTCGACCTGGACGGTGGCGTGGTCGAGGCCGTAGGTCGCCAACACCGTCTTCGCGCGCTCGAGTAGAACTGAGCTCGATCCGTCGCACTCGAGGTGAACCGTCGCGACGTCCATCCCGGTTGTCAAAGTCCAGACATGCAGGTCGTGAACTCCGACGACGCCGGGTAAGGCGGCCAGGTCTGCTTCCACAGCTTCGACATCGACGTGGCCGGGGCTCGCTTGCGTAAGAATCCGCAGCGCCGAAGCTGCGAGCTTCAGCGCGCGAGGGATGACCCACAGCGAAATCGCCACACCGACCACGATGTCCGCCCAGGTCCAGCCGAAGACGAGCATGACGAACCCGGCGACGAGAACCCCGACGCTGCCGACGGCGTCGGCAAGCACTTCCATGTACGCACCCCGCACGGCGATGCTGTCCTTCGCGTCGCCGCGAATGAGGAGGATGACAACGAGATTCGCAACCAAACCTGCTGCGGCGGTGAGGATCAGAGCGAGGCCGGGGATCTCGGGAGCGTCGCCGATGCGGTCGATTGCCTCGTACATGATGAACGCCGCAACACCGAGGAGCAAAACGGCGTTGGCGATGGCCGTCAACACTTCCGCTCGGTGCCAACCGAAAGTGCGTGCAGCGACAGCACTGCCCTTGCGCGCCAGCAACAGAGCGACGAGTCCCATCGACATACCCAGCACGTCGGTCAGCATGTGACCCGCGTCGGCGAGCAGGCCGAGCGAGTTGATGACGAGCGCGACCGTGGCTTCCAGGATCAGGAACACGACGAGTATGCCCAGCGCGATGACCATGTTGCGGATGCGTTTGGACGACGGCGATGCCGACTCGCCCGCACCCGTCATTCCATGGCTGTGCCCGTGCCCCGCGCCCATGACTCCCCTTCGTTCGGTCGTTCCGAAAGGTCACCATATGCGTACATGCGCATATGTGCAATGGCCACGAGTTCTACAACGGGTCCGGCGTCACATCCGGTTTCTCGACGGTGGGAGGCAGAGTTGCCAGCGCCGAAATCCGCTTCAATCCCGCTACCTGCAAGAAGTCGACGATGATCGACCGGAGCTGAGCAAGCACCACAGTCGCAGACAGTCCGGCGTTGGAGATCAACTCCGGTTTCGCGCCAGCCGCAACCGAACGAAGAACACGGGCAGCCTCTGCCGCATCAGGTTGCTGGCCTGGGTCGGCCAGGATCATTCGCCGCAGCACATCGGTGGCGTGGGCAAGTCGCTCCACTTCGTCCACGACGCGCGGGTCGAGAATCTCGTCGTCGCGCACCAGGGTCAGTGACCGGCGGGCCAGAACTCGGATGTTACGGATCGCGTTGTCGATCGGGTCCGCAGTCTTGGCAAGTCCGGCCAGACGGTTGCGATGCCCCCAGTACAGAGGCGAAATCCGAGCGATTTCTCGGCCGCCCTTGAGGTCGGTTCGAAGGGTGTCGATGTCCGACTGCGTCGCCCGAGCCTTCTTCAACGCCACCTCGATGGGCTTCGGGTCGTTGGCGACCAAACCGTCGGCGACCTTCTGGAGCACCTCGGAGGCCGTACCCAGCACCTTCGCGGCATCCTTACGCGCACGCCACACCGGATGCGTCGGGATCAGCGCGACGATCGCGATGCCGACGAGACCGCCGGTCAACGCGTCGACCATTCGGTCGATTCCTCCGGAGTCGCCGGGAGGAATGAGGGTCGCGACGAGCACCGCCGACGAACCGGCCTGCATCGCGATGATCGGACCGCCGTCGAGAAAGACCGCGGTCGCCATTGCGAGGACCACGACCAGCGCAATCTGCCACGGACCGCTGCCGATGGCCGAAATGATCAAGTCGCCGACACCGATGCCGACCGTGACGCCGACGACGAGTTCCGCCGAGCGTCGCATCCGAGCTCCGAGCGAGACGCCGAGGGATACGACCGCTGCGATCGGGGCGAAGAACGGGTGGGCGTGGCCAACTATGTCGGTCGCGACGAACCAGGCAACACCGGCTGCCAGCGCACATTGAACAATAGGCAGCAGCGACAACTGCAACCGCGTGAATCCGGCGCGAACTCGAGCTTTTCCGCGCCGCGCGGTCGGGCGTAGTCGGTTAGCCGAGCCCGAGAGCTTCCGCTGCCTTCGGGTCGCAGTCTTCGAGGAGGTCGAGGCACCGGGCGTATTCGTCGTTCTCCCCGATATCGCGCGCAGCTTTCGCGAGAACGGCGACGCAGCGGAGGAATCCTCGGTTGGGCTCATGGCTGTACGGGACCGGCCCGAATCCCTTCCATCCGTTGCGGCGAAGCTGGTCGAGCCCGCGGTGATAACCGGTACGAGCGTAGGCGTACGCGGTGATTGTCTGGCCGCCCTCGAAAGCGGCTTCGGCCAGATAAGCCCAGGCGATGGATGCCGTCGGGTTCGCCGCAGCCACCGCTGCGGGGTCCTCGTGATTCAGCAGGGCGGACTCTGCTTCGTCGTCACCGGGAAGCAGCGTCGGCTGTGGTCCGAGCAGGTCACCGAAAGAAGTCATGACGACCATTGTGCCCCGACACCCCCGTCGGTTGCGTCCGGCCACCCACCCTCGCCCATTAGGCTCGTTGTTTCGGTCGAGTTCTGTGGTCAGTTGGGAGTTACACGGTGTCGGAGAAGGACGAACGGGCGAAGAAGGCCGAGGCAGGGCCGCGGGCGGACGAGCCCGCAACCGAGGCCATCCCGATACCCCCCAAGGGCGAGCCGATCAGCACAGGCGACGCCGAGCCGAAGCCGCCGACACGTCCTGACACGGTCACGTCCGAGCCGGACGCCACTCCGCCTGCCAAGACGCCACCAGCCAAAACACCCCTGCCAAGACTCCGCCAGCCAAGGCACCGCTGGTTCGGACCAAGTCTCCCCGCCCGCCTGCGAAACCCCTGCCCAAGCCCACCGCCCCGGTCCCCGAGGCGGAATCGGAGGAGCCCGGTGAGCCGACTGAGCCCAAGCGCGACGCCGCCGAGTCCGCCGTTTCCAAGTCAGACGCAACCGACCCAGCCACCACCGAGCTCGACGTCTCCAAGCCTGACGCCACAAAGTCCGACGTCTCCAAGTCCGAGGAGCCCCCGGTCGCCGGGACGGCGGATGCGGCGGAGACTGGGGCGAACTCCGAAGCGGAAACGACCGCGATACCGCGGGTCGCGGCTCCCGCGCCGAGGATCACCGAGCCCACGACCACCGAGCCCACAGCAGGCAGGCCCACTACGAGCCAACCCGCAGCAAGCGGGCCGCCGACTGCAGTTGCCAAGCCCACCGTCGGACCTCGGCGCATTCCGCCCCGAGCCGAGGATCCTGCAGCGAGGGGCACCCTTCCTCAGCCGCGTCGAATTGCGCCCGCTGCCAAACCTGAGCGCATCGGACCGCCACCGGAGAAGGTGAAGACACGTCGACGAGTAGGCGGACGCTGGATCGCTGCGTTGGCCGCGGCGGTGCTGCTGATCGTCGCCGTAGGAGTAGCTGGTTTTCTGTACCTGTCGGGCGAACGCGAGGACAACTCGCCCGAAACTCAGATTCGAGCGCGGGTCAGCTCGTTCACCGAGGCGTTGACGTCGGGAGATCTCGAGACTCTTCGGTCGACCTCATGTGGAGAGATGGCCGCCTACTACCGCGACATCCCCGACGCCGCTTTCGCGGACGTGCATCGCACGGCGGTCGAGCAAGGGAACATCCCCGTCGTCGAGGGCGTCGATGCAGTTCAGATCACCGGCGACACCGCCATTGCGCAGGTCATCGCGTACACCGCAGCAAACCCGAACGAGCGGTCACCTCGGACCTTCGACCTCCGCCTCGAGGGTGACGAATGGAAGGTCTGCGATCCCGAGTAAGTGGGGTGACCGAATGAGTCGTTCGCTCGCATCGGGGCCGCCCCGCGCGGGTTGCAGCGAGAGCACCGGTTGCAACACGCGCACCGGCTGAAACCCGCGCGTCCAAAGTCCGCCGCAGGCCAGGGTGACCGAATGGGTCATTCGGTCACAGCCGGGCCAGCCACGCACCACCGCAGTGGTGTGAACGAGTGCCTCCGAGGGCACCGAACCACACCACTGCGGGGACGCGCTATCCGGCGCTTACGCTCCGACCAGCGGACTTGAGGTCGTTGCATGCCTCGATGACGCGGGCGGTCATGCCGGCTTCGGCCTTCTTGAGGTAGCTGCGCGGGTCGTAGGCCTTCTTGTTGCCGACCTCGCCGTCGACCTTCAGCACACCGTCGTAGTTGCTGAAGAAATGACCGGCGATGGGGCGGCTGAACGCGTACTGGGTGTCGGTGTCGACGTTCATCTTGACGACGCCGTAATCGAGAGCCTCTTCGATCTCGCTCTTCGCCGAACCCGATCCGCCGTGGAACACGAAGTCGAACGGCTTCGAGCCTGCGGCCAGACCCAGCTTCTCCGACGCCACACGCTGGCCGTCGGCGAGCACGGACGGCTTGAGCTTGACGTTGCCCGGCTTGTATACGCCGTGCACGTTGCCGAACGTTGCTGCGAGTAGGTAGCGCGATCCTGCGTCACCCGCACCGAGAGCCTCGACGGTCTTGAGGAAGTCCTCGTTGGAGGTGTAGAGCTTGTCGTTGATCTCTGCTTCGACGCCGTCTTCTTCACCGCCGACGACACCGATCTCGATTTCCAGGATGATGCGAGCCGCTGCAGCCTTGGCGAGCAGATCCTTGGCAATTTCCAGGTTCTCGTCGATCGGCACGGCAGATCCATCCCACATGTGCGACTGGAACAGCGGATTGCGACCCGCGTCGACGCGCTCCTGCGAGATGGCGAGCAGCGGGCGGACGTAGGTGTCGAGCTTGTCCTTCGGGCAGTGGTCGGTATGCAGCGCGATGGTGACGTCGTACCTCGCGGCGATCACGTGAGCGAACTCCGCGAGCGCCACAGCGCCGGTGACCATGTCCTTGACACCGAGACCGGACGCGAACTCGGCACCGCCGGTCGAGAACTGAATGATGCCGTCACTTCCCGCGTCGGCGAAGCCTTTGATTGCGGCGTTGACGGACTCGGAACCCACGCAGTTGATTGCCGGAAATGCGAATTGGTGTTCCTTGGCCCGGCCAAGCATCTCGGCGTAGACCTCGGGAGTTGCGATCGGCACGGCGTCATTCCTCCATGTGAAGAGATTGATTGTCTGTTGCAGTATGGCAAGCCCGACCGCTGTGTGTCGCGGTACCCACCCACATCACATGCAGCACCCCTGCCACCGAAGGTGACAAATCGGACATCGTGTCGACGGCATTTCACCAGTTGTTGTTTACGGTTGTCCCAGGTTCGGCCGGTAGGGTGGGCGCCGTGAGTCTTCTTGCTGCCTCGGAATCCGTGACGACCAACCTGGCGCTCCTGCCCGGGTTTCTCGATCCGGTGAATCTGCTCAACTCGTTCGGCACCTGGGTGCTGGTCGGGTTGCTGCTCGTCGTCTTCATCGAATCCGGACTCCTGTTCCCGCTGCTGCCAGGTGATTCACTGCTCTTCACGGCCGGTTTGATCGCGGCATCGAAGTCCGCGGACATCCCACCGTTCGCTCCCATCGGGGTGCTGCTCGTACTCATCCCTATCGCTGCGATTCTCGGTGACCAGGTCGGATTCTTCATCGGGACCAAGGGTGGCGCGGCGCTCTTCAAGTCGAACGACTCCAAGTTCTTCAAGAAGAAGTACATCGACGAGTCACATGCGTTCTTCGAGAAGCACGGCCCGATCACCATCATCCTGGCGCGATTCGTACCCATCGTGCGCACATTCGCGCCCGTCGTCGCCGGTGCGTCGAAAATGAAGTACTCCATCTTCCTCACCTACAACGTGGTCGGCGGCATCGTCTGGGGAGCGGGCGTCACAATGCTCGGCTACCTCCTCGGACAAATTCAGTTCATCCGAGACAACGTCGACATCATCTTCATCCTCATCGTCCTGGTGTCCGTCCTGCCGATCGCCATCGAGGTCGGTAAGCGACTGATCAAGGCCCGTAAGACTCCGCTGTCCGAGGCGAGCGACGCCATCGACGCGCAGCAGGACCCCACCTCCTAGATCGCGGAAACGCAGCAATCGTGATTGAGTCGATGGGCCAATTCGGCCCCCTCTCCACCGCAGGCCCTCTGGTCGTGTGGATCATCGTCATGACCTTCGTGTTCATCGAGTGCGCCGTGATCATCGGCCTGTTCCTGCCCGGTGATTCCATGCTCATCACTGCCGGAATCGTCATGGCTACGCACGCATCCGGAACCGCACATGTGTGGGCACTGTCGGCCGGAGCCATGGTCGCAGCAATCGCAGGCAACCAGGTGGGCTACGTCATCGGGCATCGCACCGGATCGACTCTCGTCGCTCGCAAGAACGGCAAATACCTCAACACCAAGAACCTGCACAAGGTGAACTTGCTACTGGAAAAGCACGGGTTCTGGGCGGTCCTCGTTGCTCGATGGATTCCGTGGGTTCGCACCCTGTGCCCGATGGTCGCAGGCGCTGCAAAAATGAATCACCGCCGCTACACGATCGCAAGCACGCTGGGCGCGATCATCTGGGCGCCGGTACTCCTGCTGGTCGGCTTCTACTTCGGCAGCTTCCTCGACAAGGTGCCGTGGCTGCTCCCAGCCGTGCTGATCGGCATGATCGTGCTTCTGGTCGTGGGGACCGGACTCGGAATCTGGCAATACCGCAAGGAGATGGCTCGGCCCGCGGAGACCATCGAGGTCGAAGAAGTTCTCGAGTAGATCAGTCTTTCCGACCGACGACGAAGACCCTGCGGAACGGAAAGACGGTCCCTGCGGTCGTCGAGGGATATGCCTCACGGAGGAGCGCCGCGTACTGCTCCTCGAACCGAAGTCGCTGATCTTCGGTCAGTACATCCAGCACGGGCCGCAACCCGGTCCCCCGCACCCACTTCAAGACGGGGTCTTCACCCTGCAGGACGTGCATGTACGTCGTTTCCCACGCGTCGACGGACCATGACGTGTCGACGGACCATGACGTGTCGAGCAACGCCGACGCATACTGCTGTGCCGAGTCGGTACTGTCACCGCCGCGCAGGACACCGGTCAACAGTGGCGCCCATTCCGGCGACGATGCCAGTTCTCGCATAAGCACATGCGACGGGGCGTCGAAATTTCCCGGCACTTGCCACGCCAGAGTGCCACCCGAATTCAACTGCGACGCCCAGACCGGAATCAGATCCCGATGCTGCGGCACCCATTGAAGCGCGGCGTTCGACACGAGTACATCGACCCCGGTTGCGTCGAAATCCAAAATATTGCCTTCGACGACGGAGACGTTCGGCGGTAGATCCGGCGGCTGCTTCGCAACCATGTCCTGCGACGAGTCGACGCCCGTGATGACCGCGTCGGGCCAGCGCTCGGCCAGGGTCGCCGTTTGAACGCCGGTCCCGCAGCCGAGGTCCACCACCCGCGCCGGAGAATCGTGCCGAATTCGTGCCACCATCTCGACGAACGGCCGCGAACGCTCGTCGGCGTAATTCAGGTACACATCCGGATTCCACGAGGTCCCCATGACCGATACCTTAGCTAACGAAAGCCGGCTGCGGACACCGTGTACGCCGCCTCCATCAACATCCACCCGCCGAGCTGAACGGACAGGTCTCGTTCGGGTACGACCGAGGAACGAACGGTTCCCCCACGAGAAGTCGCGACGGAGTGGCTCGGCCCCGGGAGCCTTGCCTCGGACTCCCACGCAGCGCCGAACAAGGGATAGTCCTCGACCTCCAGCCGGTTCTCCCATGCTGATTCGGCCGAGGCGAGCACGATCGCCGCAGCCAAAGTACGAGCAGCCTGATCTTCGTCGGAATCCCCCGGCAGACTCGTCGCGACGAACGCCAGGTAGCGAGCGAGAATGCCGTCGAACAGCCCTCCATCTCCGCCGCCTCCCCCGACGATGACCAGGTCCCGACACAACCGGGCCTCAACCGCAGCGACCAGGTCGTGCACGCGCTCACGGTGTCTCGATTCGTCGAGCCGAATTGCAAGCTCGGTCTCCACTCCCAGAACAACGCCCTGGCAATAGCTGAAGATCGCCCGATCGAGCACGCTGCCAGTACGGATTCCGTCGAAGATCAGACCACTCTTCGGATCCTTGAGCGCACTGTCCATCCAATCTGCCATCGCCTGCGCGCGCCACGACCGGCCTGTTCGTGCAAGAAGAATCGACGCAGGGCCATTGGCCGGAGCGTTGAAGAAATCATCCCCTCGGCGCCACGGGATGCCACCCCCGGCGTCCGGGGACCACGCGTCGAACAGCTCCATCTCGATCGTTTGAATAGCGGTTCGGTGTCCTACCGAGTGCAAGCGCTGCGTTCGTTCCAATGCCAGCCCGAGCCAGGCCATGTCGTCGTAGTAGTTGTTCGTCCAGCCTGTGATGTTCCGAATACGATGCGCGCGGGCGATCTTTGCGAGCCGCCGACGGCGCTTGGAGGTCGGTTCACGGCTCGCGGCATCCACCGCGCAGTCGAGCAGGTGCGCCTGCCACCAGTAGTGCCACTTCAGAAACGCCCGCTCGCGACGAACCGGCGGCCACGCTACGACGGCAAGCGCTGTCCCCGGCAGACCCCACAACCGACGTACGTGCCGCGAGAGCACCGCCCCCTCCGCAGCGTCGGCCCGCTGCGCCCATAGCTCCTGCATAACCGATGATCCTGCCATCCGCACTCGGAACCCTCACAGACAGTCAGGACCAGGCCTGTGACAGATCAGCATGACGCCTGATCCAGGCGTGCATCGCAATCCCGGCTGCAACACCTGCGTTGATGCTTCGAGTCGACCCGAACTGCGCGATGGACACGGTCATCGACGCGCCGTCACGGGCGTCTGCGGTGACTCCAGGACCCTCTTGACCGAACAGGAGCAGACAGTCGCGAGGCAGGTCAGCCGTCTCGATGGGTACCGATCCCGGCGTGTTGTCGACGGCAACAACCGTCAGATCGTGCTCGCGCGCAAAAACGAGCAGGTCAGCCACTGTGTCGTGATGATGGATGTGCTGATAGCGGTCGGTCACCATCGCACCACGCCTGTTCCAACGACGGCGCCCGACGATGTGAACCGACTGTGCGGCAAAAGCATTGGCTGTCCTGACGACCGTGCCGATGTTCGCATCGTTGGCGAAGTTCTCGATGGCGACGTGCAGCGAGTGGCGCCGAGTGTCGATGTCCGCAACGATCGCTTCCCTGCTCCAATACCGATAGGCGTCGACGACATTGCGACGGTCGCCCCCGTCGAGCAACGCGGTGTCGAACTGCGCCCCGGTGGGACGAGGATCGTCGTGCTCCTGCTCCCACGGCCCGACGCCGTTCGGGTGCTCTCCCCATTCGGTCGGGCCGGGCTCGTCGCCGGTAGGGATGTCGCCGGTAGGGATGTCGCTCAAAAGATTTCGTTACTGTCCGGGGCGATACGGAAGCCGTGCCCGGTCTCGTCGTTGGTACACGAGATGCCTTCCGAAGCCGACAGGCAGGAGTACCCGTCGGCATGGATGGACTGACCGAGTGCGAGTGGCGGGTCGATGGTCTCCCCACCCGAGGTGTACACCGCACCTCCCGAGCACATGAACGAGGCCTCACCCTCGTTGGTCACTCGGATTCCGTTGCCCCAGCTGATCATGCAGTCCTCGGGCCTCGGCGGGACCGGTGCGGTGGTGCCTTGGCACCCGGCTTCGGTTCGACTGGCCAGTGTGACGATGCCGCACTGGAACTGCCCGTCGGGCGAGGAGAAGTAGTAGGCGCCGTCCAGCGCCGCATACGTGGTCTGCGGCGCCGGAACGGGTTCCACCTCGGTGGGCGGAGGCGGTGGCAATTCTGTCGTCGGCGCGGGCGCAGGCAATTGCGTGGTCGTGGGCGGGACCGTCGTCGTTGTCGTTGTGGTGACCGGTGGTGCAGCAGCGACGTCCGCGCCGGACTCACTGCCGCACCCCGAAATCAACGCTACGACAGCTACCGACGCTGCCACTGCCAGACGCTTGCTCGCGCGCTGTTGTGCCATGAAAGAACCCGACCCCACTTTCGCTCATCCGTACTGGAGAGCGACCCTACCGGCGAACCGACCCAGCCGCCGTCGTGCGATGCCTACTTGTGTGCGAGGCGCCTGTTGACCTCGCGGGTGAGCCATGCGGGAGAGAAACGCGAACCCAGCGACAGCGCTTTGGACTGGATTCCCACCGGGAAGTGCACCTTGTGCAGCAGTCGCTTGGACGGTCGTGTGGCGTCGAAGATGGCCTGGGACACATCGTCGGCGGTGAGCTTGATTCCGAGCGAATTGGTGGTGCCGGTCGACACGCCCTGGGTCATCGCCGTCTGCACGAACAGCGGCCACATGGCCTTGACCGATATGTCGTACTCGGCCCACTCGAGATCCAGCGCCTCGGTGACACCGCGTACTGCGAACTTCGTCGCGCCGTAGGTGACCAACTCGGGTTGCCCGTAGATCGCCGACGCCGAGCACAGGTTCACGACCTGCGCGCCCTTCGTCGCTTTCAGATACGGGAATGCAGCGAGCGTGCCGTAGACGACGCCGTTGAAATTGATGTCGATCTGACGCTTGTGCACTTCGATCGGCATCTCCTCGAAACGCCCGGCGACCAGAATGCCCGCGTTGTTGATCAACACGTCGAGGCGACCGTCGGCCTCCGCGTCGAACTCCTTCAGACGATCCTCCCACTGCTGCGGGTCGGTGACGTCGAGGGTTCCGGTGACCACACGGCCCCCGCTGGAGGTGATGGCCTTGCCCAGAGACGCCAACCCCGTCTCGTCGATGTCGTAGGCACCGACGAGGTAACCGGCTCGTGCAAATTTCAAGGCAGTGGATCGTCCGATCCCGGCAGCGGCGCCGGTGATGAACACAGTAGGTGTAGACACCCCGTCAGGATAGGCGTAACTGTGCGTATCGGTAAGACCCTTGTTCACATTTGAGGTCTAGCCTGAGAATGTCTCGAGGAGATTTTGGATGAATCACGAACGAACCGTGCGCGCAGTGGCGATCGTCACAGCCGTGTACATCGTCGTGCTTGCGGTCTGGGCTGGATGGTTTCGTCCGTCCGCACCAGCGGGAACACTCCCCTACCAACTGGCTGCGTTGATCGCAGGATTCGCGTCGGCGCTGGGTCTGGCGATGATGATCGCCCGTCGCCGCACTGCCGATGAGCGCAAGCTAGCGCGCAACGGCGTCGAAGGATGGGCGAGAATTTCACGGGTTCATCCGATCGACGACACCTCGAGCGAGTTGGATCTGGAGTTCACCGTTCCAGGATCGGTCTCGTTCGCGGGTCGCATCGTGTATTCCATCCCGCCAGGTGAATCGGCTCGCTTCCACGTAGGCGCCGTAGTCCCGATCATGGTCGACCCCGCCGATCACCACCGTGTGCTGCTACTGCCGAGACAGACCCTCGACGAGGAGTAGCTGGGCTAGTGCGTAGGTCGCGAGAATCGTCCCTTCCGCTGCCCTGCGATGCGATTCGGACACGAGAAACAATCGTCTGAAGACAATCAGAGCGTCGGACACGGTGAACAGCACCCCGCCCAGCGCGAGCCGCGACCTAGGGTCGACGCCCGGCACGACGAGTCCGCAGAAGCGTCGTGCGCCCGGTGCGAGCGACGGGTCGGCTGCGAGCGTCGACATCGTCGCGAGTGTCAGACCGTATCCGGACAGTCCGGGCGCCACATCCCGAGACCGCCGGCCGAGCGTTACCGCTGCTACAGCCCAGCCGGCGAACCGCGGAACGAGGTTCACCGCTCGTGGCCGCGCACCACGCGAAGACAACAGACCGATGTAGCAGCCCTGCATGACCGCGAACGCCGCCGCACCGCGAAGAATGCGGGTGTCGTCGTCCGGGTCGATGAGCAGAACGTCTCCCAGCGTCGCCGCGGCCAGTGCAGTCGCAATCGGCAGAGCAGGCCTCGATACGCCCGCGGCCAGCGCCGGAACCATCAGCGGCTTTGCAATCTGCTGGGTCCTCGGTGATCCGACAACAGCCCCGGCCACCGTCACGACGGAAGCCGCGGCGAAGGCTGCGCGCGACAAAGTCGATCGGTTCATCTCGAACCTCCCTGCTTAGCTGGGGTAACCAATTGTGTGATGCTGGCCCCTTCTCCTTGATTCACGGTCCACCACCTTGTCATCGTTGGAGGGTAAACACTGCACACGAGACCGAGGACTGCTATGCGGCGGAAACACACGAACAACACCGGGCCGTCCCATGTCGACGTGCAGTTCGATCGAAACCCCCTCGTTCGACCGTCGGACCGCCTCCAGGCCCGCGTCAAGCGAATCGCCACCGTGCTCATGATTCTGATGGTTCCGGCGGCGGCGTGGTTCGGTATGGCCACACTGTCCGAGCAGCAAAGCCGGGTCGCAGAGCAGCAGTACACCCGCCATTCCGTCACGGCTACCACGACGTCGACGACCGAACCGACGCCTTTCGCGCAGTCCGACTACTCCACCCAGAGCAGCGCGACCGTCGACGCGTCGTGGACCTTCCAGAACGTCGAGCACCAAGGTCAAGTTGCCGTCAGCACCGGCGCGCCCATCGGTACGAAAGCCGACATCTGGGTCGACGACAAGGGCGCTCGCTCCACTCCACCTCTCTCGGACGGCGACGCCGTCTTTGCGGCTCTGTTCACCGGATTCGGGAGCCTGTTCGCGGCCTGCCTGATCTTCTACGGCGTCTACGCGGCAATCCGGTTCCACCTGGATTGCCGACGCGATGCGGAATGGGATCTGGCGATCAAGAACTTCATGGACGACAACAGCCTGAACTGACGCCCGTTCGCTCGCACGAACGAAGCCCCACCCGCACACATCCGGGTGGGGCTTTTTCGATTCCCGTTCGTCGATCTCGACCGCACACGTTGCGACCGCCCGCGCTGGTTGCACCGTGTGCGGTTGTCCAGAAAGTGTGCGAATGACGTTCAGAACCCGCTGTCGTCGTCTCCCGTCGTCACTCTTGTCACAGAAGCACCATCAGTAACAAGTTCATAACCAAAGCCTGGGTAAACCCTGAGAGACCTATTGGTCCGTTACGGTCCTGGAAGCACAAGTACGTGTGCCTCACTAAAAGCATTTCCGGATCGGGCCGGACGTGTTGGCAGCTTCGGCTGCCACGACCGAAGGGTTAGAAGATCCATGTCGCAGAAGTCGATCGCTCGTTCGCGGAAAACCCGCCTGGCTGCCGCCGGCGCTGCGGTAGCACTGTCGTTCGCCATCGCTGCACCGGGCGTAGCCGCAGCTCAGGACGAACAGCCTTCGGAGAGCTCCAGCGTGGAATCTCCCGCCGAAGGGGGCAGCGAAGAGTCTCCTGAGTCGGTCGCACCTGATGCAAGCGTCGAGGTCGTCACTCCTGAAGGGACCGCGCCCGTCGCAGGCGAGGCGCCTGTACTACCTCCCGCGCAGGTTCTCTCCAGCGGAACCGGGGACGCTGCGGCCGCGGCTGTCCCCGTCCCAGAAGCTCCCTCGGCCACGCGGCCTCTTCCGCTCGTCACCGGTGGCGTCGTATTCAACGAAGACGGAACTGCGACGGTCAACGTCGACGTCATTCCGCAGTTATCCGACGCGGAGAAAAAGGCCCTGGCCGACGCCGAAGCCGCCAGCAAGCTCGCCGTGGAAGCCTCGGCTGCAGCGCAGGTCAAGCTTGAGGCTGCCAAGACCGCCGACGCCGCCGCAAGCACTGCAGCGACCAAGGCTCAGGTTGCAGCCGCAGAGGCCGTAACCAAGTCCAAGGCTGCCGACGAAATCGCAGCAACGGCCAAGCTGGACGCCATCGCGGCCAGCGCTGCCGTGACAAAGGCCAAGGGCGACACCGTTGCCCTACAAGCCGCCGCGGATGCAGCACAGAAGGCCAAGACCGACGCGGACAAGGTCGCTGCGGACGCTGCGACCGAGGCCACTCGCCTGGAAGCAGAAGCAACGGCCGCCGGCAGCACCGACGCCGACGCCAAGGCTGCCGAGGCGCGAATCGAAGCCGAAGCGAAGGCCGAACTGGCCGCCACCGCGACAGCAGACGCCGAGGCTTCGGCGAAAGCATTGCAGGACTCCCTCGTCGCAGTCCAGGAGTCGTTCAAGACTCTCAACATCGCCAAGGTGACCGCAGCGGTACGCGCGGCAGCGGCCAAGGCAGCCGCGTCGCTTTCCGCTGCCGTCGAGGCACGCACGGCCGTCGAGGTCGCGGCAGCAGCCGAGGCCAGGGCCAAGGAACTCGAAGCGGCAGCCGCAACGTCGACCGAGGAGGCAACCGCAGCGGCACAAAAGGCCGCCGACGCGCGAGCAGCCGAAACCGCAGCCAAGACAGACCTCGCGGCGAAGACCGATGCACTCGCGAAGGCGCAAGCAGATCTCGCCGATGCACCGTCTGCTGCTGACATCACCGCGCTCGAAAAGCTCGCCGCCGACGCACAGACGGACCTCGAGGCCGCCAATGAACTCGCAGCGGACGCAGCCCTCGCGGTGACCACAACCGCTCAGGCCGAGACCGACACCAAGGTCGTCGCCGACGCCAAAGCTGCCGAGTTGAAGGCGGCACAGACCGTCGCGACGGACACCAAAGCGGCTGCTGACGCGGCAACCAAGGCCGAGGCCGACCTGAAGGCGAAAGCCGCCGAGCTCGCCGCCAGTGGACCGAAGTTCAACTGGACCATCAACTTGGGCAACACCGTCAAGGAAGATGTTCCGGTGACTCAGGTCGACGACACGACGGTCGTCGTCGACGAAACAGGCGTCGAACTGATCGGCGTCTCCAACGAAGACGGATCGTTCACGGTCGCCGACTACTTCACCACCAACGAGGACGGCGTCACCGTGGTCGCCGGTGAACTACCCGCTGTCGATCTGGCACTGGGAGATTCGGCGGACAGCGCATCGGGCAGTTCCGACAGCTCGTCCTCGACACCTGCCATCCTGGCGGGAGTCGGCGTAGTAGCCGTCGCCGCCGTCGGTGGCGGTCTGTACCTGCGTCGCCGCAACTCGACAGATGCGACGTAGTAATTTCGCGATTGCTCTAGGGCTGACCCTGCTCGTAGCAGGTTGTGCAACTTCGGAACCTGCACCGGCCGCGCCGGACAGGTCGTCGGTGGAGTCACGGATCTCCGTGGCTCCACCCTCCCCGGTGGAGCCTGCGCAACCCAGCTGGATCGAACTGCGATCTGCTGACGGAGCAACATATCTGAGCAGTCCAGTGAATCCCGAAGGGCTGTTCCGCGACGAAAATCAAGTGTTGAACCCGGTGGACGAACTACCCGCCTGGTGGGCCGAGAGCGGACTACCGGGGACGGACACCCAGCAGACTGTTGTCATTGCCGGACACAACTATTCGAAGCGTGACGCACCGTTCAAGTCGTTGAGTGTCGTCCAGCCAGGCGACGATGTGGTGCTGCAGACACCCGGCGGGGTCCTCGAGTATTCGGTCGACACCGTCGGACCGTTGCCCAAGGGCTCGTTGTTGTCCGACAACGATTTACGCACTCAGGTCCCGGGTCGGTTGATCCTGGCCAACTGCGATGTTCGCGGCGGTGAACCTACGAACGACAATTTCATCGTGGTGGCGCAGCTCGAGTAGGCGCTTCGCTGCATGTGAGCGTTTTTACATAGTGGGCTATGTAAAAACGTTCACATGCGGGGGTCTTGCATTCATGCGCATGATAACTACGATTAGGGTATGGACACATCCAGACCTCTTCGCGTTGCCATCGTCGGCGCGGGACCGGCAGGCATCTACGCCGCCGACGCACTCATGAAGTCCGACCACAATGTCAGCGGCCCGGGTGTCAGCATCGACCTCTTCGAGCGCATGCCAGCCCCGTTCGGGCTCATCCGCTACGGCGTCGCACCCGACCACCCCCGCATCAAAGGCATCATCACCGCCCTGCACAAAGTCCTCGACAAACCACAGGTCCGCCTACTCGGCAACATCGACTACGGCACCGACATCACCTTGGGCGACCTACGCCGCTTCTACGACGCCGTCATCTTCTCCACCGGCGCCAACGCCGACCGCGCACTCAACATCCCCGGCATCGACTTGGACGGCAGCTACGGCGCCGCAGACTTCGTCTCCTGGTACGACGGCCACCCCGACGTCCCCCGCACCTGGCCCCTCGACGCCGAAAAAGTCGCCGTCCTCGGCGTCGGCAACGTCGCCCTCGACGTCGCACGCGTCCTCGCCAAAACCGGCGACGAACTCCTCCCCACCGAAATCCCCGCCAACGTGTACGAAGGCCTCAAAGCGAACAAGGCCGTCGAAGTCCACGTCTTCGGACGCCGCGGACCCGCTCAGGCCAAATTCACACCACTGGAATTGAGGGAACTCGACCACTCCCCCAACATCGAAGTCATCGTCGCCCCCGAAGACATCGACTACGACGAAGGCTCCGAACAAGCACGCCGCAACTCCAAACAGGTCGACATGGTCGCCAACACCCTCCAGGACTGGGCCATCCGCGACGTCGGTACCCGCCCCCACAAACTGTTCCTGCACTTCTTCGAATCCCCCACCGAAATCCTCGGCGAAAACGGCACAGTCACCGGCCTACGCACCGAACGCACCGAACTCGACGGCACCGGAAACGTCAAAGGCACCGGCAAATACAACGACTGGGACGTCCAAGCCGTCTACCGCGCCGTCGGCTACCTCTCCCAAAACATCAGCCAACTACCCTTCGACGAACAAGCCGGCACCATCCCCAACGAAGCAGGCAGAGTCGTCGAATCGCCGTCGTCTACCACTACGGTCCCCGCCACCTACGTCACCGGCTGGATCAAACGCGGACCCGTCGGCCTCATCGGCCACACCAAAGGCGACGCCAACGAAACCGTCGCCAACCTGCTCGAGGACGCACCCAACTTCACCGGAGCCACCGAGCCGGGCCTCGACGAGGTGACCACCTTCCTCGAAGGCAAGCAAGTCCCCTTCACCACCTGGGACGGCTGGTACCGCCTCGACGCCTTTGAGCGCTCCCTCGGCGAAGAAGAAGGCCGCGAACGCGTCAAGGTCGTCGAACGCGAAGACATGGTCGCCGCGTCTCAGGAGTGATGCGATCCGCCTGGCCTCACACGATAGAAGTCGACATGCAAAGGAACACAGTTATGACCGGCACCACCGACATCAGCACCGTCATCACCGACAGGGCGTTCCTCGAGTGCCCACGTTGGCACGATGGACGGATCTGGGTCTCGGATCTGTATGCGCACGAGGTTCTTTCGATCGGTGACGACGGCGACGTTCGCATCGAGGCGACGCTGACCGATCGTCCGTCCGGGCTCGGCTGGCTGCCCGACGGTCGACTGCTGATCGTATCGATGGTCGACGGGCTCGTACTACGCCGCGAGAACGACGGCACACTCGTCACGCATGCCGACGTGTCCCACCTTGCAACGGGCAAGTTGAACGACATGGTCGTCGACGAGCGCGGACATGCGTACATCAGTACCTTCGGTTTCGAGTTTCGTAGCCGGTCGTACGTCGAATCCGCTGTGCTCATCCATGTCGCTCCCAACGGCGACGCCGACATCGCCGCCGGAGATTTGCTGTTTCCCAACGGGTCCGTTATCACCGAAGACCGCACACTGGTCGTCGCCGAGTCGATGGGTAACCGGTTGACCGCATTCGACGTCGCCGACGATGGCGGGTTGTCCAACCGTCGAATCTGGGCGGCGTTCGGGCCCGAGGTCCCCCGCACCACCGTCAAGGACGCTATGAGCGCAGCCTCCGTAGCCCCTGACGGCATCGGTCTAGATTCCGAAGGTGCGATCTGGGTCGCCGACGCGCTGCACCAGAGGCTGATTCGCGTCGTCGAGGGCGGCAAGATTATCGACGAAAAGGTATTCCCGACAGGGGTTTTCGCATGCATGCTCGGCGGGCTGGACGGTAAGACGCTGTTCGCGTGTGCGGCGCCGTCATCCTCCGAGCACGCGCGCCAAGATACTCGTGACGCGAGCCTGCTCTCCGTCGAAGTCGACGTACCTGCATGAGCACACAGAGAAGACTTTTGGGCAGTCTTTCAAATTGCCGCCAAAACGAGGCCCGAACTGTGACACTGATTACAATCAAGGTAATGAGTATCATAGATTGGAATTCTCATGACAGCACCGCTGAATGATGTCGATCCAAAAGCGATCGCCGAGGAGTGGATTCGAGGATTCACCACGGCTGTCGCCGGCCGTGATTCAGCGGCGGCAGCGGTGTTGTTCCAGGCCGATGGGTGGTGGCGGGACTTACTAATTTTCGGCTGGGACTTGCGCAGCGTGCATGGTATCGAGAACATCGGTATGCACCTCGCAGAGGGCCCCGACCATGGCCAAGTACGGTTTTTCATGCCTGACGAAGCGAACCTGGTCGAGGTTGGTGACGATCGTTGGATACAGGCGGTCATCACCATCGACTCCGAATTGGCCCGCGGCCGAGGGGTCCTCCGTCTGACCCAGACCGGAGACGATACGTCGTGGAAGGCCTGGACTTTGCTCACTGCGATGGAGGAACTCGTCGGTTACGAGGAGTCCGCCGGCGCCCGCCGCCCCCGCGGCGGTGCCCAGGGCGCGGACCGCATGGCCCGAAACTGGCAGGACGCCCGTCTCGCGCAGCAGGAATTCAACGATTCCGAACCACAGGTCCTCGTCATCGGCGCTGGCCACGGCGGCCTCGGTCTCGCGGCCCGCCTAGGACAGGTCGACGTGAGCACGCTTGTCATTGACCGAGGCGAACGCATCGGTGACAACTGGCGCAACCGTTACCGATCCCTCGTGCTGCATGACCCCGTGTGGTACGACCACCTCCCTTACCTCCCGTTCCCGCCGACCTGGCCGATATATACACCGAAGGACAAGATCGGCGACTGGCTCGAGTTCTACGCCTCGACATTGGAACTCAATGTCTGGACCGGCTCCGAACTAGTGTCCAGCAATTACGACGACGACGACGCTGTGTGGACCGTAACGATTCGGCGGGCAGACGGCAGCGAGCGCACCGTGCACCCCCGACATCTGGTGCTCGCAACTGGCGCCAGCGGCACCGAACCGAACATGCCCACTGTCCCCGACGCGGAGAAATTCACGGGAACATTCTGTCATTCAAGCGGATTCACCGGTGGTACTGATCTTCGCGGCAAGAAAGCGACCGTCGTTGGCAGCTGCAATAGCGGCCACGACATTGCTCAAGAACTGCATGAACAGGGCGCCGACGTCACGATGATCCAACGGTCCCCCTCCTACGTGGTCAGCGTCGACGCCTCCGCAATCGCCATGGTCGGCATGTACGACGAAACCGGGCCACCGACAGATACGGCCGACCTGCTCGGTGCCTCATTCCCGTTCAAGGCTGTACCCCACATCCACCAGGCCACCACCTCTGCCATGGCCGAGGCCGACAAAGACCTCCTCGATGGCCTCCGCCGATCCGGTTTCTTGCTCAGCACCGGGATCGACGGCACGGGCGCGCTCATGCTGTTCCTCCAGAAAGGCGGTGGTTACTACATCAATGTCGGTTGCTCAGAACTCATCGCCGCGGGTGACATTGACATCCGAGCAGGTGTCGAGATCCAACGATTCACCCCGCACGGCGTCCGACTGACCGACGGTACCGCCCTCGACGCCGATATCGTTGTGTTCGCCACCGGATTCAAGGGAATGCTCGAAACCGCCCGCCATCTCCTCGGCGACCACGTCGCGGACCGCTGTGGTCCAGTGTGGGGCCTCGACGACGAAGGCGAACTACAGGGCATTTGGCGAAAATCTGGGCACCCAGGTCTGTGGTTCATGGGCGGCAACCTCGCGATGGCTCGCTACTACGGCAAATTCCTTGCACTTCAGATCAAGGCAATAGAGGAAGGCATTCACCCCTCAGCCGCTGCAACTCAACAAATTACGTCCGCGCTGTGAACCTTCGATAATGATGAAGGGCCCCTCACGAGGGGCCCTTCATCTTGCAAAACTAGTTCGCGAACTGAATCAGCTTGGTCTCGAGGAACGAACTCAGGCCTTCGACGTTGCCTTCACGGCCGAGGCCGGACTGCTTGTATCCACCGAAGGGCTGCGTGACGCACATGTCCCAGCCGTTGATCGAGATCTGACCGGTGCGGACGCGTCGGGCAATGCTCTCCGCGAGCGCAGCGTCCTCGGCGTAGACGGCTCCGGAGAGACCGTAATCGGAATCGTTGGCGATGGCGATGGCCTCGTCGACGTCGTCGAACGGGATCACCACGACGACAGGACCGAAGATTTCCTCCTGTGCAATGCGCATGTCGTTGGTGACGTCGGCGAACAGCGTCGGCTCGACATACCAGCCCTTGTCCAGTCCGGCCGGACGGCCGCCACCGGTGACGAGCCTCGCACCCTCGGCCTTGCCGACCTCGATGTAGTCGAGCACGCGGGTGCGCTGACGCTCGGCGGCGAGCGGTCCGATGACGGTGTCGTCCTTACGCGGATCGCCGACGGACACCGATTCGAAGATCGTCTTGATGGTCTCGACCACCTCGTCCTGACGGTGACGCGGGACGACGATGCGGGTGATGGCCGCGCAGACCTGACCGCTGTGGCCGATCCCTGCAAACGCAAGGCCGGGAAACACCTTGTCGAGGGCGATGTCGTCGGCGATGATACCTGCAGACTTACCGCCCAATTCCAGCGTGACGCGTGCGATGCGCTCACCGCAGATGCTCATGATCTTGCGTCCGGCAATGGTCGACCCAGTAAACGAGATTTTGTCGACGTCCTTGTGCCGCACCAGATATTCACCGGTTTCGCGGCCACCCGGCAGCAGGGAAATGACGCCCTCGGGCAGACCTGCCGCTTCGAGTGCCTCGGCGAGCAGCATGGTACTGACCGGGCCTTCGGGCGCAGGCTTGAGCACGACCGTACAACCGGCAGCGAGAGCAGGTGCGATCTTCAGTGAGGCTGTAGCGACCGGGCCGTTCCACGGAATGATCGTGGCAACAACGCCGATGGGCTCGCGGACGAGCTTGCCGTGACCTTCGGGCCAACTACGCTCTTCTTCGAATTCGAAACGCTCGTGCAGGGTGGACGCGTCGCCCCACATCTTGAGTGCGTTGTTGTGGAATGCGACGCTCGCGCCCGCCGGTGCACCGATCTCTGCGGTGAACGCGGTTGCCATGTCATCGAATCGCTTCTCGACTTCTTCTTGGATACGGATGAGATACTTCGCCCGTTCGGCGGCAGTGAGACGTGGCCAGGGGCCTTCGTCGAACGCTTTTCGTGCGGCAGCGACGGCTTTGTCGATGTCGGCGGGCTGCGCTTCGGGAACCGTCGCGAGCAGTTCCTCGGTGATCGGGGAGACGACTTCGATCACCTTGTCGCTGGACGGCTCGACCCACTTTCCGCCGATGAACAGTTTGTCGTAGCTCTTCAGGGTCGTTGCGGTGGGGACTGTAGCGGTCATCGGTACATCACTCCTGTTGTTGCCGAACGGATTTAGCTGAGCGGTTGGGCGATATCGCGTAGCGCGAGAGCGTCGGGCCGCGCGCCGGCTGAAACAGCAGCGCGTGCGCCGATCATGAGCTTGGGCGTGTCGATACTGAGATGCGCTGTGAGCAGCCCTGAGTCGTCGACCCATGCCGCAGCCCATTTGCCGTCCACGCCGTCTCGAACGACAGCGGTGTCCGTGGACGAGTGGTGGCCGACATATTGGAGCTTGTGACCGAATTGATCACTCCAGAAGTACGGAACAGGATCATGGGCGACGGATTCGCCGCCCGTCAGGGTCCGGGCGATGGCGTCGGGACCGGTTCTAGCGTCGTCCCAATGTTCGACGAGCAGACGTTCCTGGGCCCGCGGTGACCAGCGCACTGCGACATCACCGACGGCGAATACGTGAGGATCCGAAGTCCGCAAGTTCTCGTCGACGACGATCCCTCGATCGATCTCGAGCCCTGATCCGCCCAGCCACGCCACATCCGGCCTGACGCCGACTCCGGCGACGACGACGTCGGCCGAGATTTCCTCGCCGGTGGTGAGCGTGACGCCGGTGTCGGTGACCTCGCGGACGCCGATGCCGAGACGAAGATCCACCTCCGACCACCAGTCGACGAATCGTTTGCCGATCTCCTCGCCCAGAGCATTTCCGAGTGGCGCGGGACCGGATTCGATGCAGGTGACCTCGGCGCCGGCAGCGAGAGCGGCTGTCGCGACCTCCGCGCCGATCCAACTCGCGCCGACGAGAACGACTTTCGCCCCTGGAACCAGCTTCTCCCGCAGCGAGCGGGAATCGTCCACGGTGCGTACGGCCAACTGACGTTCGCTGCCCGGCAACCGGATCGGTGCGGCGCCCGTCGCGATGATCAGGGCGTCGTACTCGACCGGGCCGCCTGCCGTGTGGACTTGCTTGGCGCTCGTGTCGAGTCCTGTTGCGGCGGTGCCGGTGCGAACATCGATCTTCAAGGCGTCGTAGTCGGTGCGCAACTGCGTGTTCAACTCACCCTTCAGCGCAGCCTTCGTCAGCGGAGGCCGGTCGTAGGGGAGGTGTTCCTCGGCGGCAAGAAGCACGATCTCTCCTTCGAAACCGTTCGCCCGCAACGTTTCACAGCAACGCGCGCCGGCGAGACCGCCGCCTACGATGACGACTTTCATCAGTACATCGGGGCAGCGGGTGCGGTGGACGCGGCAAGCGCCTCGCCGTCTGCCAGGAGCCGCTTGCCCGGGGTGAAGTGCGCTGGGATTCGCTGCCAGCCCATATTGGTGCCCTGATGTGGGTAGCGCTCGAGCTTGTCGCGTTCGATCGTGTAGTCGGGCATACGGTTGAGGATCTGCGTCAACAACGTCTTTGCCATCAAACGACCGAGGTGCGAACCTGAGCAGCGGTGCACACCGATACCGAATGCTGTGTGCCTGTTCGGCCAGCGGTCGATGTCGATCTCGTCGGGATTCTCGAACAGCTCTTCGTCACGGTTCGCTGACGCCCACGACAGGAGAACGCGGTCGCCCTTCTTCATCGGGCACCCCTTGAATTCGACGTCGTCGGTCACGGTCCGCGCGAGCGCTTGCGTCGGCGAAAAGAACCGGAGGAATTCCTCGACAGCATGATCCATCAGCGACGGGTCGTCGATGAGGCGCTGGCGGACGTCCGTGTGATCGGCGAGCCACACGAGCGTCTGACTGACCAGTGACGCCGTCGTTCCCGTGCCACCTGCGACCAGGAGCTCGACCATCGCGAACACCTCGAAGTCGTCGAGGACGCGGCCGTCGACCTCCTGCTGCACGAGGTAGCTGATGACGTCGCCGGTCGGGTTCTCGCGTCGATCGGCAATGACCGAACGCATCTTCTCGGACAGGTACGGGAAGTCGACCTTCATTGCGTGCTCGTAGTGCGGAGATCCCGGCACCCCGGCGAGGGCCTCATGATGCGCTGCGGCATAGGTCTTCCAGTCCTCGATGCCGAGGCCTAGCCAGTCGACGGTGACGATGGCCGGCACCCCGATGACCGAGGTGAAATCGCATTCGCCCGCCTCGATGACGCTGTCGATGAAGGCGGTGGTGTGGTGCTCGACCAGATCCTTCATCTTCTCGACGGCGGCCGGAGAGGTGATGGGGTTGACGATCTTCCGGTACTTGCGGAACTCAGGGGGATCCAGCTCGATCGGGATGTGAAAGTGCATGGGCGTCTTGGGGATAACCACCGACAGGCCTTCGCCGCCGTACTCGTTTCGCGCCGAGGAGAACGTGTCGTCGTCGCGGGAAGCGTCGAACACGGCGTCGTAGTCGGACAACACCCAGTAACCGCCGTGCGCTTCGGACCAACCGCGCTTCTCGGCGTTCCTGAGCTTGCGGTAGGAGCCAACAGGATCCGCGGAGTGTTCCTGCGAGTTGTGGTCGAAGTGGATGACCGGGCAACGGCCGCTTTCAGTCATGTCTGTGTTTCCTCCTGCGAGCGAAATCTGGCGCAACCATTCGGGCCTTGTCCTGATAATGGTTATACTAGATTACGATGTTGTCAACATCACAGCATTGACCAGCTTATAGTTCAGGTCACTGGAGTGACTGTAAACAAAGAGTGCTTCGAAGGAGGAGTCGTGAACGTATCGGTCGACGAGTTCCAGTGCCAGGGTCACGGCCTGTGCCAAATGACATCGCCGCAGGTCTTCGCTCTGCGCGACGAGGATGGACATGCCTACGTGCTGCCCGAGGGGCAGGAGCCCGACCATGCCGGGGAGGCCAGGGCAGGAGCGGACAGCTGCCCGGAACGCGCCATCAGCGTCAGTTAGGCGCCTACGGCGCACGCGAACTAGCGGCCGTGCCTCAGTGGCGTGGTTGAGTGCCTCAGAGGGGCCCTAACCACGCCACTGGCGCGGAGCGCCCAACCAAAAGCGCCGCGGAGCGCGTACCAAAAAGCTAGAGAGCCCGATCCCACTGAATGACCGAGCCCATGACATCCGGGAACTTCCGCTCGGCGTAGCGAACGTATTCGTTGATGTGCTGCGCCATCCGGTCCTGTGAGAGGCCTGGGTCGTGCGCAAGGAGAGAGTCGTAGATCGATTGATGAGCTGTCAGAATCGCGGCGCGACGAGGCGCCGGGTAGTCGATACCGATGATCGTGCCGTCCATGATTCCGAGCAGCGAGTCGACAAGATAGCCGAACAGCGGGTTACCCGACGACCAGGCGATGATGTCGTGGAACTGCTTGTTGGCCTCGAGGAAGATGTACTGGTCGTCGAGGGAATCACGCATTGCTTCGATGGTGCCGTTGAGTTGGACGAGGGAGTCGTCGGAGATCCGTTCGGCGGCCAATTTGCTGATCATCGGTTCCATTGCCACGCGTGCTTCAGCGATAGCCTTGAACGGCGCGTTCTTGAGTTGCATGAGCAGGATGACCGTGCTGGCCAGATGCGAGGCGTCGGGGTCGAGCAGAACCGGGCCGCCTTTGGGCCCCGGCTTGAGCGCGATGACTCCCTGAAACTCGAGCAGACGAAGCGCCTCACGCAGCGTTCCACGACCGATCTGATACTTCTCGAGCATCGCCTTCTCGGGCGGAAGAAGATTGCCGACAACGAGGCCCTGACGCAGCGTGTCGCGAATGATCTGTTGCGCGATCACCATCGCCGCCTTCGGAGCGCGATTGGTCACGGTCATGAGTGTGTCCTCCCAGCTTCGCGCGGACCGAACGCTGTCCGCGGACGCCCCGTAAATCAAGGCGATTGATTATAACAATAAAGCCCGAGCTGGCCGTGGACCACGAAACCGCAGTTCCCCGCTGTACAAATCCTTCAACCCCCCACGCCGAAGAACAGGAACGCCATGCCTGACGTAATCATCGAAAGTACACCGGCCACCCTCTGGATTCGCCTCAACAGGCCTGAGCGTCGTAATGCGTTCGATCCTGAGATGTCGGCCGCGATCGCCGACGCCCTCGACGACGCGTCGGGCTATCGCTCGGTCGTCATCACAGGATCAGGCGGCAGCTTTTGCGCGGGCGGGTCGTTGGCCAAGCTCAGCGAGCCGACACCCAAGGAGATGCGCAAGTTGTATCGAGGTTCGCTGCGCCTGTTCGACTCCATCCGCAATTGCCCGCGGCCGGTGATCGCAGCCGTCAACGGCGCCGCCGCCGGCGGCGGGAACGAGCTGATCGTCGCGTGCGATCTGGCTGTCGCCGCCCGCTCTGCGACGTTCGGACAAACCGGTCCTCGCGTCGGAAGCTCCCCGGTCACCGGAGCCACCAACGTCATGGGTGTGCAGATCGGCGAAAAGCGCGCCAAGGAGATGGCGATGCTGTGCCGACGGTATTCCGCGCAGCAGGCGTTGGATCTCGGCCTGATCAACGAGGTCGTGGACGACGACAAGCTGGAGGAGACGGTGCAGGGGTGGTGCGACGAGATCTCCGCTCTGAGTCCTCGGTACCTCGAGATCACGAAGGTCAGCTCCAACGTGTGGTGGAACGCGGCACGCGACTCTTTCTCCACGGGGCTCGGCATGCTCAACCAGGCAGTGGGGAGCCCCGACATGATCGAGGGTGCGACGGCCTTCCTCCAGAAGAGGAAGGCCGTCTTTCCGGACCCGCAGTAGGCGGCTACTTTTCGGACAGAAGGACTTCCTCGGTGCCGTTCCACTGCACGACTGCACCCTTGACTCGCATGTCGTTGCCCTCGAAGGTGACGTCGCCTTCGGCGCCGGTGAAGCCTTCTGCCACGACCTGCTGCAGACCGTTCTGGATGTCCTCGCGCGACGCACCTCCGGACTTCTCGATGGCGTGGGCGATCATCCACGCAGCGTCATAACCCTCGGCGGCGTAGTTGTTCGGGTTCTCGCCGTCGTACTTGGCGCGGTATGCCGCGACGAACTCCTGCGTTCCGGGATTCGTCCCGTGGTAGGTGAAGTCGGTGGGCCAGGTCATGCCTGCACCCGCCGGGCCCGCGGGCGTGAGATTGCCTGCACCGGAACCAGTGTGGGTGACGAGAGTTCCGTCGTAGCCTGCTTGACGCAGCTGCGATACGGCAGTGGCGTTCTGGGCTCCGTTCATCATGATCGCGATCCCGTCCGGGTTGTCGGCGAGGATCTTGGCGATCGGCGCGGTGAAGTCCTGGGTCGTGTTCTGCACCGAAGATGTCGATGCCACGGTGTACCCGAACTGCTCGGCCATCTCCGGAATCGTCTCCTCCGACAGCTGCGTCAAGGTCGGGTTGGCGCTGTTGTACAGAATGCCGAGGGTCTTCACGCCCTCCTGCTGGAGATACTCACCCGCCTGGTCGTAGTAGGTAGCCATGGGAGCCGTTGCACGGTAGGTGTATTCACCGACGAGCGTGCCTTCACTGCCGGATTGGGTGAACACGATGGGAACCTTGGCCGCCTGCGCAAGTGGCGCGATGGCGATCGACTGCGCGCTGGTGACTGTGCCGAGAATCGCGGCGACGTCGGGATTGACGGTCGCCTCCGTGACCTGACTTGCGGCGGTCTGCGCCTCGCCCGCGGTATCGCGGCTCTCCAGCTTCACCGTCGACTCGCCCAAATACTTCTGATCGTTGATCTCGCCGATCGCCAGCTCGATTCCCTTGAGCTGGTTGGATCCCGCGTAGGACAACGTCCCTGTCTTGTCGGTGACGGAGAAGAGCGTGATTTCCGACGGCATTTCACCCGAAGCGGTGCTGCCTCCCCCACTTCCGCCGCTACATCCGGCGACGCCGAGTATCGCGACCGCGGCCAACGCGGGGACAGCAAACCTGTTCATCGTTTCACCCATTTCCTGGTAATCATGCGCATATACTGATTCAGTTCATGATGGGCTGTCCCGTCGCGTCCTGTCCAGGAAATACCGGAATCGGAAGAAGATCCCCGAGATGCTCACCTCCGACGTCGAAGCACGCCTCGATCGAATCGAATCACGCACGGCCATTGGTGAACTCCCGATTCTCTACTGCCTGGTCATGGACGAGCGCAACACCACCGGAATCAGAGCTCTGTTCACCGCCGACGCGACCATGCGGTCCGCAGACGGGGTGTTCTCGGCGTCGGGCATCGACACCATCGTCGACGTCTTCCAGGCCAGATTCGACGCGCTCGGACCGACGAACCACGTCACGCACGGGCACGTGATCCGATTCGACGACGGCGATGCCGACCTCGCCATCGGGATTGCCGTCGGACATGCCGAGTTGGTGCGCAACGGCGTCCCGATGGTAACGGCACTGCGATACCGCGATGTCTACCGTCGCGTCGACGCCACCTGGAGAATTCAGGATCGACTGATGTCCTACATGTACTACCTGCCTACGAGTGAGTACTCGAACGGACTCGGTGACCCGAACAGCATGCGCGCCTATGGAGATCGACGTCCTGCGGACTGGCCGGAGTCACTGCACTCGGGTGACGCCGCCTGGCTGGAGCAGTTCTGGACCTAGCGGCTCGACGGCGGCCTCCCAGCGACCGTGACCGAGTAGTGCGACCGCAGAGCACAGCACCACGAAAACCACTCCTGCCGTTGCCATCCCCGTCGCACTTCCCCACGCAGTAGACACCGCGCCGGTGACAAGAGCGAGCACTGCAGTCAGTCCGTAACAGAACGAGGCGAATCGTGACGCGACGCGCCCCTGCTCGACGGCAGTGGCTCCGCGCGTCAATATCCGGAGCCCGCACGCGTAGGCGAACCCCTGCCCGAGTCCCCAGCACACGCAGCCGGCCAGAACGAGCACCAGGTTCGACGCCACCACCCCTGCCGAACACAGAACGGCCCCGGAAGCGATGAGAACCAGCGACTGAATCGGCCGCAGCGCCGTCCGTAGAGATGCAAAGACAAACGGCGAAATCCACGCGATCGACAGCAACACCACCGGGGCGAGGGCGCCGACGATCAGCGACGAGCTACCGGTCTGCTCGCGCACAGCAGTCGGCAGAATCCCGACGGCGATGCCGCCGATCGCCCAGCCCGCGAGCCCGATACCGTAGCCCGCGGCGCGAGCGCGGGCGTCGCGGTCGGTGTTGCTCGCCTCAGCATCGACGGATTCCGGTTCGACGAGAGCAGCGCGCAGAATCCCCCGCGCACGATAGAGAGCGATCACGAGAACTGCCAGGACCGTCACGAGCAGGCCCATATGAATCAGGTAGACAGTCGTGGTCGGTCCCGGAAGATATTCGGCCACAGCAGCTCCGAGGATCAGACCGACGAACGATCCGAAGATCGCTCCCGACGCCGCGATGGTCCGCCCCTTCTCACCACGGGCCGCCACGGCGATGGTCGCAGCCGCACCCGTGGCCACCCCGACGCACGTGCCGGTCAGATACCTGCCGACGAAGAGTGCGACGACGGAATCGCCGCCCATCATCAGCGCGATATCGGCGACGACGCCGCCCACCACGGAGACCGGCAACAACAACCACGCATAGCGAGTGAGATGCGTACGTGCCATCACGGTGAACGTCACCACCAATGCCACGAGATACGTTGCGAACAGAGCAGACACAGTGAACGTCGAGAGTGCCATTCGGTCCGCGTACATCGGGAGCAACGGACCAGGCACGTTCGATCCGACGACGAGTGCGGCAAACGTAGCTGCTGTTGCGGCGCCCAACATCCGGCGCCGGCGGGCGAGAACCTGAATATCGATCTCGGTGTGCGCCGTCACGGACGGTCGAGAGAGGACAGCGCGTCGCGCAGAGGGTCGGGAATCGGAGCTTTGAGTCCGTCGGGGCCTCGTACGGCGTACTTGATCTTGCCGTACGCGACGCGATCGTCCCCGCGCGTGAACGGAAATCCGACGATGTAGGAGGTGGTTCCGAGGTGATCGAGTTCCATCCCGCAGGTGATCTCGTCGAATACGCGGCACGACGTGAGATAAGAGCATTCGGAACCGAATCCGACGGTGCCGACCCCGATGGCATCCAACATCGTGTGACTGTCCAGTCCGTGGGAATGCAGCCACACGCTGTAAGTGCGTTCCATCCAGGGGTAGTTCATCGCGAAGTACGAGATGCCGATGGCATCGCAGTCTCCGTAGGCAAGTGTGAAGGTCTGGCTAGTCGGATGGTCGACCATCTACGGCACCTCTTTCTGTACTCACTTTCTAACATCCCGACCTTTACACTAATCATTATCATGGTTATGGTGACTGGAGTCACATGTAAACGTGCGCATCAATTCAACATCGCACGTGGACAGCATGTTCGGTCTCATCGAAGGAGCAGCAGTGAAAACCATCGGAGCCTTGATCTGGGAGCCCGGCACGCGCTCGGGCTGGAGTGTGGAAGAGATCGAGATCGATCCGCCCAAGAGCCGTGAAGTGCGCATCAAGCTCGCGGCGTCGGGAATCTGCCACAGCGACGACCACGTCGACACCGGCGACATCCCGCTCGATTGGGCACCCATCATCGGTGGTCACGAGGGTGCAGGGGTCATCGAGGAGCTCGGTCCCGACGTCACTGGTTTCGAGGTCGGTGACCACGTCGTGCTGTCGTTCCTTCCGTCGTGTGGGCATTGTCAGATGTGCACTGTCGGGCGCTCGAACATGTGCGAGATGGGCGCAGGTGTGCTCGCCGGCTTCGCACCCGACGGCACCCATCGCGTCCACGCTCGTGGCCAGGGCGTCGGCCCCTTCTCGTTCCTCGGTACGTTCTCGCCGTACGTCGTCGCCAATATCGACTCGTGCGTCAAGATCGGCAAGGACATCCCGCTCGACAAGGCAGCCCTCATCGGCTGCGGCGTACCCACCGGCTGGGGATCCTCCGTCTACGCGGCCGAGGTTGCTCTCGGTGAGACCGTCGTCGTCATCGGCACCGGCGGCGTCGGCATGAACGCAGTCCAGGGAGCCCGCCACAAGGGCGCGAAGAACATCGTCGCCGTCGACCCCGTCGAGTACAAGCGTGACCAGGCGAAGCTCTTCGGCGCAACCCATACCGTCGAAAACCTCGATCAGGCCAAGGAACTCGTAGATTCTCTGTCGAACGGCCAGGGCGCCGACAAGGTGCTCATCACCGTCGACATCGCCTACGGTCATCTGCTCAACCCGGCGCAGGAGATGACGCGACGTGGCGGCACGCTGGTCCTTACGTCGGCGGCACCCGTCACCCAGCGCGATGTGCCGTTCGACCTGTTCACATTCGCGATGTCCGGAAAGCGCCTGCAGGGCACGCTTTACGGGACCACGACGGCCCGCCGCGACATCCCGTTGATCGCCGACATGTACCGCCGCGGCGAATTCATGCTGGACGAGCTGGTCACCAAGACCTACAAGCTCGAACAGATCAACGAGGCCATCCAGGACATGCGCGACGGCAAGAACATCCGCGGCGTCATCATGTACGACGAGTAGGAGACTCGAATGAGTGTCAGCGAAATCATTTCTGCAACACACACCTACGCGTTGGGATTGGACAAGTTCGATCCCAAGCTCGCGCTGAGTGCGTTCGCCGTCGATGCCGTCTGGGATGCGACACCGGTGGGTCTGGCGAAGTACGAGGGGCACGAGGCGATCCTCGACTTCTTCGAGCGCGATGCCGAGCAGGTGAAGGATCAGTTTCACATCATCACCAATCACATCGTGCACTTCGATTCCGAGACCACCGCGCATGGCACCAACTACGTGTTCTCCGAGGGCCACACCAACGGTGGTGCGGCGTTCAAAGCCATTGCGCTGAACGAGGACACCTACGTACACACCGACGACGGGTGGAAAATAGCCTCCCGCGTCATCTCGCCCCTCACCCCGCCCCAGATGGAGGGATTTGAGGCTTGAGGCGCTTCGCGCCCGTGCGTGCGTAGTTACGTCGGGACGTAACTACGCACGCACGGGCGGAGCCGTTTAAGGAACACATGAAACCGCTCGACATTCTCATTGCCAAGGATTCGATCCGCGACCTGGCAGGCACGTATTCGATGGCGGTGGACGACCACGACATCGACGCGGTCCTCGGGATGTACACGCCCGATGCCACATTCACCGTGGCCGGCGCCACGCTGCGCGGCCATGCTGAGCTGCGTGAGTTCTACGTCGGCAGCATGGACCGCTACACCACCATGCTGCACACTCCGGAGATCCACCTGATCACCGTCGAAAGCAGGACCTCGGCAACCGGACGAATGACCGGGCATGCCGAACTCGCGGTACGAGATACGCTGATGATGACGGCTTTTCGCTATGCGGACCACTACGCCTTCGACGGCAGGTGGCGGTTCCAGCACCGCGAGGTCACCTTCATGTACGCGGTGCCATTCGAAGCCATGAGCGCGAGTTTCCGGACGAACAAGCGGATCAGATGGCCGCAAACTCGGTACGCCGAAGCTGACTATCCCGAGTCCGCGCCCACCTGGAATACCTATCGCAGCTGACCACCTCGCCCGTCACCGGGCATCTTCGTCGAATCGTGGCTGACGGCGATCCGAACAGGCTCGACTTCGAGAACGACACGTTCCGGGCTGTCCAGCAGTCGCGCGAATGCGTCGGGATCCCCCGGTGCGAGATGTCGCGAGAATTCGGGGTAGAACCACGTCTTCACCGAAGCGTCGTCGTGCACAGTGGCCTTGCCTCGAATCGAGACCATTCGACGGCCCGGCAGCGACGTGCCCGCATTGGAGATCACCAGACTCACGCGGGGATCGCGCACCGCCCCGCGAACGTGCGCCCGGCTTGCGGCCGCCGTCAACCAGAACCTGTCTCTGGTGAACAGGTAGCTCATGACGACGCCCGCGGGCCAGCCTGCTTCGGTAGTGAACGCGAACGTGCACTCGGTCTGGGTTGCGATCAACTCCGAGCGCCCTTCCATCGATGCGCGCACCGACGAGAGGTTCTCGTTGTCGTCGATTCCCACCCGGCTCACGAGTCGGAGGATCCGTAGGGCACGAACGCTGCGGTCGCTGTCGGCAGTGCCATGACGCGGTCGACGTAGATTCTCTTGTGCTTGATCTTCAGATCACCGTCTACTTCGACCAGAGAATCGGAGTAACGACCGAAGATCCGGGACGTGCTGTCGGGGTTGAACAAGGTCGCCTCGAAGTACGCCTCGATGCGGACGCCGTCGTCCTCGCGTGTCACCAGCATGTTGGTGACGACGTGGCGTGACACCTCCGTCTCGGACGCCGCGAACGCACGGTAGATGTCGAGGAAGTTCTCCAACCCGCGCTTCTCCTGGGTCGTCTGCGTGACGGCTATGTCCTCCAGTGCGAGATCGCGCAATGTATCGAGATCTCCGGAATCGGCTGCCCAGGCATAGGCGGTCAACGTCGTCTGCGCACGGTGCGCGAGGTCCTGATCGACCAGAGTTGTCGTCATGATGGTCCTTTCATTTCACGTAAGCGCCCGCATCCACGGGCAGGGTGACACCGGTGACATATCGGCCTTCGTCACTGGAGAGATAGAGCACGGCATTGCTGATGTCGACGGGATCGATCCAGGGCACCGGCAACGTGTTCAGGGACATGAACCCCGCCATTGCCTTGTCCTGCGTGGGCTCCGGATCTCCCGGTGCGAACATCGAATAGGTCCCTGGGTTCTGGATCATGATGGTGTCGACGTTGGTGGGATGCACAGTGTTGACGCGGATCTTGTACTGACCGAGCTCGTTGGCCATCGTCCGCATCAATCCGACGATCCCGTGCTTCGCGGCAACGTAATGGGCGACGTGCTGAATGCCTTTCAACCCACCGATCGAACTGGTGAACACGATGGAACCACCGTTGCCCGCCTCGATCAGAGCAGGGATCGCAACCTTTGCGGTGTGGAAGACACCGGTGAGGTTGACGTCGATCATGTCCTTCCACTGCTCCGACGTCAGCTCCCACGACAGCCCATAGGTCGCGATACCTGCATTGGCGACGACGATGTCGACACGACCCAACTCTGCGACACCCTCGTCGAACACTGCCTGCAACTGATCGAGGTCGCGGACGTCGGCTCGCCGAGCGACGATACGGCGATCGAGGGCCTCGACCTGCGCAGCCGTCTCGGCCAGTTCTTCCTCGGTGGCGAGAGGGTAGAACGGGGTGACCGTATCGATGTTCTCGCAGATGTCGACGGCGATGATATCGGCGCCTTCCTGCGCCAATCTGACTGCATGCGAGCGACCTTGGCCGCGCGCTGCACCGGTGATGAATGCTACTTTGCCTTCGAGCCTTCCGGTCATGCATGCTCCTTCGGTAGTAGAACGGTTCCTGCACCGGTGAGGACCTCGGCGCCGCCCATGACGGTCAAGGAAAGCGAACACTCGACTTCGAGCCGATCGATCTTCTCGGTCACTGCCGTCACGACTCCCAACGCCTCCAGCCGGTCACCCTCGAACACGTTGCCCAGGAAACGGAATCGGTAATGGGTGATGCGATCGGATCCACCGGCCCACTGGCCGAGCATCGACAACACGTACGCCATGTTGCTCGGACCTTGGTTGACTGTCTTGTCACCCATGCCGAGTTGCGCGACGGCCACGCGATCGAAATGGATCGGGTTGGGGTCCCGCATCAATGCCGACAGAAGCTTCATCTTCTCCGGGTCAACGCTCTCGATGATGCGAGCAGGAAGGGATTGGCCCACTTCGATATTCACGCGGCCTCCCCTCGACGCGGGAAGACGATGGAGTTGGTGGTGGACGCGACGAGCTCGGCCTGTGCGTCGAGCACGTCCAAGCGATAGCCGACGATGTCGAACACGCCCGTCTTTTTGCCCGTTTTGCGCGCAGCCGAGACGATCTCGCCACGGACCGTGTAGGTCTCCCCCGTCTGCAACGGGGTGTGAACAGTTGTATTCGTTTCGCCGAACATCGGACCATCTGCTTCGGTCGCATGGAAGACGTCGAACAGTTCGTTCCACGTCCACCCCATCGACCCGGTGGCAACGAGAAACACGAACGTCGGATGCGAGGCTCCGTCCTCCGGTGAGCACTCCATGGCGTCGAGCACCAGGGTGACCCACCACTTCTCCAACGTCCTGCTGCCGCCGGGCATTCGTGTTCCGACGAGGGCTGTGAGTTCGTCCTCGGTCATACGCTGCGGCCCGTCGCCTCCCAGTAGGGCGACCGCAGATCACGTTTCATGATCTTGCCGGTGGGTGCCTTGGGCAGGGCCGAGACGAAGTCGACCGACCGCGGCTTCTGGTACGACGCCAGGTTCTTCTTCGCAACGTCGATGATGTCCTGTTCGGTGGCCGTCGTCCCTGGTTTGAGTACGACGACAGCTTTGACGGCCTCACCCCATTCGTCGTCGGGAACACCGATGACAGCGCATTCGAGTACCGACGGGTGTGCGCCGATGGCTTCCTCGACCTGCACGCTGAAGATGTTCTCTCCGCCGGAGATGATCATGTCCTTGGCTCGGTCGACGATGTAGATGTACCGGTCTTCGTCCCACGTCGCGATGTCACCGGTCCACATCCAGCCGTCACGCAGCGTGTCCTTGGTCAATTCCGGGCGGTTCAGGTAGCCGATCATGTTCGACTCCGACCGAACGACGATCTCGCCTGGGGTCTTGCCGTCACGTGGGACTTCTTCACCGAATGCGTCGACGATTCGAATGGTGGTGACGAAACCTTCGCGGCCGCAGGACTTCAGACGGTGCACGTCGTGACCCTTGACCGCGGCGAGGTGATCCTCCTGGGACAGGAAGGACATCGTCGTACCCTCGGTCTGCCCGTAACCCTGGATCAGCGTGCACGGGAAGGATTCGAGCGCCGCACGCACGATGGTCGACGGCATCGGCCCGCCGCCGTACTGAATGTTGCGAAGGCTGGACAGGTCGTACGAAGCGAAATTCGGGACGGCCATCATCCAGTTGAGCATCGTGGTGATGCCGAGGAAAGCGGAGACCTTCTCGGACTCGATGATCTCTAGTGCCTGCTGCGCTTCGAAGTTGACCAGCACCACCGGACAACCGTGCTTCATGTAGTTCATCGAGAGAACTACAGGAATGTGGTACATCTGACCGGTGAGCATGTACACGTCGGTAGGTACGACACGTTCGGCCACAGTCTGATTGAGCATCCCGTTTGCCGCGCTGGTATGGGTGTGGATCGCACCTTTGGATTCGCCGGTGGTTCCGCCCGTGTAGAGGATGAAGAACGGGTCGTCTCCGCCGATCGACGGTGTCCAGATGGGTTCGGCCGCGCTCGAGCGTGCCAGGAGCTCGTCGTAGGAACCATCGGAGTCGGCGCCGAACTCGAGCCAATTATCGACATTCACCGAACGTTGCAGCTCGAGCTTGGTCTCGGACCACTCGGCCGCGGTGATGATCACCTTCGGCGCAGCATCGGCGATCAGTCCGATGAGCTGCTTGATCCCTAGGCGCCAATTGAGCGGCTGCAGAACCAGTCCCGCTTGTCCAGCAGCGAAGTACAGCTCCTGGAACTCGACGCTATTGCGTGTCAGGACGGCGACACGATCGCCCTTTTCCAGGCCCAGGTCTCGTAATCCGTTGGCTAGCCTGCGAACACGCTCGTCGAGCTCCGAGAACGTGATGCGCCGATCGTTCGGCACGTCGAACACAGCCTGGCGGTTCGGCGTCAGCGCGGCCCACTTGGCCGGGATGAGTCCCTGATTCAACATATCTGCGCCTTCAGTACGGGAGGTCGAGTGCGATGTGACGCTTGGAGATCAACCAGGTTCCGTCGACCTCGGTGAACTCGTCCTCGTACTTGCCGCTGGACAGTACTGTCAGTTTTCCTTCGGCCACCGAGATGATCACAAGATAAGCAACGACTTTCGCATGTGTGGCATCGATATCGTCGATGAGGATGTTCGTCGTCAGATGGCGTCGCTGATCCGACTGCGAATGCGCAGAGCCGTTCATCAATTCCATGATCGCGTCGAGACCGTCGAACGGCCCGATGAGGTCGCCGTCGGCGATCTTCATCGTCAGGACCGCGTCCTTGGTGAACGATGCTTCGATCATCTCCGGATGATGATCGTCGTATCCGAGAGCGTAGCGGCTGAGGGTGTTCTCGATACCTGAACGGGACGACATGGCGGGCTCCTCGAGATTGTCGTGACGACTGTCACATCAAGGCCAATCATAATCATGAATCCCGTTGCGTCAAGGGTGATTTCGTGGCTCCTGATCAATCGACGACATGCCGATACCCGCCCGAGCACAGAACATTCTCGGACGAGCATCGCGGGCAGGTCTTACAGCAGGTCGCCCTTGATCAGTTGCTTGGCAAGCGAATCGAGGATCACTTCGGTGGAGCCCTCGTAGATTCGCATCGGACGCGCTTCTCGATAGAGGCGTTCGATGACACTGCCGCGGGTGATGCCATAGCGGCCCATGACCTGAACGGCTCGATCGACCACTCGGCCCGCCACCTCGGTGGCCGCAACCTTGGCCATCGAAGACAGGTGCAGGTTCGCTCTCGCGTCACGCGCGGACGCAGCAGCGGCCCGGTACGTCAGCGAGCGTGCCATCTCGATGTCGGTCCAGCACGTTGCAAGGTGCTCGGGCACCGAGCCGAGCCTCGACAGACTGACGCCGAACTGCTCGCGGCTGTTGGCGTGCCGCACAGCCTCTTTCAGAGCCGCTTCCGCCAGGCCGACCGCTGCGCCCGCGACCGACACACGGAACGTGGCGAGGGTAGCGAGCACGAGCGAGAAGCCCTTCCCTGGCTCGCCGATGCGGTGATCGAGCGGTACCCGAACGTCGTTCAAGATCACGTCCGACAGCACGTGCGGCGCAATGATCTGATGCGGACGCTCGGTGGTGACTCCCGTGGCATCGGCCGGGACAAGCACCAACGAGTACCCGTCACCCTCACGACCGAGAATGCTGTAGAAGTCCGCGTCGCCGCCGTTGGTGATGAAAGATTTGTGCCCGTTGACCACGAGCTGGCCGTCGACCTCTTCGATCGACGTCGTCAGCGCCTTGAGGTCGGATCCCACATGCGGCTCGGTGAGGCCGAGTGCGGCGATAGCGTCGAGGTTGGCTACTCGCGGCAGCCAGTACTCCTGCATCGCGGGAGTGCCGCCGACCGACAGCCCGTAGCTGCCGATGCCCTGCATAGCGAAGAGCGAGTCGAGGTGTGCGCATTCGGCAGCGAGGCGCTCACGTACGACGGTGACCGCAAGCGAGTCGACCTTCTCGAACCGACCCCCGAACTGCCTCGGAACCGTCACGCCGGCCAAGCCAGTGGCCTGTAGACGCTTGCGGACGTCCACGTCGATGCTGTCCGACTCGTCGGCCCGATCGGCGATATCGCGGACAGATTCCGCAAGCGCCCGCGCTTCGACCTGCAGTTCGACATACTTACTTGGGAGCTCGAACAGTCCCGCTGATTCAGACACCATGTCTCCATTCGTCAATCTATGATTACCATACTAAGGAATTGCCTACAGCGGTCCGGATCCAGGAGAAAAACGATGCCCCAGTTCGACGCACCAGGTCAGGTCGATATCACTGCGCAGTTCGATCTCAGCGGCCGCGTAGCCCTGATCACCGGAGGCAGCCGAGGACTCGGCAAAGCGATGGCGTTCGGCCTGGCCCAGGCAGGTGCTGACGTCATCGTCGCCAGCCGCGATTTCGAGTCGTGCCAGGTGACGGCCAAGGAGATCGAGGACGCGACCGGGCGTCGGGCATTCCCGATCGCCGCCCACGTCGGGAAGTGGGACGCACTCGACGAGCTGGTCGACAAGTCCTACGAGCACTTCGGCAAGGTCGACGTGCTGATCAACAACGCGGGCATGTCGCCGCTGTACGACTCGGTCGACTCGATTTCCGAGACTCTGTTCGACAAGGTCCTCGGGGTGAATCTGAAGGGCCCGTTCCGCCTCGCAGCCCTGATCGGAACCAGAATGGCGCAGGGCGACGGCGGCTCCATCATCAACATCTCGAGTGCGGCGTCGACCAAGCCGAGGCCGGACGTGCTGCCGTACGCCGCTGCCAAGGCAGGCCTGAACGCCATCACCGTCGGGCTGGCCAAGACTTTCGGGCCGACCGTGCGCACCAACGCGATCATGGCGGGAACCTTCCTCACCGACGTCTCCAACGCCTGGGACATGGAGGCCTTCGGCAAGCGAGCCGCGACCTTCGCCGCCAAGCGCGGAGGCGACCCCAACGAAATCGTCGGAGCCGCCTTGTATCTCGCGAGCGATGCATCCAGCTACACCACAGGGTCCATCATCACCGTGGACGGCGGAATGTAGGGCGGCTCCGCCGCCAGTGCGTTCGAAGCGGCTCCGCCGCCAGTGGCACGGTTATGAACCTTCCCGGGTACATAACCGTGCCACTGGTGCGGAGCACCGTCTACGACCGAAGACCTCGCCAGGCCATGGTTCCACCGTCGACGGGGACGTTGGTGCCCGTCATGAACGACGCTGCATCGGATGCAAGGAAGCACGCAACCCGGGCCACCTCGACGGGATCGCCGAGACGCGGGATCAAGTGTGCCCCACTCATGAAGCGTTCCTGCACGACCGGATCTTCGGCTGCGTCGATATGCTTCTGCGCCATCGTGGTTCGGAAGCTACCCGGCGAGAAGCTGTTGCACCGAACCTCGTTTGCCAGCGAGATCGCCGTCGTGCGAGTCAGCTGGATCACCGCGGCTTTGCTGACGGAGTACGCAGGGGTCTTGTACCCCATCATCCCGGACACAGAGGCTGCGTTGACGATGGACGGCCCTCGATCGGACGCCCGCAGATGCGGCGCAGCGTATTTCGTCGCCAGCCACATCGACTTGACGTTGATGTTCATGACCGCATCCCACACGTCCTCGGGGAGGTCGACGATGTTGGCCTGCTCCCCTGGCACGAAACCGGTGTCGATGACGCCCACGTTGTTGACGAGCGTGTCCAGCCCACCTGCGGCGGCGACGGCGTCGTCGATCATCTGCCGTACCTGTGCACCGTCGGAGACGTCCACCCGCAGCGCGACGCTCTTGGCCCCTGCCGCTGCGATCAGCGTCTCGGTCTCGGCCAGCAACTCCGGTGAGATGTCCGCGACGACAACCGTTTCTGCTCCTTGCGCAGCTGCCTCGACGGCGATGGCCCGGCCGATTCCCGAGCCTCCGCCCGTCACCAATACGCGCTTGTCCTCCATGGGTCAGCCTTCTTTCACGAGTGGTGGATAACCCGAGACCGGCTCCGCCACGATGTCCATGGGGGCGACTTCGTCACGTGTGTGCTTCCACAGCGCGTAGGTAGCCAGTGCACCGACCACCATCGGGATCGCAGCGAAGTAGTACAGCGTCTGCGGAGCGAACACTGCCAGCGCATAGCCGACGGCGATCGGAGCCGAGATGGAGAACAACCGGCCGATACCCAGCATCCACCCGATGGCGGTCGAGCGGGCCCGTAGGGCATACAGCGGAGGGACGACAGCAGCAGCCGCGGTGATCGCGATGTAGGTGAACAGCCCGACCGCGACGGTGAGCGCGATGGCAATTCCCGGGTGCCCGAAGAACGCTGCGAACGCGACGATAGAGACGGCGGCAATCGCCATTGCCGTCCACAGCAACCGACCCGCGGAAATCTTCAAAGTCCACACACCAAAGACCAGTGCTCCGACGAGTCCGCCGAGGGAGAGGATCAGTCCGGCGGTGGTTCCGAGTTCTGCACTGCCACTGGACTCTTTAACCAGCTGCGGCGTCCAGGTGTTCGCGAAGTAGAACGCCGACATCAAGCACGAGTACATCAGCCACGTCAGCAGCGTTCGGTAGTACATACCGTTCGCGAACAATCCGCGAACCGAGGTGTTGTCCTCGACGATGGGCGCCAGCGCGGGTCGGGCATTCGGGTCGATAGCGGGGTTGTTCAGTTTGGCGATGAAGCTGCGGATCTGGGCGTCGGCTTCCGGAGTGTTCTTGCTGATCAGGAAGTCGACCGACTCGGGAATCATGACGAGTGTGACCGCAACAGCACCTGCAGTGATGACGGCGCCGAAGATGAACATGACCTGCCATGCGCCGTCGAAGGCTGCCACGAGCAGCGCCCCGATTCCGCCGCCGACGAGGCTGCCGAGCGGGAAGCCGATCGAGTACACACCCATGATGGTGTTGCGGCGCTTCTCCGAGGACAATTCCTGGACGAGCACGATCAGGCTGGCGGCCATGCCGCCGATACCGATGCCGGTGAGGAAGCGGGCTGCGATGAGCGCCTCGACGTTCGGCGACATCGCCGACGCTGCCAGACCGATCAGGTTGAGGACGAGGCCCCACAGGATGAGGCGTCGACGCCCGATCCTGTCGGCAAGGGGTGCTAGGAATATCGAGCCCGCCGCCATCCCGGCCAGGCCCGCGCTGAGCAGGTAGCCCTTCTCGGCGGTGCTGTCGAAGAATCCGTCGGGTAGGTGTGGGAGCACGAATCCCATCACGAACACATCGAATCCGTCGATGGTGATGACCAGCAGACAGGCGGCCAGCACTTTGTACTGATAGCGGGAGATCGGCGATGTCTTGATCGCGGTCGAAACGTCCATCGTTGGTTCCATTCCGAAAGGTAAGGGGTTCAGTCGAGTACGAAGACGGGCACGTATTCGTGCTCGTCGGCTTCACCGGATTTGTGGAATTCGGCGTGGACGGACGCGCCGGTCAGAGGTTCTGTGCCGTCTGTGACCAGTCGGGTCCACCACCATGGGCCTTCGTCGAGTTCGACGACGGCAAGAATGTGTTGTGGTACCACGGTGCGTTCGGCGTTGCGGCCGTACACGGTGGTCCACGAAATGATTCGGCCGCGGCCGCTGGCAGGCATCCAGCGGTAGTCGGCGTCGTCCGGAACGGCGGCCTGTGGCGCGAGAAGCTCACCGGTGCCGATGTTCTCGCGCAACAGGAACTCGCCGCGCGCAGTGCCGTCGAAGAATTCGGCAGTCTGTGCGTCACGGCAAACGGGCGCGAGCGGGATGGACAGGATCGCAGTCATCGGCCGGCTCCCAACAGGAGTGTGGAATGGTGGTCGAGAACGCCGCCGTTTCCGGACACGAGCGCAGTGTCGTGCCTGTCGACCTGACGCGCCCCCGCCTGCCCGCGAAGCTGGATGACCGCTTCCGACAACGGAGTCATTCCCCACATGTAGTACGACGACAGCTGTCCGCCGCCGGTATTGACCTTCAGCGAACCATCTGGCCCGAGAAGACCTGGCGTAGAGACGAAGTCGCCGCCGGATCCCTTGTCGCAGAATCCGTAGTCCTCCAGCGAAATCATCAGGGTGTAGGTGTAGCAGTCGTAAAGCTCGACAAGGTCGATGTCCGACGGGGAAAGCCCTGCAGCAGCGAACGCCTTGGGTCCCGATTGTGCTGCTCCGCTGGTCAATCCGAAGTCTTCGCTGCGACGCATGTAGTGGCCGGGATGCGATTGCGCCGACGCCAGAATGTCCACCGGCGGTTGCGCGAGATCTCTGGCGCGCTCGGCACTCGTCACGATGACGGCAACGCCGCCGTTGGAGACCAGGCAGCAGTCCAGCAGATGGAACGGTGAGCTGATCATCCGCGAATCCTGATGGTCTGCAAGGGTTATTGGGTCGCGCATCTGCGCCAGCGGATTCAAAGCAGCCCAGGCCCGTTGTGCGACCGCAACGGCACCGAGATGCTCGGAGGTGGTGCCGTAGGTCTGCATGTGTCGGTTGGCTGCGAGCGCGTAGAGCGAGTTGGCACTGTTGACGCCGGTCGATCCTAGAATCCCTTCCCAACCGACTCCGCCCGAGTTGGCCTGCGCATATGACGCCCCGGTCGCGACCCGCTCTTTCAGCGGCGCGTCCGCGAACACGCATGCCACCGTGGTCGCCTGTCCTGCTTCGATTGCCAATGCCGCGAACTGAACCATCGCGCCGGCCGTCGAGCCGAAGGACTGCATCACCGACAGCAGCGACAGGTCTTCGAGACCGAGTTCCTGCGCCAGCGGCAAGCCGAGTTCCCCGGTGACACCGCCGCTGATGAGAAGACCGTCGATCTCGCTCAACTCCAGGTGCGCATCTGCCGCTGCCCGACGGACCGCGTCCGCGCCGAAATTCGTCGCCGTCTTGCCGTAGATCCGGCCCATCTCGGTGATTCCCAGGCCCGCAATCGACGCTGTCATGCTGGTACCTTCTGAAGTGGCAGTTCGATTTCCATCGTTCCGGGCCCGACGGTGACGACGCCCTCGTTGCGGCTGATCAACTCGACCGTCACGACGCCTTTGTCGCCTCGAATCTCCTTACCCACGACGGTGCCGTGCACGGTCGTGGTGGTACCGACGGGGTTGAACTTCTTCATGGCGAAGCCCTTCACCGATCCGATGACACCGGTCGGTCCGGCCCAGTCGCGAACTGCCCTCTCCCACATTCCCATCAGGAACAACACGTTGGCGTAGGCCTCGGGTGCACCGGAATTCTTGGCGTACTCGGAGTTGTGGTGGATGGAGTTGAAGTCGCGGTTCGACCCTGCCGCCATCACGAGTCGGTACATCGACAGTGGGTATTCGGGCACCGGGAGCTTCTCGCCCTCGGTGACATCCTCGAAAAATTTCATGATTCGGAGTCCTCGGTTACGGGGTTGTAGGCGTAGACGACGTTGCGTACTCGAGCAACGACGTCGCCGCGGTCGCTGACGATGTCGTTCTCCCAGGACAGGAACGCCCCTCGGCCGAGTGAGGTCTGCTTCGGACTGCACGAGATCAGCCGTCGTCCTCGGTTTCCGAGTCGCTCGCCGAGCAACACCGGCCTGACGAAGTCGAGTTCCATGCTGGCAGTGAGGAACCCGCTGGTCTCGGGGCCGGGGTACGGGTCCTCGTTGTTGATCGGGCTTCGGGTGGGCTGCGCGTCGCGATCGGCGCTGTCGTACAGCGTCTCTTCACCCGGGTTACGCATGGCCGCAATTGCCCACGACAGCAGACCTGTGGACGGTGCGATCACACCGTCGAATCCGGCTGCATGGGCAGCGTTTTCGTCGTAGTGGATCGCACTGTCGAGCTCGAGCGGTTCGAGATACCTGCGGACGGTCCCCGATTCGACTCTATCTCCACCCCAGCGGATGCTGCCGTCCGAGAAGTCCTCGCCTACAAGGGCGAGAAGTTCGTCCCAGTCCGCCACCCAGGACGGTCTGACGTCCGTCAGTTCTGCGGTCATACCAATGCACCTTCACTTTCCAATGTCTCGATCTGTTCGGCGGTGAGGCCGAGGATGTCGTGCAGGACGTATGTGTTGTCCTGGCCGCACACGGGGGCCGCTCGGTCGGCGGACAGAGGCGTATCGCTGAGCTGGTACCTGGACCCCTCGACCGTTACTCGTCCGTGCAGGGGGTGGTCGAGTTCGACGAGATGCCCACGGTGCCGGAGCTGCGGGTCCTCACAGAACGCCCGACTGTCGGCCGAGACGTGCGCGGCGATGCCGACGCGTTGCAGCAGGTCTTCGAGATCCTGAGCGCGGTGCCGCGCAGTCCACACCGCGACGAGATCGTCGAGTTCGCTACTGCGGCGCACCCGGACGTCGAGAGTTCGAAAATCGGATGCGGCGTCGGGAAGATTCATGATCGTGGCGAGCATCCGCCACTGGTCGTCGTCGCCGACGGTGATGGCCACGAAGCGGCCGTCTGCGCAGGGGTAAACACCGTTGGGTGAGAACGCCGCGTCGCTGTTTCCTCGCCGCTCCACAACCGCGCCCTCCGCCGAATACTTCGCCAGATAGGGCGACTGCAGGTAGGCACCGCACTCGACCTGCGAGATGTCGATGTACGCACCGACTCCGCTCTCCTCACGCTTCAGCAGGGCAGCGAGCAACGCCGCCAGGCCGAACCGCGGAGCCACATAGTCGGTGTACGGGCCGAACGGTCCGAGCGGAAGCCGATCCGCCCAACCGACGGTCGACTGAAAGCCCGACAGCGCAGCTCCGACGTTTCCGTAGCCGGCCAGGCCGCTGTACGGACCGTCCTGTCCGTTGATGGAACTGCTCACCATGATCAGGCCAGGGTTGGTCGCGCGCAGAGTCTCGTAGTCGAGCCCCCACTTCTTCATTCGACCGGGCGCGTACGACTCGAGGACGACGTCCGCCCAGTCGGCGAGAGACCTGGCGACGGCCCGTGCGGCCGGGAGGCGAAGATCCAACGACATTCCGAGTTTGCCTGCGTTCACGTTACCGTAGAGAGCCGAGTTCTCATGTCCTGCAACACCGCCCTCGAAGGGCGGCATCAGACGGGCCGTCTCGACTTTGGTACCGGATTCGACGCGCACGACGGTTGCGCCTGCGTCGGCGAGGGCGCGTCCGACGAGTGGGCCCGCGACCACCCAGGACATGTCGAGGACCTTCACTCCAGCGAGAGGCTTGCTCATGACGCGTTCTCCATGACGCGTGTGCCTACCCAGTCGGCGAGAACTTCCTCGGTGTGTTGCCCGATAGACGGTGCAGGCGATCGAACATGGAGGGTCTCTCCACTGACCTTCGCGAATGCACCCGGCATTCTCACTTCGCGACCTGCGTCGTCGACAACCGTCGAGTAGAACCCACGCGCATCCAGCTGCGGGCTCGCAGCAACATCACCGGTGTCGTAGATCGGCACGCACAGCAATCGGTGTTCACGTGCCGCTTCCAGCACCGCGTTCTTCGTCTTGCCTGCCAGGAACTCGGCGACGGCACCGCGGGCCTCGTCGAATCGAGCGTCGTCGAACTCCCCGCGTGCCACCATGTCGGGGACCTCACGCCAGTCGATGGACGCGAACCGCTCGTAGTCCGGATTCTCCGACGCCATCCACCTGAAGAATGCCGAGGTGAACGCACCGGAGGCGCGGCCGACAGTGAGATGGAATTCGATGAGACCGTCGGCGCAGCGCCACTTCTTCTTGGCGGGATCAGTACCGGAACCGCTGCCGGACTGATCCATCTTCTTCACCGGACCATCGACGAGTTTTTCCCACTCCGGGGATACATCACCTGCGGTGTGAGCGAGAACCCTTCCCAGCGTGGCTGTTCCGAGGGATGCCTGCGCGGAGACGTCGACGTGCTGACCACGACCGGTGCGCGTCCGTGCCAGTAACGCGAACAAGGCACCGTCGGCTGCATCGGCGGCGGCGTGCAGAAAGGCCTGCGGAATCGAGATCCTGACCGGAGGGCGATCTTTCTCCCGATGCGGGTCGAGCGGACCGCCCGCCGCCCAGACCACCAGGTCACTGGCGGCGTAGCGCGATTTCGGCCCGGTGGATCCGAACGCCGAGATCGAGACGTAGACCAGGCGCGGGAACAGGGTGTGCAACTTCTCGAACCCGAGCCCAAGGCTGTCCATCACGCCGGGCCCTGCGGACTCGATCACGACGTCGGCCTGGGCGATCAAGTCGTGGAGGCCCGCTGGATTCTCGAGGTCGATGGCTATGCCGCGTTTGTTGGCCGCGTAGGTGTCCCAGAAATACGATCCTCGAGGTCCGAGCGGCTCGGCCGTACGTGCCGAGGACCCATCGAGTGGCTCGACCTGGACCACGTCGGCGCCCAGATCGGCAAGCATCCGGCCTGCGAGCAGGCCACGATCGTCGGTGAAGTCGAGCACGCGGTACCGCTCCAACAGCGCCATTGCGCCCACCAATCATGAAAAGGGAGAACACCTTCCGAATCAGCAGGAAGGCGGAACGTTTCTGAACGTTCTTCGTCTGTAACTAGGAAAGTACACTCCCCCATGACGCGAATCAATGGTTTTCAGTGGTTCAGGTCACAAATTTTTCGAACGAGAAGGAGAAGGCAGTGCCGGACACCTCCAAGACGGGACGCCCACGCGACCCCGACCTGGAACGACGCGTGTTCGATGCCGCCGTCGACATCTTCGGAACCCAGGGGTGGGCCAAGTTCTCCATCGAGGCCGTCGCGCGCCAGGCCTCCGTCGGAAAGGCCTCCATCTACCTACGATGGCCGAACAAGAACACCCTGCTGCAGGACGCAATCGAGGACCGCATCACCGTCGTCGCCACTCAGGATTCCGGTGACATCAAGGCCGACCTCCTCGAACTCGCCCGTCAGACCATGAGGCTGTACCTCGGCGGCGCTGGGCGAGCAATCTTTCGGATGGCCATCGAGGGTGATTCCATCCCCGGCGTCACCGATCAGTTTGCACTCTTCCGCGATTCGCAAACCCTTGCCGCACGAGACATGGTCCGCAAGGCCATCGCCCGCGGAGAACTCCCCGCGGACACTTCGGTCACGCTGTTGCTCGAAACTTTGCTGGGCGCAATCATTCTGCACACCCTCAGCACACCGAAGAAGCTGGACGACGCAGTGCGGGCGCACTCCGAGGAGTACGCCCGCAACCTGGTCGACCATGTATTGCGAACTACGCGCTGACGATCCCGCGCGTCGCGAGGTCGGTGAGTTCGTCTGCACTCAAGGACAACTCGGCCGTCAAGATCTCGGCCGTATGCTCCCCGACTCCGGGCACGCCGTCGTACACCGGCCCGTCGTAGCTCTTCATGTGGAGAACCGGTCCCGGCATCAAGACCTTGCCCAGAACGTCGTTGCCGGTGATCTCCACCAATGTTCGCTCCAAGAAGTGCGGGTCCTGCACCACATCGGAGGCGTCGTTCACAGCGGCGCTCACCACCTCGAACTTCTCAAGGGTCGCAAGCACCTCGGCACGAGGCATGCTCTTGCACCAGTCGATCACCATCGTCTGCACGTCGTCGTTGTTCCGTAGGCGATCGGCATTGGTGGCGTAGCGCGGGTCGTCGATGATCTCCGCTTTTCCCATCGCAGCGAACAACCGCTTGGCGATGGCCTGATTCGACGCAGCGATGGACAGAAACTTACCGTCGCCGGCCTCGTAGATGCCGCGAGGGGACGCGGCTCCGGTCGAATTGCCGATACGCTGTTGAATCTCGCCCGTCGCGGTGTACTTGAGGAACATGTCGCCGACGATGAACATCAGTGGCTCGTACAGCGCCACGTCGACTTCCTCACCGAGACCGGTCTTTTCCCTCTTGAACAACGACATCGCCACGCCCATCGCGGCGGACAGGCCCGCGATGGAGTCGGCGAAACCGAACGGCGGCGAGGTGGGAGGCGAGTCCGGCCAGCCATTGACGTTTGCGAATCCACTGGCTGTCTCGGCGACGGTTCCGAAGCCCGGCAGCAGGCAGTTCGGTCCGGTCTGGCCGAAACCGGACACCCGAGCCAGAACGAGCCCGGGGTTGTCCTTCGACAGTTCCTCGAAGCCGAGTCCCCACGCCTCGAGACGTCCAGGCCTGAAGGACTCGATCACGACGTCCGCGCCGGCGATGAGACGCTTGACCAGCGCTCGACCTTCGGCGTCGCGCAAATCGATTCCCACCGAGCGCTTTCCTGCGTTGAGACGCGAGAACCCGAGCGACAAGCCTTCTTTCTGCGGGATCCACTGACGCGCATAGTCACCCGACGCTGGGTCCTCGACCTTGATCACCTCTGCCCCGAAGTCGCGGAGCATGCGGCCCGCCGTCGGCGCGGCGTACATCGTGCCGAGCTCGACGACCTTGATGCCCGCGAGCGGACCGATAGCGCCCATCAGATCCTCCACTGAATGTGCTTGACCTCTAGGTATTCCTTCATGCCCCATTCGCCGAGCTCACGGCCGACTCCGGACTTACCGTAGCCGCCGAACGGGGCGTCGGGACGCATGGAGCCACCTCCGTTGATCCACACCGTTCCGGCCCGGACCTGCTCCGCGACCCGCCTGGCCTCGATCGGATCGTCGCACCAGACGTTCGCCGCGAGGCCGTAGTCGGTGTCGTTGGCAAGACGGATCGCTTCCTCGGTGTCGGAGAACGGCACGATCACCGCGACGGGGCCGAAGATCTCTTGCTGGACAGCACGCGCGCTGTGTGGAAGTCCGCCCAGCAGAACCGGATTGACGAACCACCCTTTCTCCGGCAGCGGCTTGGTGACCTGGAGTAGCTTCGTGCCGCCCTCGGCGACCGATCCGTCGATGAATCCGTTGACGCGAGCCTGATGGTCGGGGCGGATCATCGGTCCGATGTTGGTGGCGGGATCCCACGGGTCGCCGACCACCATCTGATCGAAGGCCGACGCGCCTGCTTCGAGGAACTCGTCGTACACGCTGTCGTGCACCAGGAGCCGAGCGAGCGCCGCACATCCCTGGCCGCCGTTGCGTGCCCAGCGAAGATGCATCTCGACAGCGATCTTCTTGACGTCGACGCCTTCGAGCACAATGTTCGGAGACTTACCGCCGAGTTCGAGCGTCACACCGGTGAGATTGGCCGACGCCTGTTCCATGATCTTCGCGCCGACGCCGTCGGAGCCGGTGAACGAGACACGGTCCACACCGCGGTGCGACGATAGTTGCTGTCCCACATCGGCACCACCGATGATGACGTTCATGACACCCGGCGGCAGGCCAGATTCTTTGATGAGATCACCGAGGAACAGCGTCGTCAGCGGGGTCCGCGGCGACGGCAACAGCACGACGGTACAGCCCGCGGCCAGCGCGGCACCGAACTTGAAGATCGCGAGGTTGAGCGGGTAGTTGTATCCGGTTATAGCGGCGACGACGCCGACGGGCTGGTGGACCACGTCGCTCATCGTCGGAACAGGCTTGTCGTACTCACCGAGATGAATCGTGCGCTCGGTCTTCGCGGCCTCAGCCGCCCATCGAAGATGCTCGTCGACCGCCATCTTCACCTGCAGGTACGACGCCAGCGACACTGGGCACCCGACCTCGTTGACGATCGAGGGCAGCAACCGGTCCGCGGCCTTCTCCAACGCGTCGGCGAAGCGGTGGATGTGCTTCGAGCGCTCTTCACCGCTCAGTGCGGACCACGCCGGAAATGCCTGCCGCGCTGCGGCTACTGCATCGTCCACCTGGCTGCTCGACGCTCCACCGACAGTCGCGATGACCTCTTCGGTGGCGGGGTTGTAGACGTCCCACGTCTCACCCTGAGGCTGAGCGTCGGTGTCGCCGATCAGCAGAGTCCTGGTGTCCGGTACCCACTTCTGGTCGATCTCTGCCACTGCAGTCATTTCATGCACCCTCTTTCTCAAAGCTCTGCCGGAAGTTTGGCCATCAACCCGACGCGTTCGAGGACGCAGACGATCTCGTCGCGTTGGTTGTAGCCGATGTGCTCGAACCACACGATGCCGGAATCGTCACGGCTCTTGGATTCGCGCTTGTTCTTGATGGTGGTCTCGGCGCGCAGGGTGTCGCCGTGAAACACCGGGTTGGGAAAGGTGATCTTCTCGTAGCCGAGGTTGCCGAGGGTGGTGCCCATGGTCAGCTCGGGTACATGGAACGCACCGATCAACGCAACGGTGAAGAGGCTGTTGAACAGTCGCTGCCCGTGGATCGTGCCCTTGCAGAACTCCGCGTCGAGGTGCAGCGGCTGAATGTTCATCGTGAGCGAGGTGAACATGACGTTGTCCATTTCGGTCACCGTACGGGTCATCGCATGCCTGTAGTGCTTGCCGACCTCGAACTCTTCGAAATACAAGCCTCGCATTTACTTCTCGCCTCTCTCGATGATCGCTTCGGCGCGCTCCAGCCACTGAAGCGCTTTGTCGTAGTGCGCCTTGTCGATGTGCAGACCTCGATACCGCAACGCACCGGTCCCCTGCGCCTCGGCCTTCTCGTACGCTTCGGCCAACCCTCGGTAGAACTCGATGTCCTGCTCCGACGGGCTGAACACAGCGTTGACGGTCTCGACGTGCGACGGGTGGATCGCGATCATGCCGCGAAAGCCGAGTTGACGGCCCTTGACCGCGAAATCTCGGAGACCGTCCAGATTTTCGAGGTCCTCCCACAGTCCGGTCAGCGCGTGGATCTTGGCCTCCCTGCACGCAAGAAGAACCCGGCTACGCAGGTAGAGAGTTTCGAGCCCCTCGGGTGTCCATTCGTATCCGACCTCGCGGGCGATATCCGCGTGCTCGGCGGACGGGCCGATCATCGCGCCCACGCGCGGCGACGCTGTCGCGACCTCGAGGCAGTTGTGGATCGCCTTGACGGTCTCGACCGGCACGATGTATTCGAGGCCGTCGACACCGTTGCGCGCCTCGAAGTGGTCGAGCAATGCGTCGTACTGGAGCACGTCGACAGCCTTTTCGATCTTCGGCGCGAACACTCCGGTGAGGCCGGGGACGACGACGGCTTCGAGATCCGCGCCCGTGAGCCTCGTCGCAAGGGGGTTGACTCGAACGAACAGCCCCACATCGGGATTGGTTTCGCGGACCCTCCTGATCGACTCGGCAACCGTTGCGCGCGCGGACTCTTTTTCCGGCAAGGGAACGGAGTCCTCGAGATCGAGTACGACGCAATCGGCGCCGGACGCGACGGCCTTGTCCACCCACCGCGGGCGGTGACCAGGCACGAACAGGATCGAACGATACGGCTGCATGTCACTCCCCTTCAGTAGCTGCGCGGCAAGCCGAGAACATGCTCGGCGGTGTAGTTGAGGACCATCTCCTGGCTGATCGGCGCGATCCGCATCAGACGGGATTCCCGGAAGTACCGTTCGACGTGAAATTCCTTACCGAACCCGAATCCGCCGTGCACCTGCAGCGCTGCGTCCGCGGCGAAGAATCCCGCTTCGGCACACAAGTATTTGGCGGCGTTGGCTTCTCGGCCACACGGCAGGCCGGCGTCGACCATCCACGCAGCCTTGTCGACGACGGCAGTGGCGGCATCGAGCCGGATGCGTGCTTCGGCGAGTTGGAAGGCAATGCCCTGGTTCTTGCCGATCGGGCGGCCGAACACCTCACGTTCCTTCGCGTACTGAGTTCCTCGTCTCAGTGCCGCTTCACCGATGCCGAGTGCGGCATTGGCCGAGATGACCCGCTCGGCGTTCAGACCGCCGAGGATGGTGCGGAATCCGTGTCCGACCTCGCCGACGACGTCCTCGTCAGCAACGAAGAGCTCGTCGATGAAGAGTTCGTTTGTGTCGACGGCGTTGCGACCCATCTTCGGGATCGGACGAATCTGGACTTTGCTGCGATCCATGTCCGCGAACAGCAATGTCATTCCAGCAGTGCGTTTTTCGCCCTCGACGCGCGGACTGGTACGCACCAGGAGCAGCATCTTCTCGGCTTCCTGCGCCTTGGTGATCCACACTTTTTTGCCCGACACCAGAAATCCGCCGTCGACCTTCTTCGCGAACGTCTTGATGTTGGTGGTGTCGGTGCCTGCATCGGGCTCGGTAACGGCGAACGAGGTGTGCAGTTCACCGGTGACGACGCGTGGAAGGTACTTCTTCTTCATCGCCTCGCTGCCGTGATTGATGATCGGCTCGAATCCGAAGATGCCGATGTGCACTGCACTGCATCCGCCCATTCCCGCTCCGGACGCGGAGATCTCACGTTCGACGATCGCAGCCTCGGTGACGCCGAGTCCCCCGCCGCCGTACTCTTCGGGAACGGTCAGTCCGAGCCAACCGCCCTCGGCCACAGCGTTGTAGAAGTCCCACGGGAATTCGTGGCTGTCGTCGTGCTCCATCCAGTAGTCGTCGGGAAACGCCTTGCAGAGCGTCTTGACCGCAGCGCGGATATCGTCGTGTGTGGGGTCGGAAGAGTAGTCCATGTATGTCTCCTGCGCTAAGCGACCGGCACCGCGGTGCGATCGAACGTGTCGGCTGTGACGCCCTCGTCGCGCAGTACGGCCTTGCGGACCTTCTCGGACGGTGTCTTGGGAAGCGCGTCCAGGAAACGGACGTATCGCGGTGTGGCGAAGGCAGGGATACGACCGGTGCACCAGTCGAGAATCTCTGCCGGGTCGGCCTTTTCGCTGACGACCACAGCGGCGAGAACCTCGTCCTCACCGGCTTCGACGTCGGCAGGAACGCCGATGACGGCGCATTCGACGACGGCGGGATGGCCGAGAACGGCCTGTTCCACCTCGTAGGAGCTGATGTTCTCACCGCGCCTTCGCAAGGCGTCCTTGTAGCGATCGACGAAGTAGAACCAGCCGTCCTCGTCCTTGCGCAAAGCGTCGCCGGTGTGGAACCACAGATTGCGCCATGCTTCGAGGGTCTTCTCCGGCATGCCGTAGTACCCCATGCTGCAGGTCCATGGCTGGACGGGACGTACGACCAGTTCTCCGACTTCACCGACGGGCACTTCGCGGTCGGTCTCGGGGTCGACGAGCCTGATGTCGAACCAGTCCGAGGCCACCTTGCCTGCCGCACCGGGAGGAATCTTCTCACCGTACGGAGTGAGGATCGGCGCGCACGTCTCGGTGAGTCCGAAGGCGTTGACGAAAGCCTCTATGCCGTAACGATCTTTGAACTGATCGACGACGGTGTCCGCGATCGGGGCGGCGTACACGGCGCGCAATTGGTTGTCGCGATCGTTCTCCCGAGGAGCCTGTTTCCACGCGAAGTCCATCATGACGCCGACGAAATTGGTGACGGTGACGCCGGAGTCGCGGACCATGTCGATCCATCGGCTAGCACTGAACTTGGGGTACACCACGGCACTGGCGCCGGCGACGAGCGCCGGATAGACGGCCATGAATTGGGCATTGCCGTGGAACAGCGGCGTCGTCGTCATGTAGCGATCGGCCGGGGTGAGCCGGGTGAGCGACACGACCTCCTGCGCAAAGAAGTACAGCTGCGAGTGCGGCATCGCGACACCCTTGGACGGGCCCGTCGTCCCCGAGGTGAAGAAGATAGCCCCGAGGTCCTGCGCACGCGGCGCGGGAACGGTGACGGGCGTGCCCTTCTCCAGCTCGTCCCAAGCCTCGGCCTGCCAACCGTGCTCGCGCAGAAGGGTGAGTGCCTTGTCCGCGGTACCGGTGTCGATCACCCAGAATTTCTCGATGCCGCGGCTGTGCTCGGCAATCGCGACGAATCGCTCGGCGAACGTGTCGTCGATGACGGCCCAGCGTGCGCCGACGGTGACGATCTGGTGGCGAAGAAATTCGCCTTCGTAGTTCGTGTTGATCGGCACCTCGACGGTTCCGCCGACAGCGGCAGCGAACCAACTACGTATCAGCCGTGACGAATTCATCGCCATGATGACGACGCGGTCACCCTGTTGCGCGCCCGCCGCATGCCAGGAACCAGCGATACGTTCTGCGGCGCCGAGGATGTCGGAGTAGGTGAACTCCAACTTCTCCTCCGGCGTCACCAGGAACGTGGCGTCGGGCGTGGCGGCGGCGTGGGTCCGCAGCACGTTGTCGAGCGTCCACCCCTCCGGGTCGGCGAAGGCCGGGTGCAGATCGGTGTACGTCTGGCTCACTTGAAGTCCCGGAAAGGTTCGAGGGCCAGCATCGACGGAACGACATCCTTGCCGAGACGCTCGATCGCTGCGATTGTTTCGTCGCCGTCCATGGTCGGCCACTGGGGGCGCAGCAGGAGTGGATCGACCGGCAGTGTGGTCACCAGATCGGTGAGCTTGCCGACGACATCGTCCGGAGTACCGACGATGACATGATCGGAGACCGACTCGGCGAACTGGCCTGCGAGATCGCGGCCGGCCATGACGTCGAGACCCTTCGCCGCATAGGTGAGGTAGCGCCCCTGAGCAACGCGCGCGTACTCGACCATCGCTTCTTCCTTGCTGTCCGCGACGAGGACGTTACGACGGAGCGGCTGAAGGCCGAATTCCTTGCCGCGCGCCTCGAACAGATCCTTGACGACGCGGTAGCGCTCCTCGACCTCGTGCTTCGGGGTCTCGGGCGGCACGGCGTAGGCGTCGCCGTACTTTCCTGCTCGACGCACACCGCCCATTGCGTGCGCACCGATCCAGATCGGGACGTGTGGCTGCTGGACTGGATGCAGGTGCGGCTTGACGCCGTCGAGTTGGAAGTACTTGCCCTCGAAGGTGACCTCGTCCTGGGTCCACAGCTGCTTCATTACCTGGAGGGACTCGTCGAACCGCCCTGCGCGCTCCTTGTACGGGACCTGGAGGTAGTCGAATTCCTCTGGGCGGTACCCCAATCCGGCGCCGAAGATCAACCGGCCCTCGGTGACGACGTCGAGTGTCGCGATCTCCTCGGCGAGCATGACCGGGTGATACAGCGGGGCGATCATGATCTGCGTGACGAGCTTGGTCGTCGGTGCGACGTGCGCGGCGAGGCGGGCGAGCAGCGGCACTGGCTGGAGCCAGCGCAGATCGCCGTAGAGGAAGTGCTGCCCGATGGCGATGTAGTTGAACCCGTTGTCTTCCGCGGTCTCGACGATGCGGAGAATGTCCTTGAACTGCTGCGCCGGCGTCACCGACTTCGGCACGTCGCTGAGCAGTAAGCCGACCTGAACCATGAGAGTCCCTTCTGATCTGGCGCGCTTATTGCGCGGTGAGGCCGCCGTCGACGGGGATGGTGACGCCGGTGATGTAGCTGGCGTCGTCGCTGTTGAGGAACGCGATGACCGACGCGATTTCCTCCGGCTCGGCGCCGCGGCCCAGAGGGATGGTCGCGACGAAGTCGGCTGCCAGAGCCGTGACGTCCGAACCTTTTTCTCGTCCGAAGAACTGGGCGAGCATCGGCGTCTTGACCTGCCCCGGGCAGATGACGTTGACGCGGATGCCGTCCTTGGCGCCGTTGAGTGCGAGCGCACGGCCGAACGGTACGAGCGCTCCCTTCGTCATCGAGTAGATGGGGCTGAACGGTGACCCGATGAGCGCCGACGTCGAGGAGGTCAGCGTGACCGAGCCCTTGCCGCCTGCCTTCTTGAGTAGTTCGAACCCGAGCGTCGTGGAGTAGTAGGCGCTCTTGACGTTGACGTCGATGTTCTTGTCCCACGTCGCATCGTCGACTTCGAGCCCACCTGGACCCGGCATGCCGACCTGAGCGTGCAATGCGTGCAGTACGCCCTTCTCGGCGTCTATCTTGGAGAAGAGCGACCTCAGGTCGTCGTTGTTCGTGGCGTCGACGGTTACCGCTGTCGCCTGTCCGCCTTCGGCTTCGATCTCCGCGGCAACCTTGCGCGAAGCTTCCTCACTGAGGTCGGTGACGTAGACGAACGCTCCCTCGGAGGCGAGACGGTGACTGATGGCACGGCCCATGCCGGAACCTCCGCCGATGACGGCGGCGATACGGCCTTCATAACGCTGCATTTCTTGTACTCCTTCTCAAGTTACTCCGTTATTCAAGCGCGTTGATCGAACGAACGTCCCAGTAATTCGGAAACAATTCGGGTCCGTTGCATGGTCGGCGTTCCACCGGCGAGCGCCCAGCCGTGCGCATCGCGGTGCATGCGCTCTATGCCGAACTCCTCGGTGTAACCGTTTCCGCCGTGAAGCTGCATCGCGAGATCGGTGACCTTCTTTGCCATCTCGTTGGCGGTGCACTTCGCAAGCGAGACGTGCAGCGAGTTGGGAAGCTGTTCTCCGTCGATGACCGATGCAGCTGCGCGCTGCAGCAGCAGCCTCGCGGCGTCGACCTGAAGTGCCATGTCCGCGATCGTCATCTGCACGGCCTGGAACTCGATGAGCGGCTTGCCGAACTGCGTTCGCTCCTGGACGTAGCGGATCGACTGGTCGAGCGCAGCCTGGCCGAGCGCGAGGCTCATCGTCGAGTTGCCGAGGCGTTCGATCGAGAACGCGGTGAACAGCGTGCGGAAGCCACCGGGTTCGACGACGATGTTCTTCTTCGGGACGGCGACGTCGTCGAAGTAGATGTCGGCGGACGGGATGCCGCGAAAGCCCATGAGCTTTTCGCGGGCGCCGTAGCTGACGCCCTCCCGGTCGGCTTCGACGAGAACCGCACCGATTCCCTTGGCACCGGGCGCGTCGCTCATGCGCGAATAGACGAGGTAGACGTCGGCCTCGGATCCGTTGGAGATCCAGCGCTTGTTTCCGCTGACTCGGACAGTGTCTCCGTCTACCGTTGCTTTGGTGGTCAGGTCCGTCGCAGCCGAGCCCGCATCCGGCTCGGAGATCGCCACTGCCATGGTGAGCTCACCTGCGATGATTCCCGGGAGAAACCGCTCACGCTGTTCCTCGGTTCCGATCCGGGCGATCACCTGGGCTGGGCCGGTGTTCGCCTCGAAAATCTGGAATGCGGCGGGCCTGCAGTGGTAGGCGAACTCCTCGATGACGTTGAGTGCCTGCTGAAGCGGTGCGCCTCCTCCACCGAAACGCTCGGGAAGGGCGATCCCGAGGAAGCCGAGCGACCCGAGGAACTTCCGTTCTTCGAGCGGGAACGCGGTTCGCTCCGCATCCCACTGCGCCGCTTTGGGGGCGTACCGCTCAGTGGCGACCTTGGCGGCCACCTCTTTGATGGCGCGCTCGTCGTCGGTGAGTGTGCTGGCAGACATGGCCACCTCTTTCATGCTCATGATTATACTAATCCGGTGTGACCTACGGTACAAGATCCCACCCGTCGGCCGCTAGGTTCATGCTAAACATAATCATGAATAACACGGTGTGTTTCCACAAACCTGCTCGAGGAGGGTTTTCATGACACGTGCAGTCATCGTCGACGCCGTTCGTTCGCCCATGGGCAAGGGCAAGATCGGGGGCGGGCTGTCGCACCTTCACCCAGCAGACCTTCTCGGTCAGGTGCTGCGCCAACTGGTCGACAGATCCTCGCTCGACGCAGGCCTGCTGGACGACGTCATCATCGGGTGCGTCGGAGGCAACGGTGAGCAGTCTGGAACACCCGGCCGTCAAGCAGTGCTGTCCGCGGGTTTCCCGGTTCACGTGCCGTCGGTGACGGTCGAACGCAAATGCGGTTCAGGGCAGCAGGCACTCGACTTCGCCGTCCAGGGCGTCGTGGCCGGGGCGTACGACATCGCGATCGCGGGTGGGGTCGAATCCATGAGCCGCGTCCCGATGGGCAGCGCACGCGGTGACGCCGACCCGTTCGGCGAGGGTGTTCGTGAGCGGTTTCCAGTCTTGGTGCCGCAAGGAGTGGCCGCGGAACTCGTGGCGCAGAAGTGGGGAATCTCCAGGTCGGAGCTCGACGAGTACTCCGCACGCTCCCACGCACGAGCCTCGGAAACGGACTTCGCCGGCGAGATCGTGCCGGTCGGTGGCCTCGTCGCCGACGAAACCATCAGAACGGGCACGACCGCCGAGAAGCTCGGCGGACTGAAAGCCGTGTTCGGCACCGACGAGCGACGAGCGCAGTTCCCTGACCTCGACTGGACCGTCACCGCCGGGAACGCGTCGCAGATCACCGACGGCGCTGCGGCCCTGTTGGTGATGAGCGAAGAGCGGGCCTCGCAGTTGGGTCTGCGGCCCCGGGCCAGAATCGTCGCGTCCGCGGTGATCGGCGACGATCCTCTATTGATGCTCACCGGCCCGATCCCGGCGACCGAAAAGGTCTTGAAGAAGGCCGGTTTGACACTGGCCGATATCTCCGCTTTCGAGGTCAACGAAGCATTTGCCTCGGTCCCACTGGCATGGGCGAAGGAGCTCGGCGTCGATCAGGACGTCCTGAATCCCGTCGGCGGAGCGATTGCGCTCGGACATCCGCTGGGCGCCTCGGGCGCCCGCATCATGACTACGTTGATCAATCACCTCGAACGCACCGGCGGCCGTTACGGACTGCAGACCATGTGCGAAGCAGGCGGAATGGCCAACGCAACCATCATCGAGATACTGAAGTAAGGAGTCGGTCCATGGATCTCACCAATTCGTCCGCAGTCGTCACGGGCGGGGCGTCCGGCCTCGGACTCGCGACGGTCAAGCGATTCGTCGCGGCAGGCGTCAACACCGTCATCGTCGATCTGCCGCAGTCCGCAGGCAAGGACGTCGCACAGGAACTCGGAGATCTGGTCCAGTTCGGCCCCGCCGACGTCGCCGATCCCGACGCCGTCGATGCGGCATTGGATCTCGCCGAAGCTCGGGCTCCCATTCGGTCCGTCGTGCACTGCGCAGGCCGCGGCGGAACCGTTCGGGTCGTCGAAAAAGACGGCACACCAGGCTCTCTGGAGCTCTACACCTCGCTAATCCAGACGAACCTGATCGGCAGCTTCAATGTCCTCAGGCTCGCAGCAGCTCGGATGGTCCGCAACGAACCGGTCGACGGTGAGCGCGGCGTCGTCATCATGACGGCATCCGTCGCAGCATGGGAAGGTCAGATCGGCCAGATTCCGTATGCGTCGGCCAAAGCCGGTGTTGTGGGCATGACGTTGGTTGCGGCTCGTGATCTGTCTCGAAAGTTGGTTCGCGTCAACAGTATTGCGCCCGGAATCTTCGACACCCCGATTCTGTCCCGATTCTCCCAGGAAATTCGCGACGGCTTGGCGGCGCAGATCCCGCACCCAGCGCGCCTCGGCGACGCCGACGAATACGCCAAGCTGGCCCTGCACATCGTCGACAACGCGATGATCAACGGTGAGGTCATTCGCCTGGACGGCGCGATCAGAATGCAGCCACGATGAGTGCGCTGGTCAGGGTCGAGCAGATCGAGGGTGTACAGGTCGTCACGATCGCCCGGCCCGAGGTCCGCAACGCGATCAACACCGCCACTGCGCAGGCCATCGCCGACGCCATGGACGAGCTCGACGCGCGCGACGATCTCGTCGCAGGCGTCATTGCCGGCGAGGGCAAAAGTTTTTGCACCGGAATGGATTTGAAGGCATTCCTTGCCGGCGAGAAACCGTCGATTCCGGGGCGGGGATTCGCGGGCGTCGCGGAGACTCCCCCGGCGAAGCCGTTGATCGCCGCTGTCGAGGGCCACGCAATCGCGGGCGGTTTCGAGATCGTGCTTGCCTGTGATCTGGTGGTGGCGTCCGAGACTGCAATTTTCGGACTGCCCGAGGTCAAACGCGGATTGCTCGCCGGTGGCGGTGGATTGCTCCGGCTGCCCGACCGTGTCCCGCGCGCGCTTGCCGTCGAATGGTGTCTCACCGGTGATTTCATCAGCGCGCAGGAGGCCAAGGATGCCGGACTGATCAACCGGCTCACCCCAGCGGGAGATGCACTGGAGGTCGCGCTGGAACTGGCGAAGAAGATCGCGCAGAACGGCCCGATGGCTGTGCGGGCGACGAAGGAAATCATCACCAAGGCCCGCGACTGGTCCAACGACGAGCAGTTCGCCGAGATGTGGAAGATCTACGAGCCTGTCAGAAGCTCGGAAGACGCCCGCGAGGGCGCGTCGGCGTTCAAGGAGAAACGGGCTCCGGTCTGGAAGGGGCGGTAGTTCGGCGGCTCCGCCGCCAGTGGCGTGGATAAGTGCCCCCTGGGGGCCCTAACCACGCCACTGGTGCGGAGCGGCTACTTGACGAGGACTCCGGCATCGACGGGAATGGAAATACCTGTTACGTAGCGTGATTCGTCGCCCGCCAGGAAGAGCACCGCGTTGCTGACATCGTCAGGCTCGACATACGGAATGTCGAGTACGTGCATGTCGTGCAGGAGCGGAACCACCTGTTCCCGAGTGGGTGCTTCCTCGTCGGGAAGAAACAGCTTGTAGATCGCATCGTTCAACAGCATCCGAGTCTCGACGTTGGTCGGATTCACCGTGTTGACCCGGATGTTCTGCGGGCCCAGCTCGTTTGCAAGGCTCTTCATCAACCCAAGGACACCGTGCTTGGCGGCTGTGTAGTGCGCGTTGTACGGCAGACCTTTCGTGCCCGCGACGGAGCTGATGAGAACCATCGAACCTCCGTGGCCACCGGCCAGGACGTGCGGAGTGGCAGCCGTCGTCGTGTTCCACACGCCGGTGAGGTTGGTATCGATCATGTTGTGCCAGTTCTCGGCGGACAACTCGTGTGTCACGCCGCTACCCGCAATTCCGGCATTGGCGACCACCACGTCGAGTCGGCCGAGCTCACCGACAGCAGAATCTACGGCTGCTCGTAGCGCGTCGAGGTCGCGGACGTTGGTCTTCGACGCCACGATTCGGCGATCGAGTTTCTCGACCAAACGCGCCGTCTCGGCCAGGTCGTCCTCCGTCGCAAGGTCGTATCCGACGGTGTCGACGTCCTCGCATGCGTCCACTGCGATGATGTCGGCGCCTTCGGCGGCGAAGCGCAACGCATGGTTGCGACCTTGCCCGCGGGCAGCGCCGGTGATCAGGACCACCTTGCCACTGAATCTGCTCATGCGCCCAACGCCGCCTCTCCCAGAAACGCCAGGACGACCGAGGAGTGCGAGCGTGCTTCCTCGGCACTACCGGAGTACACGGACTCACCACGATTGACCACGACGACATCGTCGGCGACACGCAGTCCTGCTTCGGCGTTCTGCTCGACCATCAGCACCCCGAGCCCGCGGTCACCGATCTCTCGCACACTGGCCATGACGGTGTCGACCACCGCAGGCGCGAGGCCCATCGACGGCTCGTCCATCATGATGTACTTCGGATCGGACATCAGCCCGCGTCCGAAGGCGAGCATCTGCTGCTCACCGCCGCTCAGCAGGCCAGCGGGCCCGTCCTTGCGTTCCCTCAGAATCGGGAACAGCTCGTACGCCAGCTCTGTGTTCTTCTCGCGTTTCTCCTTGGTCGACGTGTACCCCCCGATGCGTAGGTTCTCGGCGACGGACAACGACGCGAACACCTGCCGCCCCTCGGGGACGAGCGAAATACCTTTGCTGACCACCCGGTGAGCTTTCACACCGACCAACGACTCACCGTCGAGAACGATCGATCCTGCCGTCGGCTCCACCAAGCCAGCAATGGTACGAAGCGTCGTACTCTTTCCCGCACCATTTGCGCCGAGTACCAACGTGATTCGTCCCGGTTGCACGGTGAGACCGATATTCGTGACCGCGCTGACCTTGCCGTACTGGACGTGGAGATCACTGACTTCGAGCATCCTGTGCTCCTCGCTTCCCGAGATAGGCTTCCTGCACGCTGGGTTCGCGCACAACGTCCTGAGGCTTCCCCTGTGCGATCAGAACGCCGAAGTTCATGGCAATCAACGTGTCGCACGTGTCGACCATCATCTGTACGTCGTGTTCGACGAGCAACTGTGTGAGCCCCTCCTCGCGAAGCTTCTTCAGCAGGGCGGAGACATCCTCGCGTTCGGTCTTGTTCATGCCGGCAGTGGGCTCGTCGAGCAGAAGAAGCCGGGGAGACATCGCAATTGCCCTGGCGATCTCCACCCGACGTTGCAAGCCGTAGGACAGCTCGCCTGGCCTGACGTCCTCCAGCCCCGTCAGACCGGTACGCTCCAGAGCCTCGGCGACCGCGTCCTTCGACCGCTTCAGAAGAACCTTTCGACCGACGATCCGCTCGCGAAACCCGCCGTCCTCGGCACCGAGATCTGCTCCGAGCGCGACGTTCTCGCGGACCGTCAGATCCGGGAGCAACCGGACTGTCTGGAACGTACGTGCGATACCGAGCTTGGCGACCCTCTGCGGGGACACTTTCGCAAATGCCTCGCCCTCGAATGTCAAGGCACCGCGCGTGAGTGGGGTCAACCGTGTGATCGCAGCCAAGAGGGTGCTCTTGCCGGACCCGTTCGGTCCGAGGATGCCGAAGATCTTCCCTCGGGTGATGTCGAACGAAATGCCGTCGACGGCTTTGATTCCACCGTAATGCACCGCGACATCGTCGATTCCGAGCACAACATCGGCTGTGGCGTGGCTAGCGACAGTCTCTCGTGACACTGCGTCGGTCGTCATGCTTTCTCCCCTGTTTGAGCCAGGTCGAGTTCCTCGGCCGTACCGCCGGTTTCCTTCTCCCCTGCGACACCTGCCAGCCGTTTGGCCTTGGACTTTCGAATCAGATCCAGGACGGTTCCGTAGATCCCGCCCGGTACGTAGACGGCCGCGATCGCCACAATGATGCCGTAGACGATGGCCTGGTACTGCCCGACGATTTCGAGGTAGTACGGCAACCACGTGAAGATGATCGCGCCGATGACGATTCCCAGCCACGAGCGTCCACCACCGACGATGATGATCGTCAAACCCAGCACGACGAGTGGGAATCCGATGCTCTCCGGTGCCACCGTGGTACGGAGGAGCACGTTGATCGCGCCACCGAGGGCACCGATGAACCCGCTGATCACGAAAGAGCTGATTCGGTACCGCGAGACGTTGACGCCCATGGACGACGCCAGCTCGGGATCCTCGCGAACGGCATCGATACGCCGTCCCAGACGCCCCCGCTCGCTCAGTGCCAGTAGCGCGACGACGAGCACGGTGATGGCAATGATGTGACCGATGGTCAACTGCGGAAACGCGAGTGCGCCGAACAGTCCGACGGAGGCTCCGGTCAACGTCCCACCGTTGTGGGCGACGACGGTGATGATCAGGTCGAACGACACCGTTGCCATTGCCAGGTAGAGCCCGTTGAGCCGTTGCACCAGCAGCGCGAGCAGAAAACCGATCAGCCCACAGATGATCATGATCGCCGCGATGGCTGCAAAAGAGCTGAACCCGTAGCGGATGACGAAGATTGCCGCTCCGTACGATCCAAGACCGTAGAAGCCTGCGCCTGCAAAGGAGAACACACCCATGCGCAGCTGAACCTGGATACTCAGCGCCAGCAGCAGAACGGTGAACGTGCTCTGGAACAGAACGATGTGCGAGAAGTAGAACTGACTCATACCCGTCGCACCTCCTTACGGCCGAAGAGACCCTGCGGGCGAAGCAGCAGGACGAGGAAGATCATGCCGAAGCACACGGCGTCGACCCATCCACCGCCGGTGAATCGCAACACCAGAGTCTCCGACAACGCCAGGATGTAGGCGCCCGCGGCAACACCGGCCGTGCTCCCGACGCCACCGAGGATGATGACGGCGAATGCCTTGATCAAAAGCGTCTCACCGCTTTCCGGGGTGATGGCGCCGAGATTGAACGTGAGGAGAGCCCCCGCCAGGCCTGCTAGACCTCCGGCAAAGGCCATGGTGGACAGGGAGAGCTTTCGACGGTCGACTCCCATGAGCGCCGCCGTTTCGGCGTCGACACCGATGGCCCGGAGCGCCAGTCCTGCCATGGACTTGCGTAGCCATATCGCCATCCCGACCGTCAGAATCACGGCGGACAGCACGATGATCACACCGGTGTTCGAGATTCGAAGGCCGAAGAACGAGAACACCTTCACTGCGTAGGAGCTGTTGGAGAAGCCGAACGGCTCGGACTTGGTGACATACTGGGCGATCGCGAGTGGGATGGCGGCAACGCCGATGCCGCCTATCAAAATCTGTAGCTCTGCAATCCGATGAGTCTTCGCTCTCCTCAGAATCGGTTGGAATGCAAGCACTTCGATGGCCGTGGACAACAACGCACCCACGAGCACCGACACAGCAATGACGCCGATCATCGGCAATTGTTGGTCTTTGACCACCAGGTAGCCGACGAACCCCGCGAACATGAAGATCGCGCCGTGCGCGAAGTTGAGGATCCCGACGGTGCCCCACACGAGGGACATGCCGAGACAGAACAGGACATAGATGGATCCGAGTATCGCCGCATCGATGAGTGTCTGACCCATGGTTTCAGATCACCTCTCCCCGTGAACGTTCGGTGATCGTCATTCCGCGAGCAGCCCTTCCGCGGTGCCGTCCCACTCGACGACGACTCCGGCGACCCGCTGGTCATTTCCTTCGAACGTCACCGGCCCGACGGCACCGTCGAATCCAGCTGCGGCGACGGCGTCGAGACCGTTCTTGACGTCCTCGCGCGAGGCGCCGCCCGATTCCTTGATGGCCCTGGCGATCATCCATGCCGCGTCGTAGCCTTCGGCGGCATAGTTGAGCGGGTTCTTGCCGTACTTGGCGTTGTACGCCTCGACGAAGGAAACCGAGGACGGTGCGGTCTGAAGGTAGTTGAAATCGGTCGCCCAGAACATCCCTGCACCTGCCGGCCCTGCGGGAGCGAGGTTTCCGGCGCCTGCGGCCGGGTTCCCGACGGCCGGGCCGTCGAATCCTGCCTGACGCAGCTGCGACATGGCGGTGGCATTCTGTGCGCCGACGAGGAGGAACACCACAGCGTCGGGCTTCTCTCCGACGATCTTGGTGATGGTCGACGCGAAGTCTTGCGTCGTGGACTGCACGCTGGTGCTGGAGAGAATTTCCAGGTCCTCGCTCTCCTGCATGGCTGGGAGCTGCTTTTCGGCGATTTCTGCCAGCGTCGGCTGGCCTGCGTTGTAGAGCACGCTGATTCGTTTGGCGCCGAGAGTCTTCAGATGGTCGATCGCTTTGGGGAAGTACGTTTCCTGCGGCGCAGTCGATCGGAATGTGTAGTCGCCGATGACAACCCCTGCACTTCCGGACTGGGTGAACACGACGGGAGTCTTCGACGACTCGGCTATCGGTGCTACTGCGACCGACTGTGCACCGGACACGGTGCCGAGGATGGCGGCGACGTTCGGGTTCGCAATCCCTTCGGTCACTTGACTCGCAGCGGTCTGGGCGTCGCCCGCGGTGTCACGACTGTCGAGCTTCAGCGTGGAATCGCCGAGGAACTTCTGATCGTTGATCTCGTCGACGGCCAACTCGATTCCTTCTAGCTGCGAGCCCCCGACGTACGCGAGCGTTCCGGTCTTGTCCGTCGTGGAGAGCACGGTGATCTCGGCAGGCATCTCCCCCGAGGCTGTTGCACCGGTTGGTCCTGACCCACTACACGCTGCCATGGACAGCATGGCTCCGGTCAGCCCGAACAGGACCAGTCTGCCGGGACCCGTGGTGAACTTCATGACTCCTCCTATTTCATGGCAATGATGCGCATGAACTCGTGATCGGTGTCACAGTAGAACCAAATCGGACGGTTGTCCAGATCACACGTGGCGGCGAAACCACAGCTGGAGCTATCGCAAACACGGACGGTTGCGGCGAATGATTATCAGTGTTTAGAGTGAGGTGCATCACCTGAACGGACACCGTCCGTAATTAGAGCACTTCGAAGGAGTCATGCCATGGCACTCGACGACGCCACAGCCGCGTTCCTCACCCAAGCCGCCGAAGGTGGCGGCAAAGCGCTGCACGAGATGACGCCTGACGAGGTCCGCGCGATGAACGACACCTTCATCGACCTCTACGGCCCCGGCCCCGACATGCACTCAGTCGAAAACACGACAGCGCAGGCCGCCGACGGTTACCGAATCCCCGTACGAGTGCTGACACCAGCGGATTCGCCACGCGGCGTGCTCGTGTATTTCCACGGCGGCGGATGGGTCGTCGGGACTCCCGATCAGTTCGACACCCTGGCGCGGCGCCTAGCTGTGGAGACAGGATGCACCGTCGTGCTTCCCGACTACCGTCTCGCACCGGAGAACGTCTACCCCACCGCGGCCGACGACGCATGGGATGTATTGCAGTGGGCGGCATCTCGCTTCGGTTCGTCCTTGCCGCTCATGGTGGGCGGTGACAGCTCGGGTGGCAATCTCGCGGCAGTGGTCGCTCAGCGCGCCGTTCGGGAGAACGGACCGACCGTGTCGCTGCAAGTCCTCGTCTACCCGGTAACCGATCACGACTTCGAGAACAGCTCGTACGCCGACCCCGCCAATCAGCTCATGCTCGACAAGGCGTCGATGGTCTGGTTCTGGGATCTCTACACGCCCGATGCGACCGTTCGCAGCAACTGGGACGTGTCCCCCTTGCATGCAGAGGACCTGTCGGGGGTTGCCCCGGCGGTGGTGTTGTTAGCCGAACACGACGTCCTTCGCGTCGAAGGTCAGGCCTATGCCGAAAAGCTCAACGCCGCCGGCGTGCGCGCGGAGATGAAGGTGTTCGACGGACAAATGCACGGGTTCTTCCAGTTCGTCAACATCCTTCCAGGCGCGGACGCCGGTATCGCATACGTCGGCGAGTCCGTTCGTGCCCATCTCTCATCTGCTGTGGTCTGAAAGGAATCCCAATGAGCACAACCGATTTCGATTCCGTCGTCATCGGCGCCGGCTTTTCCGGTGTCTACATGACGCACAAGCTCGAATCTCTCGGCCTCTCGGTCCGAGGTTACGAGGCCGCCGAAACCGTTGGTGGTACGTGGTTCTGGAACACATATCCCGGTGCACGATGCGACTGCATCAGCATGGAATACGCGTTCACGTTCTCACAGGAGATCATCGACGAGTGGGAATGGACGGAGCGCTATCCAGCCCAACCGGAGATCCTGAGGTATATCGACTTCGTCGCGAACAAGCTGGATGTCAAGAAGCACTTTCGGTTCGGAGTACGCGTCGAATCAGCGGTGTGGGACGAGGACACATCGCGTTGGACGGTCGGCACCGACGCCGGTGAATACGTCACGGCGAAGTACTTGATCACCGCGGCCGGATGCCTTTCGACGTCGTCGACACCTGATTTCGCGGGTCTGGACGCCTACGAGGGTGAGACGATCCACACCAGCGCGTGGCCGCGTGACGGATTCGACTTCGCGGGCAAACGGGTAGGTGTCATCGGCACCGGATCTTCTGGTGTGCAGGTAATTCCGAAGATCGCCGAGCAGGCCGAACATCTGACGGTCTTCCAGCGCACACCCGCCTTCAGCCTCGACTGCGGCAACCGGCCACTGACCGAAGACGAGAAGCAGTCCTTCCGAGCCGACATCGAGAACTTCAAGGTCGCGTCGAGGGCATCCGGAGGCGGTCAGCCAGTCGACACGCTCGAGGTCAACACGTTCGACCACTCCGAGGAAGAGCGTCTGGCCGTGTTCGAGGAACGGTGGAGTCGCCATCGTGCCATAGATCTCATCGCTGCCTACCCGGACCTGCTCAGCAATCGTGAGGCCAACGACACGATCGCCGAGTTCTTCCGCGGCAAGATCCGATCCGTCGTCGAGGACCCGGAACTTGCCGAGGCACTCTCACCTCGTGAGCATCCGCTGGGAGCGAAGCGAATCACACTCGATACCAACTACTTCCAAACCTACAACCGCGACAACGTATCGCTCGTCAGCGTGAAGGATGCGCCGATCGAAGGGTTGACTCCGACCGGGCTGAAGACCGCAGACGCCGAGTACCCTCTCGACGTCATAGTCTTCGCCACCGGTTTCGACGCAATCACCGGACCACTGTTGAAGATCGACATTCGAGGCCGTAACGGAAAGTCACTGCAGGACAAGTGGACCGACGGTCCGAGCACGTACCTCGGCATTGCCGTCGACGAGTTCCCGAACCTGTTCACTTTGACCGGACCTGGTAGCCCCAACGTGTTGACCAACGTGGTCTGCGCCATCGAACAGCACGTCGAGTGGACGGCGGACACCGTCGCGCACCTGGAGTCGATCGGCGCCACCACATTCGAGGCGGACGAGACCGCGGCGAAGGAATGGACAACGCAGGCAATCGAACTCGCTGACACCACGCTCTACCCCGAGGGCAACTCGTGGTACACCGGCGCCAACATTCCCGGCAAACCTCGCGTGATCATGTCCTATGTCGGCGGACTCAACGTCTACCGAGACATCTGCGACGACGTCGCAGCCAAGGGCTACGAAGGCTTCACGATCACCCATTAGAAGGAGTTCCCATGTTTCGCATCAGCATCGCCTACAACCATCCCGACAACCCCGATGCGTTCCTCGCGCACTACCGCAGCGTGCACGCGCCGTTGACCGCGAAGATGCCCGGCATCATCTCGTTCGAGTGGGGCGTGTCCGAGACTCTCGACGGATCGACGCCGGCCCATTTCGTCGTCGGCAATCTGAACTTCCCGTCCAAGGAGGACGCTATCGCCGCCCTCGGATCCGAGGAGGGCAAGGCGGGCGCGGACGACATGCCCAACTTCGCCGGTGCCGGCTTCGTCATGGATATGCACGAAGTCGAGGTCGCCTAGTGGTGTGGTTAGGTGCCCCCTGGGGCACCTAACCACACCACTGGCGGCAGAGCCGCTACAGGCCCAGATCGGCCAATCCGAGGAGCGAGCGGTACTCGAGCCCCTCGGCAGCGATGACCTCGTCCGCGCCGGTCGCCCGGTCCACGACGGTCGCGACGCCCACCACGGTGGCCCCAGCGTCACGGAGCGCCTTGACTGCGGTGAGCGGCGAATTCCCGGTAGTAGTCGTGTCCTCCACCACCAGTACTCGCTTCCCGACGATGTCGGGTCCTTCGATCTGACGCTGCATTCCGTGCGCCTTGGCCGCTTTCCGTACGACGAAGCCGTCGATCGGCCGACCCGCCGCATGGACGATCGACAGCGCAACCGGATCGGCGCCCATCGTCAGGCCGCCCACGGAATCGAACTCCCAATCCTCGACGAGCTCCCGCATGAGCGAGCCGATCAGCGCACTGGCGCGATGATGAAGCGTCGCGCGTCGCAGATCGACGTAGTAGTCGGCTTCCTTGCCCGAGGACAACGTCACCTTGCCGTGTACTACGGCGAGTTCACGAACCAGCTCGGCCAATTCGGTGCGCTGGGCATTGTCGGCCATTGCGGTTCCCTTCGATCGATTCGGTCCATGAATCTACCGACAACGATTCCGCCGAGCTACGCGGGCACGTCCTCGGACCTTCCGTCGACGGCAACTGCGGCGTGCTCGACGAACGGTTCGGGGGACGTGACCTTGAGAACCTTCGCCATCGGCTTCGTCGCGAACGACGTGCGAAGCAGTGACAACTTGTACGCGTTGTCGTTGTAGACACGCACGGCTCCGGCTATGCGCTTCTCCGTCGTCTCCAGGTCACTGGCAGGTCCCTGGAATGCCCAGTTCGACCGCAGTTTCGGATGAGCATCCGCTTCGGACAGAACAGCATGGACGGCAGCGGACAGCGCGTTCTCCGCCGCCGCCTGCGCGGGCAGCCCAAGACCGCGGTCGCGGACAGCCTTCGACCACGACCGGGCGCCGACGAGCTGGCGGACCAAGTCCTGGTCGAGCCCTGAGGATTCGACAGCGGCGATGAACGGCTCCAACTGCACGTGACGGCGATCCAGTTCGACTGTCACCAGCTGTCTGCTGGCCGCGGTGTTCGAACGGAATCGCCTCACTCGCCGTTCGACACTCGCCGCGTAGGCGAGAACTGCAAGAACGAGGATCAGTGCCACGATCACCAAAACAGTCACAAGGTTTGAATTTATCGGGGTTGATCGACACTCGCTCGCAGGCTCGCCCGGGAATGCCGCGGAAGTTAGGTCCGTCCGCGTCCGCGACCGACCAGATTGGTCAGCTTCCGCACCACGCTCGTGGGCACCTTGGTTCCGACGGCGGTGAGCACCTTGTACTGAGCACCGGGAACGCTGATGACCTTGCCCTTGCCGAGATCACGCATCGACTCGCGCACCACCTGCTCGACGTTCAACCACATGAACCGCGGGATCGTCGACATCTCGATGCCCGCACGTTGGTGGAACTCCGTCTTCACGAACCCTGGGCACAGCGCCTGTACCTGGACACCGGTGCCTGCAAGTCCTCCGGACAGGCCTTCCGAGAACGAGATGACGTACGCCTTGGACGCCGAATAGGTCGACCCGCGACCGGACAGGATGCCCGCCACACTCGCGACGTTGACCACGGTCCCCTTCGCAGCCGCGACCATCGACGGCAGAGCTGCACGGGTCAACTGCATCACTGCCGTGACGTTGACGTCGAGTTGCGACTGCAACAGATCCGGCTCGGCCGTCCAGAACTCGCCCGACGTACCGAACCCCGCGTTGTTGACGAGAAACTCGACGCCGCGGTGAAGGCGTTCTGCAACCGCGTCACGTCCCGACTGCGTGGACAGGTCGACGGCGATGATCTCCGAGTCCGCGCCGAACCTGATCCTCAGATCGTCCGCCAGTGCCCGCAGTTTGAGTTCGTTGCGCGCAACGAGGACAAGGTCGTAGCCGCGTGCGGCCAGATGGTGAGCGAACCCGCCGCCGAGACCCGATGTCGGGCCGGTGACGAGTGCTACCGGACGGACAGTGACTGGGGACGCTGGTTCGATCTGTTCGGCGGTCATGGAGAAGAAGGCTACGGGCTCGAGGTGACGCCTGTGGAAGCTCGGTTCGACAAGGCCGTCAGGAGTCGCTGGGCCGCCTATTGATGGGTGTTGGGCGGCTGGGCGGTTCGGCGCGAGAGACTGGCGACTGCCGGGGGGCAGGCCGGGATCCAGGCGCGGAGAGGTCGGGAGCCGAACGAAGAGGCGGGCGCACATCCGGGCGGCGTCCATCGGGCCCTGACCCCTCACGACCTGGCCCCTCACGCCCTGGAACCTCACGCCCTGGAACATTGCGGCTTGGAGTGTCGCGGGTGGGGGCATCGCGGCGAGGAGCATCGCGGCCGGCTGTGTCGCGGCCCGACGTGTCGCGGCCTGATGTATCGCGGCGGGGAGCATCGCGGCTGGGCTCCGGTGGGCGCGCCGAACCGGTGTCTCGACGGCGTCCGTCGTCGTTGCCGAGATTCTGTCTCCCGCGACGCTCCTGAGGTGGCGCCGACGCCCTCGCCGATCGGGACGATGACCCGGCAGCGGGCGGCAGCACGTGCAGCATCCCCGACAGCCGCGCGACGGCGTCGATCGCAGAATCCCAATCGCGCCCGGTGCTTCCCAGCGGCAGCGACCCGAGCGTCCAGTCGTTCTCACTCCAGATCAACGCCAGGTTTGCAGGTACTGATTCGGTGAACGCCGCCATTCGTTGATCGCACACGCGGCGGGCGACATCGATGTCGGTCGCAAAAACGACGCGGGGTCCGATCGAGCCGAGCAATTCCATGTCGGCTTCGCGAGGGGGCGGTGTCGACTTGAGACGGAGATCGATGTCCACACCGGAACCGACCGGCCGCTGGACTGCGACGATGGTCGCCGTCTCTTCGACGTCGAAAAGCACGAACTTCTCCCCGCGCCTAACGCCTCGCACGAGATCCACCGCAGTGGTGTGCTCCGGTTTGGCCAACGCCGCGCGTCCGAACTGCAACACGATGGCCTCGTCGTACGACGAGTACGTATAGCCCTGCGCCTTCGCCCACATCTGCCGCACCCGACCCACCTGGTCGCGCCGCGAGCGGTCGATATACAGAAGGGCGACTGCACCCACGAGGGCGATCGCTGCAAGTCCGAACCACATAGCCGTCATCGAACCCCAGCTTATAGTGCCCCTCCGGTTATCTATCCTCCGAGATCCGGCGTTTCGACGATGACGTCGGCAGTGATGGTCCCGTCCTGCATCGGACTGCCGTTGACAACGACCAGCGACCCGACCTGTAGCGACGATGCCTCGAACCCAGACAACGAGAGCACCTGCGTCTGCGGGGTGATGAGTACGGTCACCGGAGCACCGTCGATTCCCTGAATCGTCAGGGTCGAACCGTCGATCGTGGTGATGGTGCCGATCGCGGCTCCTGCACCGCCGAGAATTTCGGGAATGCCACCGGGAACCAATCCGCCGGACGTGGTCGGGGGCGCCAGCGGCGACTGACTCTGGGGCACCGTCGGTAGAGGCGCGAAGGACGTTGTCGGCGGACGGGAGGCCGTGGTCGGCTCAGCTCGTTGATTCGTGACGACGAGAATTCCGGCCAGCACGATGACGCCGAGCGCCGCAAGTGCCACCAAAGCGACGATCCATTTACGGGACGAGTTACCGCCCGGTCCCGGATCGCCCGCGGCGTAGGGCATCTCGCCGGTCTGGCTCGGTGGCCCATAGTTCTGAGTGGCGCCATAGTTCTGAGTGGCGCCATAGTTCTGGGAGGCGTAGTTCTGGGCGGCGTAGTCCGGTCCGCCATACTGCTGATTCGGATCGTAGGCCGGAAACACCTGCGTCGGGTTCGGTTGCTGCGAACCCGGATACGGCTGCTGGGGGATGCCGTACTGCTGGGGGTTCCCGTACTGCTGCGTGGGGTACTGCGCCGTCGGTTGATCCGGGTACTGCTGCCCACCCGGGTACTGCTGCCCACCCGGGTACTGCTGGCCACCCGGGTACTCGGGGGCGACCGGGTACTGCTGGGTCGGCTGGTCCGGCAGCGGCCCGGAGTCCGGGTAGGCCTGCCAGGCCTGGGTGGAGGGCTCGGAGTCCGGGCGGTCCGGCGGTGGGTTCGCGGTGCCGTCGTCCCACGACCGGTCGCGAGGATCATCCGGAGAAGTCATGCACCGAGGGTACGTCGCGCAGAAGGCCCACCGGCAGCGGCCGGTGGGCCTTCTCTTTGTCGTATGCGGCGCTAGCCCTAACCCAGGACCAGACCGTCCCCGTCTGCGGAGATATTGACCGGAACGACGTCGCCGTCGCGGACCTCACCGGCGAGCAGCAACTTCGCCAGCTGATCCCCGATCGCCTGCTGGATCAACCTGCGCAACGGACGAGCGCCGTACAGCGGGTCGTATCCGCGGGCAGCCAGCCAAAGTTTGGCGGGCGAGGTCACGTCGAGTGTCAGTCGGCGTGCCGCGAGGCGCTTGGCGAGGAAGCCGAGCTGGATGTCGACGATCGACTCCAACTGGTCCTCGGACAAGGCGTCGAACACCACTACGTCGTCGAGACGGTTGACGAACTCCGGCTTGAACGACCGCCGGACCGCGTCCATGACCTGCTCTCGCGTTCCGCCCGCGCCGAGGTTCGACGTCAGGATCAAGATCGTGTTCCTGAAGTCGACGGTGCGGCCCTGACCGTCGGTCAATCTGCCCTCGTCGAGGACGGCGAGCAGAATGTCGAACACGTCGGGGTGGGCCTTCTCGACCTCGTCGAACAGCACCACCGTGTACGGACGCCTGCGTACCGCTTCGGTGAGCTGTCCGCCTGCCTCGTAGCCCACGTAACCGGGGGGTGCACCGACGAGTCGCGCCACAGCGTGCTTCTCGCTGTACTCGCTCATGTCGATGCGGACCATCGCGCGTTCGTCGTCGAACAGGAAGTCCGCGAGTGCTTTCGCGAGCTCGGTCTTTCCGACGCCGGTGGGACCAAGGAACAGGAACGAGCCTGTCGGACGGTTCGGATCGGCGACGCCTGCCCGAGCTCGCCGGACGGCATCGGACACCGCTTGTACGGCGTCTTTCTGCCCGACGACACGCTTACCGAGCTCGTCCTCCATCCGCAGCAGCTTGGCGGTTTCCCCTTCGAGCATCCGACCTGCCGGGATGCCCGTCCACGCTGCGACGACGTCGGCTACGTCGTCCGGCCCGACCTCCTCCTTGAGCATGAGGTCGTCTTGCGCGACGGTTGATTCGGTCTTCTGCGCGAGTTCCTTCTCCAACGTCGGGATTCGGCCGTACCGGAGCTCGGCAGCCTTGCCTAGATCGCCGTCGCGCTCGGCCCGCTCGGACTCCCCGCGCAGGTTCTCGAGCTCCTCCTTGAGAAGGCGCACCGAGTCGATGGCGTTCTTCTCGTTCTGCCAGCGTGTGCTCAGTTGGGTGAGCTTCTCCTGCCCGTCGGCCAGTTCTGCACGCAGCTTCTCGAGCCGTGCCTTCGACGCGTCGTCGGTCTCCTTCTGCAGGGCCATCTCCTCGATCTCGAGGCGCCTCACAGCTCGTTCGACCTCGTCGATCTCGACGGGACGCGAATCGATCTCCATGCGGAGTCTCGACGCGGCCTCGTCGACCAGGTCGATTGCCTTGTCCGGCAGGAACCGAGACGTGATGTACCGATCGGAGAGAGCCGCCGCGGATACGAGCGCGGAGTCCGTGATGCGGACACCGTGGTGCACCTCGTACCGCTCCTTGAGACCACGCAGGATGCCGACTGTGTCCTCGACGGACGGTTCGCCGACGTACACCTGCTGGAATCGACGCTCGAGCGCTGCGTCCTTCTCTATGTACTTGCGGTACTCCTCGAGCGTTGTCGCACCGACCAAGCGGAGTTCACCGCGCGCGAGCATCGGCTTGATCATGTTGCCCGCATCCATCGCCGACTCGCCGGTCGCGCCTGCGCCGACGATGGTGTGGAGCTCGTCGATGAAGGTGATGACCTGGCCTGCGGAGTTCTTGATGTCGTCGAGAACCGCTTTGAGCCGCTCTTCGAATTCACCTCGGTACTTGGCACCAGCGACCATCGAACCCAGATCCAGCGATACGACGGTTTTGCCGCGCAAGCTCTCCGGCACGTCGCCGGCGATGATGCGCTGAGCGAGTCCTTCGACGATGGCGGTCTTGCCGACGCCGGGCTCACCGATGAGAACCGGGTTGTTCTTGGTGCGGCGCGACAACACCTGCACGACACGGCGAATTTCCGTGTCACGGCCGATGACCGGATCGAGCTTGCCTTCGCGGGCCTGCTCGGTCAGGTCGGTGCTGTACTTCTCGAGCGCCTGGTAGGTGCTCTCGGGGTCGGCACTGGTGACGCGTGCGCTGCCGCGAACCGTCTGGAAGGCGTCGCGCAGCTCGTTCGGGCCGGCGCCGTGGCCGGTCAGGAGCTTGGCTACGTCACTGTCGCCCGTCGCCAGGCCCACCATGAGGTGTTCGGTGGAGACGTACTCGTCGTCGAGCTCGGTGGCGAGGTGTTGAGCTGCGGTGATGGCGGCGAGCGCTTCACGGCCGAGTTGCGGCGTCGTGGTGGACCCTGTTGCAGACGGAAGCCGATCGACGAGCGTCCGAGCTTCACCGCGCACCGTCGCTGGATCGACGCCGACGGCCTTCAACAGGGGGGAGGCGATGCCGTCGGTCTGATCGAGCAACGCCACCAACACATGCGCCGGACGGATGTCCGGGTTTCCGGCCGCGGATGCGGCCTGCAGAGCAGCACTGAGCGCCGCCTGCGTCTTCGTGGTGGGGGTGAAACTGTCCACCGGTCACCTGCTTTCTACTGGAGAGAACTTGATGTCGGTGTGTACAACGTAGCAAGAGTTGAGTCTGTTCCGCTCAAGTTAGAATTTCTCAGGATTCTTCTGTGGCCTGCGGTGCACATACGGGATACTCTCGTCCGGTCTACTTTGGAACCGTCCAGCTACGGTGGGGGTTGATTGATGCTCAGTGCACAAGCAATCTCCTTGGTTCGTGCCGGTTTCAAGTCCGTTTTGGCTGCTGAGGATGGGCCGGCCCAGTTGGCGCGGTCGTTCTATGCGCAACTGTTCGTCGAGAATCCCGAGTTTCGCGCCTTCTTTCCCGCGTCGATGGACCAGCAACGTGACCATTTCGTTCGCGCACTGGCACACGTCTTCGACAATCTCGACAAAGACGAACGGGTCGCGGAGTTCCTTCAGCAACTCGGACGCGATCATCGCAAGCACGGTGTCGACGGGTCCCACTTCCGGGCCGGTGCATCGGCTTTGATCGCCGCGTTCCGCAACTTCGTCGGCAACGAGGTGTGGACGGATGAGGTCGAGGACGCATGGCACGAGACTCTGGCACTCGTCACCGACAACATGGCCGTCGCCGCCGACTCCGACGAACTACCGCCGTATTGGGGCGCGACCATCGTCGAACATCAGCGAGTGCTCGACGACCTGGCGATCATCAGGCTCCAACTCGACGAGGGCATTCATTACTTCCCCGGCCAGTACGTCAGCGTTCAGATTCCGCAGCGCCCGAAGTTGTGGCGCTACCTATCCCCTGCGATCCCGTCCAACCCGCAAGGCGAGATCGAGTTCCATGTCCGACGCGTCTCCGGCGGTTGGGTGAGTCCGGCAATGGTGACCGAGTCGGTCGTCGGTGATCGATGGGCCGTGAGTCCACCGTTGGGTGGATTCCAGGTCGACCGAAGCATCGACGAGGACGTATTGATGATCGCCGGTGGCACCGGCCTCGCCCCGCTGCGGGCGCAGATCATGGACATGGCTCGGCGCGGAAAGAATCCGCGCGTCCATCTGTTCATGAGCGGGACCTATCCGCGCGACCTGTACGACGCGCAGACCCTGTGGCAGTTGTCTCTGTCCAACCCCTGGCTCACAGTCGTCCCCGTCACCGAGGAGGACGAGGATCCGTGGTGGCATTCCGGTCCGACGCCCGAGCTGCCGTGGGGAATGCATCATCGGTTGCACGGGTCCATCGGGAAGGTCGTCACCCAATTCGGTTCGTGGGCCGACCGACAGATCCAGATCTGCGGATCCCCGGCGATGGTGCGCACGACGCTCTACGCCCTGCGCAAAGTCGGCACGCCAATGGAGCACGTGCAACACGATCCGCTGTAGGCAGCTCCGCCTAGATCTTCGCCCGACCCTGCCAGTACGGATCGCGGAGCTTGCGCTTGTACAACTTTCCGTTCGGATCGCGGGGCAGTTCGGCTGAGTAATCGACGGACTTCGGAAGCTTGAATTTCGCGAGCCGCTCGCGAGCGAACACCATGAGCTCCTCGGTCACTGCGTCGCTCGGTTCGATCCCGGATTCCAGCTGCACGACCGCTTTGATCTCTTCACCCCAATCTGCATGTGGCACACCGAATACCGCGATATCGGCGACCTTCGGATGGGTTATGAGTTCGCCCTCGATCTCGGCGGGATAGATGTTGACGCCGCCAGAAATGATCATGTCGGACTTGCGGTCACACAGAAACAGATAACCGTCCTCGTCGAGGTAGCCGATATCCCCGAGCGTGAACAGATCTCCGACGCGTGACTCCTCGGTCTTGGCCTTGTCGTGGTGGTATTCGAAGCTGGAGCCCCCCATTCGCATGTAGACCTGTCCGGGTTCGCCGGCCGGAAGTTCACTTCCGTCGTCGCCGAGAACCTTCACCACGGAGTTCGGCCACGCGGTGCCGACAGATCCCGGTTTGCGCAGCCAGTCGCCTCCCGAGATGACGGTTCCTCCGCCTTCGGTCGCCGCGTAGTACTCGGTCACGACCGGGCCCCACCAGTCGAGCATCCGACGCTTCACTTCCCGCGGACAGGGCGCAGCACCGTGGATCATCACCCGCAGTGAGGACACGTCGTACTTCGCGCGAACGTCCTCGGGCAACGCAAGCAACCGATGGAACTGAGTGGGAACCATGTGACTGTGCGTGACGCGGTGCCGGTCGATGAGCGCGAGCATTTCCTCCGGATCCCACCGATCCATCAGAACAGCTTTGTGGCCCAACTGAATCGAAATGGTCACGAAGTTCAACACCGCCGTGTGATAGAGCGGTGAACCGCAGATATGGACGTGATCGTCGAACGGTGCAATCCCGAAAATCGAAAAGAACCCACTCGACGCAAGAGGTACCTGGTCCGGGTCCGCGCCGGTGAGCGGACGTCGGACGCCTTTGGGCTTTCCGGTGGTTCCCGACGTGTAGAGCATCGGCCCGCCGGTGGTGCGGGTTTCGGGTAAAGCGTCGGACTCCCCCAGGTCCTGTAGCGGAGTGAAGCCCTCGATCTCACCGACCGAAAACCGATTCTCGACGCCTGATTCCGCCGCGGCCACCGACGCCGCTTCCGCGAAACGATCGGACGCCACAAAAGCTTTGGCCTCGCTGTCCTTCAGGATGTACGCGACCTCGGGTCCGGTGAGGTGCCAGTTCACCGCGACGATGTAGAGCCCGGTCTGGAAGGCTGCGAAGTAGAACGCCACGAGATCTGCACTGTTGTGCAGCATCATCACGACACTGTCGCCGGGTCGAAGACCGAGGTCCTGAAGCCCACGGCCGTATCTGTTTGCGTCGGAAACCAATTGGCCGTAGGTCCACGAGCGACCGTCCGGATCGACCAATGCGCTCCGTTCCGGTTCCTCGGCGGCGATGTTCCAGAGTCCACCCGTACGCGTCGCAGTCGTCATGCCTCAAATCTAGAACGTGTTCTACTACTTGAGCAAGGCCCCGAGCTCGTGGATTCGCGCCACGCTGTCCGCGGTCACCAACAACATGGTCACGCCCGCGTCCTCCCAGCGCTTCACCTCGCCGCGCACATGGTCGGCGTTTCCGATGATCATCGTCTCCGCCACCATCTCGTCGGGCACGAGAGCCGCGGCCTCCTCCTTGCGGCCGGACATGAACAACCGTCCGATCTCTTCGACCTCGGCGTGATACTCCATGCGCTGGTAGACCTGCGCGTGGAAGTTGAGTTCCGGTGCGCCCATGCCCCCGACGTAGAGAGCAATCGTCGGCTTCATACGAGCTATCGTCTCGACCCGATCATCGGTCAGCACCACCTGGCACGTCGCAGCGATCTCGAAGTCCTCTCGGCTGCGACGTGCACCCGGCCGCGCGAACCCCTCGTCGAGCCACTCGTCGTACATCGGCGCAAGACGGGGTGAGTAGTAGATCGCGAGCCAGCCGTCGGCGATCTCCGCTGTCAGCGCTACGTTCTTCGGACCCTCTGCACCGAGCCAGATCGGCAGGTCGGCGCGTAACGGGTGGGTGATCGGCTTGAGCGCCTTGCCGAGCCCCGTGCCTTCCGCGGGTAACCGATAGTGAGACCCCTCGCTCGTCACCGGAGCTTCGCGCGCCAGGACTTTTCGCACGATCTCGACGTACTCGCGGGTGCGCGCCAACGGCTTGGCAAATGGTTGCCCGTACCAGCCCTCGACGACCTGCGGACCGGACACCCCGAGCCCGAGAATTGCGCGCCCACCACTGAGGTGATCGAGCGTCAGAGCATGCATCGCGCAGCTCGTCGGCGTGCGAGCAGACAGCTGGGCCACCGACGTGCCGAGCCCGACCCGTGACGTCCTCGACCCCCACCACGCGAGCGGGGTGAAGGCGTCCGATCCCCAGGATTCGGCCGCGAAGATCGCCGAGAACCCGGCAGCTTCCGCCGCGTCGACCAGTTCACCCACGCCCGAAGGCGGCTGCGCACCCCAATAGCCGAGCTGTAATCCGAGCTTCATTTTCTTAGCCCTCCATCCGACTGGTCTTGCCACCATAATAAGAACCTGTTCTACTCAGAGTGTGACTATGGTGAACACACCACTCAGCGCACCTCTGAACAACGCCTTCGATTACACCCGCTCGGTCGGGCCGACAATCGGAGCGTTCTTGACGGGCCTGCGCCGCAAGCAGATCATCGGCGGACGAGGGAGCGACGGGAAGGTGTACGTGCCACCTCCCGAATACGACAGCGCCACAAAGGAACCCATAACCGACTTCGTCGACGTCGGGTCCTCGGGAACCGTAGTCTCGTGGTCCTGGGTGACGACGCCGTACGACGGGCATCCTCTCGAGCACCCGTTCGCCTTCGCACTGATCCGTCTCGACGGTGCCGATACCGCCCTGCTTCACGCCGTGGACGCAGGTTCGGCGGAGCAGATGTCGACCGGGATGCGCGTTCACGCCCGGTGGGCGGAGAGCCGGGTCGGCGACATTCACGACATCGCGCACTTTCTGCCGGGAGACGGCGACGAACCAGCAGAAGAGCCGTCCGGCGATCCGGTAGCCATGATCACGTCACCGCTACGGCTGGAGTACAAGCACTCCGCCTCCGCCGAAGAGAGCTACTACCTCCGGGGACTTGCAGAAGGACGGATTCTCGGCGGACGTACCGATTCCGAGGGCAAGGTGTACGTGCCACCTCGCGGTGCCAGCCCGACCGACGGACGCCCGACGGCCGAGCAGGTCGAACTTCCCGATACGGGAATCGTCACCACGTACTGCATCGTCAACGTCCCTTTCCTCGGCCAGCGCATCAAACCGCCCTACATCGCCGCCTACGTACTGCTCGACGGCGCCGACATCGCGTTCCTGCATCTGATCCTCGAATGCGAACCTGCCGAGGTTCGCATGGGCATGCGGGTGGCGGCGAAATGGAAACCTCGCGAAGAGTGGGGTTACACGCTCGAGAACATCGAATACTTCCGTCCGACGGGTGAGCCCGACGCGGAGTACGACACCTACAAGCACCACCTGTGAAGGGCGAGCAATGACCGACATCGCAGTAGTGGGCTTCGCCCAGGCGCCCAACGTAGCGGAAACCGCAGGCACCACGAACGGTGTGGAAATGTTGGTGCCGTGCTTTCGTCAGCTGTACGACGAACTCGGAATCACCAAGTCCGACATCGGTTTCTGGTGTTCGGGATCATCGGACTACTTGGCCGGGCGCGCGTTCTCGTTCATCTCCGCGATCGATGCGATCGGCGCGGTGCCCCCGATCAACGAGTCGCATGTCGAGATGGATGCTGCGTGGGCGTTCTACGAGGCGTGGATCAAGTTGATGACCGGCGAGGTCGAGACCGCATTGGTGTACGGGTTCGGCAAGTCCTCCGCGGGTTTGCTTGCCAAGATTCTTGCACTGCAGCTCGATCCGTATCTCGTCACGCCGCTGTGGCCGGACTCGTTCTCGCTCGCCGGGATTCAGGCTCGTGCCGGGATCGACGCCCGCAAGTGGGACGAGCGAGCGATGGCGGAAGTAGCCGTCCGCAATCGCGCCAACGCACATCCGTTGGCGCAGTTGACTGGAATTCTGGATGTAGCGGAGTTGCTCGCAACCGACTACATCGCCGATCCGCTTCGCGCGCACGATTGCGCACCGGTGACCGACGGGGCGTCGGCGATCGTCCTCGCGTCCGGTGACCGCGCTCGCTCACTGCGAGACAATCCCGCATGGATCACTGGAATCGAGCATCTCGTCGACTCGCCCAACTTCGGCGCACGGGATCTGACGACGGCACCGTCCGCATACAACGCGGCGCTGAAGGCGTCGGGCGGGGATCTTGCCAGTATCACCGCGGCAGAACTCCACGCACCGTTCACGCATCAGGAATTGATTCTCTCCGAGTGGCTCCCCGGCGACGCCACGATCAATCCGTCCGGGGGCACCCTCGTCGGGAATGCAATGTTCTCCGCGGGGCTCGAGCGAATCGGCCACGCCGCAACGCGGATTTTCGACGGCAAGGACAGCCGAGTGCTGGCGCACGCAACGAGCGGCCCACTGCTGCAACAGAATCTGGTCACCGTTCTGGAGGGGAAATAAGTGAGCAAGCAACCTGCCGCGGTCATCGGCACCGGCCAGACTCACTACGTCGCCAAGCGTCACGACGTATCGATGTCCGGTCTCCTGCGCGAGGCCATAGATCGAGCGATGCTCGACGCCGAGGTGTCGTGGGACGACATCGACGCCGTCGTCGTCGGCAAAGCCCCGGACCTGTTCGAGGGTGTCATGATGCCCGAGTTGTTCATGGCCGACGCCATCGGAGCCACCGGCAAACCGCTGCTTCGCGTGCATACCGCAGGCTCCGTGGGAGGTTCGACCGCGGTGGTGGCGTCCTCGCTCGTGCAGTCCGGGGTCCACCGGCGGGTTCTCGCAGTCGCGTGGGAAAAGCAGTCGGAAAGCAACGCCATGTGGGCGTTGTCGATTCCGGTGCCGTTCAACATGCCCGTCGGGGCCGGCGCGGGTGGCTACTTTGCCCCGCACGTGCGTTCCTACATCCGGCGGTCGCATGCACCCGAGCACATCGGCGCAATGGTGGCGGTCAAGGACCGACTGAACGGGAGCAAGAACCCGTATGCACATCTGAGGCAGCCCGACATCACCCTGGAATCCGTTCAGGCATCTCAGATGCTGTGGGATCCAATTCGATACGACGAGACCTGCCCGTCCTCCGACGGAGCGTGCGCAATCGTCATCGGCGATGAGGAGACTGCTCGCAGCCGCGAAGCCGACGGCAAGAAGGTCGCCTGGATACACGGAACGGCCATGCGTACGGAGCCGACGACTTTCTCCGGCCGCGACCAGGTGAACCCACAGGCGGGCCGTGACGCCGCAGCCGCATTGTGGAAGGCCGCAGGCATCACCGACCCCCTGACTGAGATCGACGTCGCCGAAATCTATGTGCCGTTCTCGTGGTTCGAACCGATGTGGCTCGAGAATCTGGGATTCGTCGGCGAGGGTGAAGGTTGGAAGCTGACCGAGGCCGGCGACACCGCGATCGGTGGGCAGTTGCCCGTCAATTGTTCCGGCGGGGTGCTGTCGTCCAATCCGATCGGCGCGTCGGGGATGATCCGTTTCGCCGAGGCTGCAATCCAAGTAATGCACCGCGCAGGTGATCACCAGGTAGAGAATGCGAAGAAGGCACTCGGCCATGCATACGGCGGAGGGTCACAGTATTTTTCGATGTGGGTCGTAGGGAGCGAACAGCCGTGAAATACACCGTCGGGATCGCAATGACGCCGTTGCACGAATTGACAGCGCTGGCACGAACAGCCGAGGAGTGCGGCTTCACCTCCATTGCGCTACCGGACTCGTTGTTCTACATGGAAACTCAATCCGCCGACTATCCGTACACGCCGGACGGCTCGCGGATGTGGACCGAGAACACGCCCTGGGTCGACCCACTGATCGCGGCGGCGGCAATGGGCGCGGTGACTTCGAAGATCGAGTTCTACACGCAGGTGCTCAAACTGGGCTCTCGCAACCCGCTGCTGCTTGCGCGCCAGGTCGGATCGGTTGCGGCACTGACCGGTAACAGGTTCGGCTTCGGCGTTGGAATCGGCTGGGCACCTGAGGAGTTCGAGTGGTGCGGCGTTCCGTACGCCAAGCGCGGCAAGCGCGTCGACGAAATGATCGACGTCATCAAACTGATCCTCGGCGGCGGCATGGTGGAGCATCACGGTGAGTTCTACGACTTCGACAAGTTGCAGATGAGCCCCGCTCCGACCAAACCTGTTCCGTTCTACGTGGGCGGGCATACGGACGTGGCCCTGAGGAGGGCTGCGAAGGTCGGCGACGGCTGGACCTCGGCAATGATCAAGTTCGATGATCTGGTGTCCGTCATCGCGCGCCTGAAGGAACTGCGAACCGAGTACGGCAAGGCCGACGAGCCGTTCGAGATTCAGACGGTCTGCATCGACCGCTTCGGCAAGGACGGATACGCCGAACTCGAGGATGCAGGTGTCACCGACATCATCACCGTGCCCTGGATCTTCGACGGCATCGGATTCGACGGTCCACTGGAGGCAAAGCAGGAATCGATGAGAAAGTTCGCCGAGAAATTCATCGCCTGATAGCCCAGTGGCACGGTTAAGCGCCCGCAGGGGGCCTTAACCGTGCCACTGGGGACTAGTGCTTCACCGGACATCCACCGGTGTAATCGACCTGAAACTCCTTGACCCCGTTGAGCCACCCGGACCTCAGGCGACGTGGATCGCCGAGCTTCGAAATGTCCGGGATGTGGTCTGCGATGGCATTGAACATCAAGTTGATCTCCATGCGCGCGAGATTTGCACCGATGCAATAGTGCGCCCCATGTCCGCCGAATCCGACGTGCGGGTTGGGGTTGCGCAGAATGTCGAACTTCTCGGGCTCGTCGAAGACCTCGTCGTCGAAGTTCGCGGAACTGTAGAACATCGCGACCCGCTGGCCCGCCTGGATCGTCACCCCTCCCAGTTCGACATCTTCCTTCGCAGTGCGCTGAAAGGCGACGATCGGTGTTGCGTAACGGACGATTTCGTCGGCAGCGGTCTCGGGCCGTTCCTTCTTGTACAACTCCCACTGATCGGGGTTGTCCATGAACGCAGCCATGCCGTGTGTGATGGCGTTGCGAGTCGTCTCGTTACCTGCCACAGCCAAGATGATGACGAAGAACCCGAACTCCTCCGGCGCCATGTGGTCGCCGTCGATGTCGGCATTGATCAGTGTGGTGATGATGTCGTCCCGCGGGTTCGCCCGCCGCTCGTCGGCCATCTGGTAGGCGTACCCGAGGATCTGGGTCGAAGCCTCGACCGGATCGATGTCGAACTCCGGGTCGTCGTACGACGTCATCTCGTTGGACCAGTCGAAGATCTTCTTGCGATCCTCCTGGGGAATGCCGATGAGGTCGGCGATCGCCTGCAGCGGCAGTTCGGATGCGATCTCGGTGACGAAGTCCCCTGTCGGATTCTCGGCAGCCTTCTTCACGATGGCATTGGCGCGGCGCTCCAGTTCGTCGCGCAATCCGTTGATGGATTTCGGGGTGAATCCCTTGGAGACGAGCTTGCGCGTCTTCGTGTGCTGCGGCGCATCCTGATTGAGCATCACGAATCGCTGGAGCTCGATCTGTTCGCGTGTGATGTCGTCGTTGAAGCGCGGGAGGGCTGTGTTCTCGAAACTCGAGAACACGTCACTGCGCTTCGAAATCTCCTTCACATCGGCATGCCTGGTGACGACCCAGTAGCCGTCGTCGGCGAAACCGCCTTTGGTCGGGGGCTGGGGGCACCACCATATCGGCGCTGTCCTGCGAAGCTCGGCGAACTCCTCGACCGGAATTCGTCGTTCGTAGATGTCGGGGTCCGTCGGGTCGAAGCCGTCCGGAAGGTCTGGGACTTCTGGTCGCGCGAGGTCCGAATGCACGTCTGTCATAGCTCTCCTGGCGGTTACCACGGTTCTGGAACACGTTCTAGATTGATTGAATCACAGCCCCACCCCACAGGGAAGAAGATCGGTTGCGGGAAATATGGAACATGTTCTACTTTCAGGAGATAGAGAAAGGAGCCCACCGTGGGCAATCCCGTCATCGTCGAGGCTGCGCGTACCCCGATCGGCAAACGAGGTGGCTGGCTGTCCGGGCTTCATGCCGCGGAACTTCTCGGCCTGGCTCAACGGGGAGCCATCGAGCGACTCGGCATCGCACCCGAGGAGATCGAGCAGATCATCGGAGGGTGCGTCACCCAGGCCGGGGAACAGTCGAACAACATCACCAGAACTGCGTGGCTGCATGCCGGCCTGCCCTGGCAGAGCGGATGCATGACCGTCGACGCCCAGTGCGGCTCCGCTCAACAGGCGACCCACCTGGTGGCAGGTCTCATTGCAGCCGGAGCAATCGATGCCGGAATGGCATGCGGAGTCGAAGCGATGAGTCGAGTCCCGCTGGGCGCCAACGTCGGCGAGGGTGCCGGCCCTCGCCGTCCCGAGTCGTGGAACATCGACCTTCCCAACCAGTTCGAGGCAGCCGAACGCATTGCACGACGTCGAGGCTTCTCCCGCGAGGATCTCGAATCTCTCGGTGTACGTTCGCAGGCGTTCGCCAAACGCGCGTGGGACGAAGGTAGATTCGAGCGCGAAGTACTCGAAGTGCGCGTCGGCGACGAACTCGTCACGAGAGACCAGGGACTGCGCGACACCACGGCCGAGTCGCTGGCAAAGCTGAAACCTGTCATGGACGGCGGACTCCACACCGCGGGGACGTCGTCACAGATCTCCGACGGCGCTGCTGCGGTCATCCTGATGGACGAGGACCGTGCCCGCGCTCTCGGATACGTACCCCGCGCAAGGATCGTCGCTCAATGCCTGGTCGGCGCCGAGACCGAGTTCCATCTCGACGGACCCGTTCAGGCAACCACACGGGTGCTCGAGCAAAGTGGGATGAAGATCGGCGATCTGGATCTGTTCGAGGTGAACGAAGCATTCGCATCGGTACCGCTGTCCTGGGCGTCGGTGCACGGTCCCGACCTCGACAAGGTCAACGTCAACGGCGGGGCTCTGGCGATCGGTCATCCCGTCGGCAGCACCGGGGCTCGTCTGATCACGACGGCGTTGCACGAACTCGAGCGTTGCGACGGCTCGACCGCATTGATCACCATGTGCGCGGGCGGCGCGTTGTCGACGGGCACCATCATCGAACGGATCTAGTCTTCGCCTGCCGGCTCGAGCGTTCGACCTGTCCGAGGAATCACAGAACCTGCTCTGTGTCGATGGCCGAGAAGTTGCGAACCAGCGAAGGTCTTCCCGAAGTTCCCCCCGACAGCACCCGGTGAAGCAGCGATAACGGATCGGTCTCCTCCCACGTGGCCAGCCGTCGAAATCAGCTGGGCTTTGGCACACTGCTGCGGGGGGACTGTGCCACACCGGGGAGGGAACACCAGATGGAAATTCCGCAGTGATCTTGATTCTGTTCGCGGGCGGTATCGCGCTTGCTGTGTCCATCCTGCTGACGCCGGTTCTCATCAGGGTGTTTTCACAGCACGGGTTCGGGCAGGAAATCCGGGTCGAAGGCCCGGCGAGTCACCAGTCCAAACGTGGGACCCCCACAATGGGTGGCATCGCGATAGTGGTAGCGCTGTGGGCAGGCTACGGCGGGGCTCACCTGCTCGGAATTCGATACGATGCCGACGGGCCATCGGCGTCGGCGCTTCTCGTGCTCGGCCTGACGACCGTTCTCGGCCTCGTCGGATTCGCCGACGACTACATCAAATTGAGAAACAGGCGCAACCTCGGGCTCACCGCCAAAGCGAAGTACGTCGGACAGATCTCTGCTGCAATCGTTTTCGCGATCCTGGTCCTGCAGTTCCCCGATCGCCACGGCCTCACACCGGGTAGCCGGCACCTCTCGTACGTCCGTGATATCGCGTTGTTCTACATGCCGACACTGGCCTTCGTGGGTTTTTGCTGCGTCCTGATCATCGCCTGGTCGAACGCGGTCAATCTCACCGACGGTCTCGACGGCCTTGCCGCAGGCTCCATGTCCCTGGCGCTCGGCGCGTACAGCGTCATCACATTCTGGCAGTATCGGCAATCCTGTTCGGCCGATCCACGACTGGGATGCTACGACGTTCGCGATCCGCTCGACCTCGCAGTGGTCTGTGCCGCCGCGGCGGGCGCGTCGATCGGATTTCTCTGGTGGAACGCAGCGCCCGCGAAGATATTCATGGGCGACACCGGCTCACTCGCACTCGGTGGTCTGCTCGCCGGCCTGTCTCTGGTGACCAAGACGGAACTGCTCGCAGTCGTCATCGGCGCACTGTTCGTCGCCGAGATATCATCGGTCGTCATTCAAGTTGCGGTGTTCAGGACCAACGGAATTCGAGTGTTCCGAATGGCGCCGATCCACCACCATTTCGAGCTGGCAAGTTGGCCGGAGACGACGGTGATTATCCGGCTGTGGCTGCTCGCCGCCGTCGCATCGGCGCTCGGCATGGCGCTGTTCTACAGCGAATACCTGTCAGCGGTCGGGTGACCGACGGTCAGGTCGCGGCCTTCGCTGCAATTCGAGCCTGAACCTCGGGCCTACGCAGCGGCGGAACCGTAGGCGGTGGCTGGCGACGATCGGGCAGGGCATCGAGCAGGCGGTGGGTCGTCGCGGTGACCTCGGCTACGGCTGCCTCGAAAGCCTCGCGGGTGGCGTCGGACGTCTTTTGAACGCCGCTGATCTTACGGACGTATTGACGAGCCGCGGCCTCGATCTCTTCGCCCGTAGCGTGGGGCTCCAGACCGCGCAAGGTGGTGATATTTCGGCACATACCCGTCACGATAGTCCCTCATGACGTGCGAAGCAGGCCCTCCAGAGCACGAAGGCACAGGTCTCTGACGTCGTCTTCACTGATCGTTTTTCGATCGAGCCAGTCCACGCACACGGTTCGCACGAACGACACCCATCCCCGCAGAGCCGTCCTGGTGACGTCGTCGTCGCGCATCTCTTCCGGAAGAGCAGCAAGAATTCTCTGCTGCTGAATTTCGAGTTCCGCCGTCAGAATTGCCTGAATCTCCGTGTCGCCGAGCATCGCGCCGCGATTGATGGCACGAACACCGTGTTCGTGCTCGACCGCATACCGGATGTAGGCGTCGAGTCCTGCGGCGACCTGTTCGCCGACCGGTAGCGACGTGTCCGGCGCCGTGATCTCCAGGATGCGAGCCGACTCCGCCTTCATGATCTCGGAGAAGAAATCTCGCTTCGACGAGAAGTAGTGGTACATCAGACCGCGGGATACCCCTGCGAGATCGGCGACCTCTTCGATCCACACCTCTTCGTAGGGGCGATCGGCGAACAGCTTCGAACCGATGTCGAGCAGCTGGGCCCTCCTGGCGTCGGGAGAGAGTCGTTTCCGAGGGCTTGTCATCGCTGGTCGATCGTACTACTTGACACGGGTTCAGCAGCGAGTACGTTTTCTATTGTATCCGAGTTCAGTAACGAGCGAAGGGCTCCCCATGGTCGCCGACGTCGCAGCACGAACAGCCGAGCTCCCACATCCGCCCAAGAGAGTCCCAGTTCTGGGCGATGTCGTCGGAGTACACGCGTCGACGCCGGTGCAGGACTCCATCGCGTTGGCGAAGACGCTGGGTCCGATCTTCGAACGCGTGGTCCTCGGCCGCCGGTACGTGCTGGTCTCGGGAGCCGACATGGCGGGCGAACTGTGCGACGAAGAACGCTTCGGAAAGTACGTCTCCCCCGCCATCGAAGGGCTCCGGTCGATCGGCGGCGACGGACTCTTCACCGCCTACTCCCACGAACCCAATTGGCAGAAGGCCCACGACCTCCTACGGCCCGCCTTCACACAAAGTGCAATGCGCGGCTACCACGCGATCATGCTCGACGTGGCCACCGACCTCGTAGCGCACTGGAGTTCACGAACAACCGTCGACGTGTCCTCCGACATGACGAAACTGACGCTCGACACCATCGGACGAACCGGATTCAGCTACGGGTTCGATTCTTTCCAGCGCGAACGACCACACCCGTTCGTCGACGCCATGGTCGGCGTTCTGTCCCACAATCAGCGTCGCGAACTGGTGCCGATCCCGTGGCTCGCCGACATCATGTTCCGACGAGCCGACCGCAGGAACGAAAACAATCAGCGTTACCTCGCCGAGGTACTCGACGACATCGTTCGCACCAGGCGCGACTCCGGGACGTCCGGCGCGGGCGACCTACTCGACATCATGCTCGACGCCGCCAGGGACTCGAACAATCCGAATGCGTTGAGCGAGATCAATATTCGGCAGCAGATCCTGACGTTTCTGATTGCGGGTCACGAGACCACCTCCGGCGCACTGTCGTTCGCGCTGTTCTACCTGGCGCAGAATCCCCAGATTGCGGATGCAGCTCGCGCCGAGGTCGACGAGGTATGGGGAACCGACGTGCCCGCGTTCGAGCAGGTCCCCAAACTTCGACTGGTCAGGCGCATCCTCGACGAAGCGCTTCGCCTGTGGCCGACCGCACCGGCTTTTGCGCGCCAAGCACGTGAGGACACCGTCATCGGCGGGGTGCACACCATGAAGCAGGGCGACTGGGCGTTCGTATTGATTCCCGGATTGCACCGAGACCCAGTGTGGGGCTCCGACACCGACGCCTTCGATCCCGACCGCTTCCTCTCCGCCAACATTCGCTCGCGCCCCGGACATGTCTACAAGCCGTGGGGCACCGGCGAACGCGCGTGCATCGGACGGCAGTTCGCTATTCACGAGGCAGTCCTCGTGCTCGGAATGATTCTGCACAGGTTCGAGTTTCACCCCGATCCGTCGTACCGGCTGAAGATCGAAGAACGACTGACGCTGATGCCGAAGGACTTCCGGTTGACCTTATCGGTCAGGAAGTAGCGGGACGGAGAGTCCCGTATCGCGACCCAGTAGCACGCCCCTCGTCAGGGACTTCTTACCGAACTTGTTGTGAACGTCGTCGAGGGCCAGATCCAGGGCAGACGCGCTCGGGGCATCCTGCGGCCCGTCGAACTGAAGCTCCAACTGCTCGGCACCCGAGCGCTCGATGTTGGCCACCGTCACGCCGACCAGCGTGATGCCCTGATCGGCGATCAACGGCGCGGCCTCGCGCAACAGCGCCAACGCCGCGTCCAGGATGTCCTGGGTATCGGCGGTGGCGCGGCGCAGGGTGTGCGAGCGGGTGATTGCGGTGAAGTCGGCGAAACGCAGCCTGAGAACTACGGTCCTGCCCGTCCGCTCGGCGGCGCGCATCCGCTGGGTCACCCTGTCCACCAGTGCGATGAGCGACGCTTCGACCTCGGTGGGCGACGTCGGCCCCCGACCGAGCGCATGCTGAGCTCCGATGGAACTGCGTCCGCGGTAGGTCTGGACCCGCCGTGGATCACGATTGTTGGCGAGCGAGTACAGATGGTGCCCGGCACCTTTGCCGAGGATCGAAACGATGGACGCCTCGGACTGCGCGGCGATATCGCCGACCGTCACGATGTCGAAGGCATGCAGTTTCTCAGCCGTGACCTTGCCGACACCCCACAATCTCTCGATGTTCAGCGGGTGCAGGAATTCGAGTTCACGACCGGGCTCGACCAGAAGGAGACCATCCGGCTTGCCGACCGCGCTGGCCACTTTTGCCAGAAACTTCGTACTCGCAATGCCGACGGTGATGGGCAGACCGACCTTGTCCTTGACCTCGCGGCGTAAACGTTCGGCAACCTGGACCGGCGTCCCGCGGATCTTGCTCATGCCGGTGACGTCGAGAAACGCTTCGTCGACGGAAATTCCTTCGACGAGCGGGGTCGTGTCGTGAAAGATCTCGAACACAGCCTTGCTGGCCTCGATGTATGCGTCCATCCGCGGCGGAACGACGATGGCGTGCCGACACAACGCCCGAGCTTGCGACCCGCTCATCGGCGTGCGAACACCGAACGCCTTGGCCTCGTAACTGGCTGCGAGCACCACGCCGCCACCGACGAGGACAGGTTTGCCCCGCAGTCTTGGGTCGTCCCGTTGCTCGACCGACGCATAGAACGAGTCGAGATCGGCGTGCATGATCACGAACACATGTTCGCACGAGGGTCCGACACGTTTCAGGCAGTGAGGTGGTGGATGTAGCACCACCGCCAGTTCTCTCCCGGCTCGGCGGACTCCATGACCGGGTGTGCGGTCTCGTGGAAGTGAACAGTCGCGTGCTGCTTGGGCGACGAGTCGCAACAGGCAACATGACCGCACTGCAGACACTGCCGCAGGGCAACCCATTCCGTCCCGTCCCTGATGCATTCGCGGCAGGTGCCGTCGGACACGATCTCGGCAGCAGGAAAGTGATCGAGTTCCTCGCAACCCAGCCCCTGATGCGAGCGGAGTTCGTTCGACGTCCGGATGTCCCGGCGTGCCTCGCTCGCGACGTCGATCATCGATTCCTCGACGTCGAGCATCGCCAAGACCTCACCCACGACCTCCGAGGGCACTGTGCCCGAACTCCGGATCTCGAGAATGCGGGCTCGTTCGGCGTTGATCATCGTCAGGCGCACACGCGCGTACAGCTCGCTCGGAGTTTCCTGATCCGCGGTGGTACCCAAGCGTTCCCATGCGGAGAAGTTCCGCTGGTCGACCCGTTGACGGACCAGCATATCGACTCCATGAGGATCCTCGTAGTCGAGTTCGTCGAGCGCCTTGTAACCGGCTTTCGACGCCTGCTGGAGCAGAGTGGCCCGTGCCAGCGCGTCGTCCATCGGGTCCGGAGACGGCACTTTGAGTCGCTTCGCCACGAGCGGGAGGGTCAGCCCCTGGACGAAGAGGGTGCCGGCGACGACGGTGAACGCGATCAGCAGCAGAATCTCTCGGTACTCGGTACCGATCGGAATGATGAATGCGGCAGCGAGGGTCACGACTCCGCGCATCCCCGCCCACCCGATGAGAAAGGTGTACCGCCACGACGGGACGACACCCGTCGACGCGTCGGCAACCGGGCGGATCAGCGCGAAACGAGCGATGAACACCCACACCATCCGAATGCCGATGACTCCGAGGAGCGTGGCGACGCAGACACCGATGATCGTCGTGGCCGACAACGAGCTGGTGCCTACGTCGCGTAGAAGCCAGGACGCCTGCAACCCGATCAGGAGGAAGACGGCATTCTCGAGGATGTACGCGATGGTGCGCCAGTTGATTCGTTCGGCTATCCGCGACTGCGCCGACTGCAGGATCGGTGCCTTGTGCCCGAGAAGCAGACCGGCTATGACCACCGCGAGCACGCCCGACGCGTGTATCTCCTCGGCAACGAGGTACGCGGCGAACGGGACGATGAAGGAGATCGCGGTGTCGAGCACCGGATTGGTGAGTCGCTTGCGGAGCTTGGCGACGACAACGAACGTCACGAGTCCGACGGCGATTCCGCCACCTGCGGCGACGAAAAAATCGAGCCCTACCCGCCACGCCTGAACCGAATGCCCGAGCGCGAAGATCGCGGTACTGAGCGCGACGAGGGCCGTCGCGTCGTTCAGCAGCGACTCGCCCTCCAGGATTGTGACGACACGTCGTGGGAGTCCGATTCGTCGACCGATCGCCGTCGCTGCCACGGCGTCGGGTGGTGCGACGACTGCCCCGATCGCAAGCGCGGCCGGCCAGGAGATACCGGGCAGGATCGAGTGAACGATGGCGCCGATCCCGAACGTCGTCGCGATGACGAGCACGACCGACAGCAGCAGGATCGATCGGCGATTGGCATTGAAATCCACCAGCGAGGAATGAATAGCCGTCGCGTACAACAACGGTGGCAGCAACCCGAGCAGCACCACCTCCGGTTCCAGGTGGACCTCCGGGACCCCGGGGATGTACGACACGGCCGCACCGACGACGATCAAGAGCAGCGGGGGCGGTACATCCAGGCGTTCGGCGAGTGCAGCACCGGCAAGGACGCCGATCGCGAGCACCACCAACAAGACAGCGATCTCCATGCGCTGATTGTGCTCCCGCTGTCACCGGCAGGCAGCGCGTAGGTTCGTTTTCGCTCTGCTCCCAGTGGCTTCCTCAGCCGACGAGCCGGACGGGCATCGATTCGAGTCCGGACACGAAGTTGGCTGCTCTTCTCGGTAGTTGCTCGTCGGTTGCGAGCTCCATGCCCGGTAGGCGGGTCAGCACTCGCTCGAACATCAACCGTCCCTCGATTCGGGCCAACTGGTTGCCGAGGCAGAAATGAGATCCGAATCCGAACGCCAGGTGCGCATTCGGGCTACGGGCAGCATCGAAGACCTCGGGTCGCTCGAAGGCCGTCTCGTCGAAGTTTGCGGATTCGAACAGCAACAGGACTTTCTCGCCCTCGTGCAGCTGCGTGCCGAGGAACGTCGTATCTCGCGTGACGGTTCGGCACATGTTCTTCACCGGCGACGACCATCGCAGCATCTCCTCGACCGCGCGAGGCACCCCGGAGAGATCGGTCGCCAGGCGATCTCGTTGATCGGGGTGACGGAGAAGCTGTTCCATCCCACCGCTGAGGACGTGTCTCGTTGTTTCGTCGCCGCCGATGAGGATGAGGAGTGTCTCGTTGACGATGTCCTGATCAGTGAGGCGATGGCCGTCGACTTCGGCGTGGACCAGCACGCTGATCAGATCGTCGGCCGGGTGTTCACGGCGTTCGGCGATGATCCGAAGAGTGAACTCGGTGAATTCGACGTATGCCGTCATCATCGCCTGAACCTCGACTTCGCTCGCGTGGCTTCCGAGCGCGCGCACCAGATCATCGGACCAGCGCAGGAACGTCTCACGCTCGTGTGGGCGAACGCCGAGCATGTCTCCGATCACTGCCATCGGCAGCGGAGCCGCAAGATCTCGGACGAAATCGCACTCGCCCTTGTCGATCACCGCGTCGATCAGCTCGTCGCACACCTGGCCGATGCGGTCGATCTTCGCCTCGACTTTCCGCCTGGTGAATCCTGCGTTGACGAGCGTGCGCCGACGCACGTGCTGCGGATCGTCCATATCGATCATCTGCGGCAACGGGCCGATTTCCGGTCGGATCCCTCCGGCATTGGAGAACAGTTCAGGGTCACGTTCGGCTGCAAGAACGCCCGAGTACGACGCCACCGCCGCCAATCCGGATCCATCGGGCCGGTAGACGGGTTGGTGCTCGCGCATCCACTGGTATGCGTGCCGAGGGTCCCCGAAAGCGCCTGCATAGAAACGCCCGTCGGTGAGGTCTACTTCCACACGCGTGGTCACCAGAAAACCCTCCCAAAACTAGAACGTGTTCTTATTATGGAACGGAGACCCCGCCAGAGAGGCAGCAATGACCGAATTCGAGGGAAAGTCCATCCTGGTAACCGGCGGTGGCAGCGGGATCGGCCTCGGCATCGCCACGGCCCTCGCGGACGCGGGCGCGACAGTCACCATCGTCGGGAGAACCGAGAGCACGCTCGCACGGGCCGCCGAAGCCAAGGATCTGCGAACATTCGCAGCCGACGTCACGAGTGAGGACGCGGTCGTCGATGCCGTTGCGTTCGCAGTCGAGGCCACCGGCAGATTGGACGGTGTCGTCGCATGCGCGGGCGGCAACGAGACGATCGCACCGGTGACGCAGATCGACGTGGCAGCATGGCGTCGAACCGTCGAGCTCAATGTCACCGGAACGATGTTGACGCTCAAGCATTCTGCTCGCGAACTCGTGCGCGGAGGCGGTGGTTCGTTCGTGGCGATCTCGTCCATCGCGAGCAGCAATACCCACCGTTGGTTCGGCGCCTATGGCGTGTCCAAGTCCGGCGTCGATCATCTCGTTCAGCTCGCAGCCGACGAACTGGGCGCAAGCAACGTGCGTGTCAACGGTATTCGTCCGGGGCTCACACGGACCGAGCTCGTCGCGCTGATCACCGACGGCGGGCCGATCCTCGACGATTATCTCGAATGTACGCCGCTGGGTCGCGTCGGGGAGGTGGACGACATCGCCGCACTCGCTCTGTTCCTCCTCGGCCCGACGTCCACCTGGATCACCGGCCAGGTGATCAACGTCGACGGAGGCCAAAGCCTCAGACGCGGACCCGATTACACTTCGATGCTCGAGCAGGTATACGGAGCCGACGGGCTCCGAGGCGTTGTGTCATGACTGCGCACAACGTGCTCGGCACGCGCATCGAGACACCCGTGCAGGTTCGAAGCGCGCAGGCTGCAATGGGCATGTTCTCCGTCGATGCCGAACGGGCGCAACTTTCGATCGACTACTCGGGTCTGCGTATCCAGAAATGGCGACCGGGACGGGGATTGTGCGCCCTGATCTTCGTGCGGTACGAAGACGGAGATCTCGGTCCGTACAACGAGTTCGGTGTCGTGTTCCCGATCGTGGGTGGTGTGCTGATCCATCGACTGCCGGTGGACGGGGAGTTCACGCTGGCCGCGGGCAGACAAATCTGGGGATTTCCCAAAGAGCTGGCCGACTTCGATGTCTCCTACGGTTCGACGTTCGGCGGCCGGCTGAGCCAAGCCGGCACCGAGGTCCTGCGGCTCGAACTTCGTTCCGGCCTCCCCGCACCCGGACGGTTGTTCTCGCGGCCGCTCGACGCGTACTCCTGCCTCGACGGCGTGACTCGCAAAACCAGTTGGACCATGAACCCGGGGACCGCCCGAGCGAGGCCTGGTGGGGCGCAGCTGACGCTCGGAGACCACCCGATTGCCGACGAGTTGCGCAAACTCGACCTTCCCCGACATGCACTGATGACGACCCATATGCCCTCGCTGAGAATGGAATTCGGCGACGCCGACGTCATCTCATGAACTAGGACGGTCGAGCCTCTGGACATAGTGCAACGGCGGGTCGATCGGGTTGTCTGCTTCCAGTTGCGCCTCGCCGACGCGTCGGAAACCCGCCTTCTCCAACGCCCGCCACGACTGCCGGTTGCCTGCCACAACCGGGACGACAATCGCGTTCGACGACGGATACGCGCGCCACGTGTCCACGGCCAGTGCCTCGATCAAGCGCGGCCCGCGGCCTCGGTGGATTTCGGATACTTCACCTATGAGGTAGTCGATCGTGGTGGCCTCGTCGGGCATGTCGATGTACTCGGCGATCGCCGCGAGGTCGTCCGGGTAGTCGGCCCACCTGCATCGCTGCACGAGCGCGAACGGCACCTCGTCCTCGAACGCCAACAGGTCCTCGGCGGGTTCCTCACCCCGCGCGACGGGACCGAAGTCGCGTGCAACCGCCTCGGCGCTGAACTCCTGATGCCACCACCGCGCCACGTGCGGATGCGACAGCCATTCCGCGATCAACCGAAAGTCCGCCTCGACAACGCGCCGGAAAGTGATCATTCCGGTCAGGTTACGCGGCTTCGCCGCCCGTGCGCGCGTAGTTACGGCGGGCGGTAACTACGCACTCACGAGCAGGTCAGGGGGTGGTGAGTGCGTAATGACGGCGGGCGGTAACTACGCACGCACGGGCGCACTACAACCACGTATCCGACGCCGCCGTGGTGAGGAAGGCTTCCAGATCGTCGCGCCACGGTGCGGGCACGGTCTTGTCCGGCTCGATGCCGGTGTACTGACCGCGGTAGAAGAGCAGCGGGCGTTCACCGCCGATGTCACCGAGCGTCTGCACGCGCCCAATGACGACGAAGTGGTCTCCGCCGTCGTGGACGGTTTCGACGGTGCAGTCGATGTGCGCGAGCGCGCCCGCGAGAATCGGCGAACCCAATTCCGATGCAGTCCAGTCCACTCCGGCGAACTTGTCCGGCTCACGGGAGCCGAATCGGGCGCACGTGTCCTGCTGATCCTCACCGAGCACGTTGACTGCGAATCTGCCCGACGCTTCGATCGCCGCCCAGGACCGTGAACCCTTCGTCGGGCAGAACAGCACGAGCGGAGGGTCGAGCGAGAGCGCAGCGAACGATTGGCAAGCGAACCCGATGGGCGCACCGTCGTGGACCGTGGTGATGATCGTGATCCCGGTACAGAACTGCCCCATCACAGCTCTGAACTGAGAACTCATTATTTCATTCCCACCGAAAAGTCGTGGCCCCACAGACTCACTGCCGTGCTCTCGCGTGCGACCCAGTCCTCGTCCTCGACTTGCCTTCCTTCGCAGCCGAATTCGATGTCGAATCCACCGGGAGTCTTCATGTAGAAGGACAGCATCAGATCGTTGACGTGGCGGCCGAGCGTTGCCGACATCGGTACTTTCTTGCGCAACGCGCGGTCCAATGCCAGTCCGACGTCGTCGGAGTTCTCGACCTCGATCATCAGGTGCACGATTCCGCTGGGCGTCGGCATCGGGAGGAACGCCAGGCTGTGATGCCGCGGATTGCACCCGAAGAAGCGCAGCCAGGCCGGCGGCCCGTCGGCGGGTCGGCCCATCATCTGAGGGGGAAGTCGCATCGAATCACGCAGACGGAAACCGAGAACGTCGCGGTAGAAACGCAGCGAAACATCGTCGTCGTCGGTGGAAAGCACCACGTGTCCGAGGCCCTGCTCGCCGGTCACGAACTTGTGGCCGTAGGGACTGACGATGCGTCGGTGTTCCAGTGCGGCACCGTGGAACGCTTCGAGGGTGTTGCCCGACGGATCCTCGAAGACGATCAGCTCGTCGACGCGGCGGTCCTGAAGCTGCTCTGCGGTCCCTTCCTTGTACGGAACCCCCGCTGCGTCCAACGCCGATCGAATCGACTGTAGTTCCGCGGCATTTGCGGTTTCCCAACCGGATACCAGCAGACGATCCTTGTCCCCCGGGACGATGACGAGGCGGGCCGGGAAGTCGTCCATCCTCAGGTACAGGGCACCGGGTACGACGCCTTTGCCCTCGACCATCCCGAGAATCTTCAGGCCGTACGTGCGCCAGGCATCCATGTCGGTTGCCTCGATGCGCATGTACGCGAGCGAACGAATTCCCATTGGTTCAGTTCCCCTCGGTCAAGAATGCCGTTGTAAGGCGGTTGAATTCGTCGGCCATCTCGACCTGTGCCCAATGTCCGCACCGACCGAAAACATGAAGCTGGGCTCGGGGGATGGTTTTCAACGCCACGAGAGCACCGTCGATCGGGTTGACGCGATCCTCGCGGCCCCAGATGAGCAGCACGCGCTGGCGAAGCTTGTACGCCTCGCGCCACAGCATTCCCTTCTCGTAATCCGCTCCGCCGAAGGACTTTCCCATTGCCTTCATCGCGGCGAGAGACTCCGGCGTCGACGCCTGCTCGTAACGCTGATCCAACAGTTCCGGTGTGATCAAGGACTGGTCGTAGACCATCACCTCGAGGAACGCCTTCAGCTTCTCCTTCGACGGCCCAGGAGGCGCGGAGAAGCTACCGAGGTTCTTGACTCCCTCGGTGGGGTCCGGTGCGAACAGATTGATGCTCAACCCTCCGGGACCCATGAGCACCAATCTGCCTGCACGCTTCGGATAGTCCAGTGCGAACCTGACCGCGGTGCCTCCGCCGAGCGAATTACCCAGCAGGTGAACACGATCGATGCCGAGGTGGTCGAGAAGATCGTTCAGCGCCGAGCTGCTGTGCACGAAGTATTGCGGATGCTCGGTCGGCTTGTCCGATCTACCGAATCCTGGTTGGTCGACGCACAACACGTGAAACTTCTCGGCGAGAACCGGGATGTTCGCGGCGAAGTTGGACCAACCGGACGCCCCTGGACCTCCGCCATGGAGCAGAACGATCGTGGTGTCGTTGCCGACTCCCGCTTCGTGATAGTGCAGTGTCAGATCTTCGCGAACTCGGGCGAACTTCGACGTCGACTCGTACGTCAACTCTGCAACGGCGGTCATACCATCGTGTCCTTCAACGGGAGACCGAACTCGCCTCCACCGAACATCTGATACGCGCGCTCCGGATCGTTGGCTGCGTGCACTCGTCCGGCGTGCGCATCACGCCAGAACCGTTGCAGTGGAGCACCGTTCTCGAGTGCCGACGCGCCCGCGCTCTCGAAGAGCAGGTCGATGGACGCAACCGCCCTACCCGTCGCACGGACTTGATCTCGTCGCGCACGCAGTCTGAGTTCGATAGGAACTTCCTCACCGGCCTTCAGCACGGCATACTCGTCGGCGACGTTTCCCGAGAGCTGACGCCACGCCGCATCGATGTCGCTGCTCGCCTCGGCGATACGTACTTTCGCGAACGGATCGTCCTTGCCGGTCTCGCCGACGAACGCCTTGCGCACGCGCTTTCCCTGGTGTTCGACATGAGCTGCGTACGCGCCCTCTGCCATCCCCACGATCGGCGCCGAGATCGTGGTCGGATGAATTGTGCCCCAGGGCATTTTGTAGACGGGTGCGGTATTGACCTGCAGCCCTTCGGCAGTGTGGTCGTTCATCTTCTTGAAGCTCAGCACGTGGTGTGTGGGAATGAACTTGTCCTCCACCACGACGGTGTTGCTGCCGGTTCCGCGGAGGCCGACCACGTTCCAGACGTCGTCGATGCGGTAGTCCTCACGCGGGACGAGAAAAGTCACGAAGTCCACCGGACGCCCATCCTTGATGACCGGGCCGCCGAGCATCGCCCAGGACGCGTGATCACACCCCGAGGACCACTGCCATGCACCCGAGAGTCGGTAGCCGCCGTCGACGACGGTTCCGGCTCCCATCGGAGCGTACGACGAGGAGATCCGGACGTCGGTGTCCTGGCCCCACACGTCCTCCTGCGCCTGCTGCGGGAACAGCGCGAGGTGCCAGTTGTGCACTCCGATGATCGAACTGACCCACCCCGTCGATCCGCAGGCACTCGCGATCTTCTTGACCGCCGAATAGAACAACACCGGGTCTTCCTCGTAGCCGCCCCATTGCGCGGGCTGCAACAGCCTGAAGAACCCCGTTTCCTGCAGCGATTTCACCGTCTCGTCGGGAAGGCGTCGCAGATCTTCGGTTTCCTGGGCGCGTTCGCGCAGCGTGGGCAGCACGGCGTCGAGCCTCTCCATCACCTCGTGAGTCACTTTTGCCTACTCCTGCCATCGATGGGTACTGAAGCCAAGACTAGAACACGTTACCGTGACTGTCGAGAACTTGTTCCACAGCTTTCACTAGCGCGTTCAGGCCAAATTCTATAACGTGTTCTAGTACGCAAGATCGGACTGAAGGGGCACCCATGGCGAAGATCCGTGAGATAGACGTCGGCGAGACCCCGACGCGGTATGCGCGTGGTTGGCACTGCCTCGGGCTCACGAAGACGTTCACCGACGGAGCTCCACACGCGGTACAGGCGTTCGGAACCAAACTCGTCGTGTTCGCTGATACGTCGGGCAAGATCGTCGTCCTCGACGGCTACTGCCGGCATATGGGCGGCGATCTCACCCAGGGAACCGTCAAGGGCGACGAGATCGCCTGCCCCTTCCACGACTGGCGATGGGGCGCGAGCGGCAAATGCACCGAGATTCCCTACGCGAGGCGCGTGCCGCCGCTGGCCCGGACCCGAACGTGGACGACGCTCGAGCAGAACGGGCAGTTGTTCGTGTGGAACGACGCCGAGGGCAACCCGCCACCCGAGGACGTGACGATTCCGCGCATCGAAGGCGCCTACAGCGACGATTGGACCGACTGGACCTGGAATTCGATGGTCATCGAGGGCGCCAACTGCCGCGAGATCATCGACAACGTCGTGGACATGGCGCACTTCTTCTACATTCACTACGCGTTCCCGACGTACTTCAAGAACGTCTTCGAGGGCCACATCGCGTCGCAATTTCTGAACACCAAGGGACGTCCCGACATCGGGATGGCATCGCAATACGGCGGTGACACCCTGCTCCGGTCGGAGGCGTCGTACTTCGGTCCTTCGTACATGATCAACCCGCTGATCAACATCTACGGCGGATACGAGGTCGAAAGCGTTCTCATCAACTGCCATTACCCGATCGATCAGAACTCGTTCGTCCTTCAGTGGGGCATCACGGTCAAGAAGCCCAAAGGCATCGACGACAAGACCGCGACCAAGCTCGCCGAGAAGTTCACCGAGGGCATCAGTGTCGGATTTCTGCAGGACGTGGAGATCTGGAAGAACAAGACCAAGATCGACAACCCGCTGCTCTGCGAGGAGGACGGGCCGGTCTATCAACTGCGGCGCTGGTACGACCAGTTCTACGTCGACGTCGCCGACGTCGACGAGAAGATGACCGACCGATTCGAATTCGAGGTCGACACCACCAAGGCGAACGAGGCCTGGCAACACGAGGTCGACGAGAACCTCGCCAAACAGGCCGCCGAAAAAGAGGCCGAGAAAGCCGACGCATGAGCCTGCACTGGGCCAAGGCGCCGAATTTCGCGAACGACCCCGCGCGGGTTGAGGAGATACACGCACAGACAGTCAGGGACAAGGAAAATTACCTCGACTCCCAGCTTGCTCCTGTCGAGTGCCGTGCCTGCGGAACAGGCGTTCTGGTGCGCAAGAACAGTGTCAAGCAAACGTCGGTGCAGTGGACAACGAGGCCGTCCGAGACCTGCCCGCTCTTCCGCGAGGCAGGTAACTCGGCCACTCAGGATTCGTGTCCGCGGATGCAGGAATCCATCGATCACGCGGTGATGGAAGGATTCCTGTCGGTCCCCGACTAGTTGTGCGGATGACGTTCCTCTGACGCCGCGTGCACGCCTGCGCGACGCCCGGAGAAGATGCAATCCGCAAGCGACAGGCCGCTGACGTACGAGTTCGAGCACAGACCGACCGCCGTCCGCCCAGCGGCGAACAGGCCCGGAATCACCGTTCCCGATACGTCTTTCACTCCTCCGGTGCTCTCGTCGACGACGAGTCCGCCGAGGGTGATCATCGGGCACGGATTCATCATTTTCGCGACCGCGCCTGCCGGCGGTATTCCGACGTCGAACAGGGTGAACGGCGCCGAGACGATGGGTCTACGAAAGTCGTCGTGTTTCCCGAACGGGTCACGTGCACCCGCAGCGATGGCTGCGTTGTGCTTCTCGACGGTGGCCAGTAGCCCGGCCGGATCGATTCCAGCCGCACGCGCCGCAGCTTCGACGGTGTCTCCCTTCTTCGCGGTGCGCATCATTCCCGCGTTCTGAACACGCTGGAACCACATCGACTGCGACGGAAGCTGCTCACGTGCGTCTCGAACCAGGTCGGCGTCGGCTACCAACCATCCGCGCCCGCCGCCCTGCTCCACAATCGCGTGACCGACCGCGGCGCCGTATCGCGACTCGTCGACCATCCGCTCTCCCTCGCGATCGACCAGTAGCGAACCGAGGAACGGAACCGGCGGGACGATGAATCGCCATGCCGAGATGTTGCCGAGTTTGTCGGTGGCCGCGCCGATTTCGGTGGCCAACGCAATACCGCTACCGTCGTCGCCTGCGGTCCCGAGTGCGATCCCGCCTGTGTACTTCGGCGCGTGAGCCGCCATCATCGCTCGGTCCGCGACGAATCCCCCTGCGCTGAGGACGACGCCGCGCCGCGCCTGAATTCGCAGCACCGTCGAGTATTTCTTCTCGATTCGTGCGAGTCGGCGTTCGAGCAGATACCTGAACTGGGGTGCGTAGACCCCAGGTTTGGCCGAGAGCGAGCCGAGCATTCTGTGCAACAGCCGGATTCGCGGGGGCGCGTCGATCAGAGATCGGCATTCGACTCCCACCACACGACCGTCGGTGACGACGAGGGCAACCGCACGCGTCTGACCCACGACGCGCACACCCGATTTCACTGCGGACGACGCGAGGGGCGAGAACAGCATCTTTCCCGACGTGCCCTTGCCCTTCGCCCGGTGACCACGAGGTGCGGGCGTCGCTACGTCCCGAAAGTCTCCTGCGGCCTCACTACCCGAGTAATAGAGGTAGTGCTTGTTGCTGGGATACGAAGTCTTGTACGGACACAGCGACGGCTCGAACGGAACATCGTGATGTTGGAGCCACTCGATCATCTGTGGACTGCCCTCGCAGAACTCGCGCAGTGTGGCCGGAGCGACGGCGTCGCCCACTTCCGCGGCCAGGTAGGCATACATCTGCTCGACGCTGTCGCGAACGCCTGCGGCCGTCTGCACCGACGTACCGCCGCCTGCGTAGACGACCCCGCCGGAGATCGCGCTGGCTCCCCCGCCTGCGTATCGGTCGAGTGCAATCACCTCCGCGCCCCTCGATGCGGCCTCGATGGACGCTGCGGCTCCGGCCGCGCCGAACCCGACCACAACGACGTCGGAGTGTAGATCCCATTTCACGCGGCGAACCTCCGAACTACTCAGTGGAACGTGTTTCGGTTGCAGAAGTGCAATTGACTGATCTTCGCTGCCAGAAAGCATGGACTAGCAGCATCCTCATTCTATAACGTGTTCTAGTATGAGCAAGCAGGAATACGACATCGTCGTCATCGGAAGCGGTGCCGGTGGGATGACGGCAGCACTCACCGCGGCGCACCGAGGATCCAGCGTCGTGGTCCTCGAGAAGGCCTCACACTTCGGCGGTTCGACTGCCCGATCGGGCGGCGGAGTGTGGATCCCGAACAACGAGGCCTTGCAAGCGGATGGCGTCGACGACACTCCCGAGGCCGCGCGCGACTATCTCCACGCGATCATCGGCGACGTCGTGTCCAAGGAACGCATCGACACCTACCTCGAACGTGGGCCGGAGATGCTGAGCTTCGTGCTGGCGCACTCCCCACTGAAAATGCAATGGGTGCCGGGCTACTCGGACTACTACCCGGAGGCACCTGGTGGACGCGTCGGTGGCCGGTCCGTCGAACCGACGCCGTTCGACGCGTCGTGCCTGGGAGTCGAAGTGCACAATCTCGAGCCGGACTACGGCAAGGCCCCCCTGAACGTCGTGCTGACTCAGGCGGACTACAAAACGATCAACCTCCTGAGGCGTCATCCGAGCGGTATTGCTCGAGTGCTCAGAGTCGGGATGCGATGGATGGCAGCGAAAGTCACCCGTAAGCACCTGCTCGGCCGAGGTCAGGCCCTGGCGGCAGCGCTTCGGGCTGGACTCCTGGACGCAGGGGTGCCGGTGCTACTCGACACGGCGATGGCAGATCTCGTCGTCGTCGACGGCCGCGTGACCGGAGTGAAGACGTCCGACGGCACCGTCTTCCACGCGAAGTCCGGCGTGATCATCGCGTCCGGTGGCTTCGAGCACAACGCGGAGATGCGCGCGCACTACCAGCGCGCGCCGATCGGCACCGAGTGGACCGTCGGTGCAAAAGCGAACACCGGTGACGGTATTCGCGCAGGTCAGGAGTTGGGCGCGGCGGTCGATCTGATGGACGACGCGTGGTGGGGACCGTCGATTCCGCTCACCGGAGGTCCGTGGTTCTGCATCGCCGAACGCACTCTGCCCGGCGGCATCATGGTGAACGCATCGGGGATGAGATTTCTGAACGAAGCTGCACCGTACGTGGAGGCTGTGCACAAGATGTACGGCGGCGAGTACGGCGTGGGTGACGGCCCGGGCGAGAACATCCCGACCTGGATGATCATCGATCAGCGCTATCGCGATCGATACATCTTCGCCGGACTACAACCGAAGAAGCCCTTCCCATCGAGATGGCTGAAGGCAGGGGTGGTGACCAAGGCGGACACGATTGCCGAACTGGCCGAACGGACAGGTATTCCGCCCGCACAGCTCACCGCAACGGTGCAGCGCTTCAACGGTTTCGCACGCACCGGCGTCGACGAGGATTACGGCCGCGGCAACAGTGGCTACGACAAGTACTACGGTGACCCGACGAACAAGCCGAATCCGAGTCTCGGCATTCTCGACAAACCTCCGTTCTATGCGGTGAAAATGGTGCCGGGCGACCTCGGAACCAAGGGAGGTCTGCTCACCGACGCCGACGGCAGGGTCCTGCGGGAGGACGGATCGGTCGTCGACGGTCTGTACGCCGTCGGCAATGCGAGCGCACCGGTGATGGGTCACACCTACGCCGGACCTGGCGCCACCATCGGGCCCGCGATGACGTTCGGTTATCTCGCCGTGCTGGACATCATCGGCAGGTCTTCGAGGTGAGCATCGATCCCCGGCTCGCGCTCGGAGCCGAGATGCCCGCACAACGATTCACCTGGACTGCGGGCGACGTTCAGACGTATCACCTCGCTCTCGGCGCCGGTTCCAATCCACTCGACATCCACGAACTTCGCTACCTCGACGATGCGAAGCCTCAGGTACTTCCGACGTTCGGAGTGGTCGCGGCGACGTTTCGCGCAACCGAGGCTCCCCGCGTGAGATTCCCGGGTATCGACATCGACCTCGCCAAGGTCGTGCATGGAAGCCAGGAGATCGAGGTGACTGCGCCGATCCCGGCGTCGGGAGAGGCCGAGACGCTCACCCGCATCACCGAGATATGGGACAAGGGCACCGCGGCCGTGATCGTGCAGGAGGCGGTGACGAGTGCACCGGATGGAACACAACTCTGGCGGACGAGGTCGTCGATCTTCGCCAAGGGCGAAGGCGGATTCGGCGGCGAGCGCGGACCCAAGAACCAGATCACACTGCCCGAACGTCCGGCCGACGCCGAAACACGAATCGAGACTCTGCCCCAGCAAGCGTTGATGTATCGAATGTGCGGAGATCGCAACCCGCTGCATTCCGATCCCGAATTCGCCCGTGCTGCAGGGTTTCCGAAGCCAATTCTGCATGGCCTGTGCACGTATTCGATGGTGGCCAAAGCGGTCACCGATACCGTCCTCGGCGGTGACGCCGACTCGCTCCGCAGCATCGGTGGGCGATTCGCCGGAGTGGTCTATCCCGGTGACATTCTGGTGTGCCGGATCTGGCACGAGAACGACCGCTACCTCGTCGGCGTGAGTACAGCCGATCGCGACGAAGCACCTGTCCTTGCCGACGTCGTCGCCACCACCTTCTAGACCACATTTCGTTCTAGACCACACTGTCAGAACACGGAGATTGAAAATGCCAGAGATCGATCGTCGACAGTTCATCGCCGCTGGCGCAGGCGCTCTCGCTGCGGCGACCGTGCTCCGAGCCGTACCTGCAGGTGCAGCTCCGTTCGGAAGCGCGGACACGACCATTCCGGCACCGCCCAACTTTCCACCCGGTATTCCGCTCTATCAGCAGCGCTATCAGAACTGGTCGAAGGAGATCGTTCTCGACGCCATCTGGACCTGCTCGCCCGTCACGCCGGAGGATGTTGTGCGACTGGCGAACTGGTCGCACCAGAACGACTACCGCATTCGTCCGCGCGGCGCGATGCACGGCTGGACACCCTTGACCATCGTCAACGGTGAAAGTGTGGCACGAACCGTTCTGGTGGACACCATGGTTCATCTGAACGGGGTCTCCGTCGACGCCGGGAATTCGACGGTGTGGGCCGGGGCAGGCGCGAGCCTGGAAGCGATACTGCAACAACTGGAGGACCACGGACTCGGTTGGGTCAGCGTGCCAGCACCTGGGGTCCTCTCGATCGCAGGCGCTCTTGCGGTCGACGCCCACGGCGCGGCTGTACCCGCCGTCGGCGAAGTACCCGTCGCGGGAACAACATACGGGTCCTTGAGTAACCTCGTAACCTCACTGACTGCGGTGGTGTGGAACGGGTCCGAGTACGCACTCCGCACGTTCGACCGATCGGAGCCGGAGATCACGCCGCTTCTGACCCACCTCGGGCGCACGTTCCTGACGTCGGTGACGCTGCAGGCGGGGGTCAATCCGCGTATGCGATGCGAGAGTTTCACCGATATCGGATGGCGGGAGCTGTTCGCGCCGCCTGGTGCCCCGGGGAGAACGTTCGAGAGTTACCTCGATCGGACCGGCCGAGTCGAGGCCATCTGGTACCCGTTCACCGAGAAGCCGTGGCTCAAGGTGTGGTCCGTATGCCCGCAGAAACCACCGACCGCACGGGAGGTGTACGGGCCTTACAACTACGCGTTCTCGGACAACCTGCCAGAGATCGCGTCCGACCTCATCGGACAGTTGACCGCTGGGAACACCTTCATCGCACCTGCGTTCGGCCAAGTGTTCTACGGTACGACGGTTGCCGGGCTGGCAGTCACCGCCTCGAACGATCTGTGGGGCTGGGCCAAGGATCTGCAGTTCTACATCAAGCCCAGCACTCTGCTCTTGACCGAGGGCGGCGGAGCAGTCGTCACCTCGAGGGCCAATGTCGCCCAGGTGATCCACGACTTCACCGAATGGTTCTCCGCCAGGGTGTCGTACTACCAGTCTGTCGGGCAGTTCCCCATCAACGGTCCCGTCGAAATACGATGCTGCGGTATGGACGATTCCGCAGACGTACTCGTCGAATCGGCCGGTCCCCCCACCATCTCCGCGATGCGCCCGCGGCCGGATCATCCCGAATGGGACACCGCGGTGTGGCTCAACGTTCTCGGCGTCCCCGGCACTCCTGGAATGTTCGCGTTCTACCGCGAAATGGAACAGTGGATGCGCGGCCACTACTCCGGCGCTTCGGCGACTTTCCGCCCAGAATGGTCCAAGGGCTGGGCGTTCAGCACCGAACTGCCCTACAAGGACGCGGGCGTGATCGAGACGACGCTGCCGAACACCTACCGCGAGGGCGTCGCCGCCGACGAGAACTGGGATACCGCCCGCGCGGTCTACAACTCGCTCGATCCCCACCGCATCTACAGCAACACTCTGATCGACCAGCTGCTCCCCTGAAGCCCAATCCATCCGGATCGCACGTTCGAATACCAACACGTCACATAGTGTGGGAAGCCCAGGACCGGGCGATCCCGCGGCGTCGCGATGCGGGGGGAAGGAAGCACCCGGTGAAGTGGTGGCTGTTTCCGATCTTCGGGCTTCTTGCGTGCGCCGGATTCTGCGTCGCTCCCGCCGGCGTCGTGGCCGAGTCGATGTTCGTCGCGATCGGGGCTATCTCGCTGGTGGCGGTGATCGCCGGGATCTGTTTCCACCGCCCAGCAGCACTGCGCGGCTGGGTTTTCATTGCCGCCGGGTCTGCACTGTGGGTCGCAGGCGACGCGGCATTCCTCGTCATCGCGCGTGCGCAGGGTGCCGTCCCGATCGTCTCCTTCGCAGACGCCATCTATCTGGTTGGATACCCGATATTCGCTGTGGGGCTCTATCTCCTGGTCCATCAGGGCTGGCGGCGCGGCGATCGCGCTCACGTCATCAACAGTGCAATCGTCATGATCGCGTTCAGCCTGGTCCTGTGGGTGTTCGTCATCTACCCGAAGTACGGCGAGCTCTCCAAGGCCGGCGGTATCACCAGCGTCACCTATTGCATGATGGATGTCTTCATGCTCGGTTTCCTCATACATTTTCTCGGCGCGACACAGTGGCAGAGCATGACGTTTCGGTTCCTGACTGCAGCCGTCGTCCTACTGCTCGTATCCGACATAGCCTCCAACTTCGTGTCCGTCGGGGGGGTCGCGGACAGACTGGTCGACGTCGGCTACCTCGCCTACTACGTTCTCGTCGGGACCGCCGCCGTTCATCCCTCGATGGGGTACCTGACGGCGCCGATACCGCACAATCCCGAGACCACCATCGCCGCGTCGTTCAACTTTCCGACCGTCCTCGTCGTCACCGTGGCCGCCCTGACACCTCCCGCCGTCATGGCCGTGCTTCTGGTACGCGGCGAACCTGCGACGACATGGGGATGGGCCGTGACAGTGTCCGCGACAACCCTCGTCTGCCTGGTCCTGGTCCGAGTGAGCGAATTACTCCGGTTGCTGCAACGACAGACCCTCACACTGCGCGGTGTCGCTGAAACCGACCTCCTGACCGGCCTGGTGAACCGTCGGGGGTTGGAGAGGTGGGCAGCAAGTACGAGAAGTCTCACGTTCCTCCTGCTCGACATCGATCGCTTCAAAGAAGTCAACGACACCTTCGGTCACCGCGTCGGTGACGACGTCCTCCGTGCCGTGGCGGATCGATTGGTGCGCACGGTCGGTACCCGGGGCGTAGTGGGCCGGATCAGCGCCGACGTGTTCGTCGTGGCGATCGACGCCGAGTTGTCGGTCGCACTGGAGCTCGCAGATGACGTACACGATGCGCTACGCGCGCCGGTCGCCGTCCGGCGCGCAACACTGCTCGTAGAGGTCAGCATCGGCATCGCCCGATCCGGAACCGACGCCGGCAAGGAGGATCCCGAACAACTCGGGCAACGGGCATACCTGGCAATGGAATCGGCCAAGACCGTCCAGCCGCGCACCGCGGTGTACGACAGCACCATGGAACGCGACGACAGTGACCGCCTTGTCATGCTCAGCGAGCTGACCACCGCCATTGTTGAACACCAGCTCGAGGTCTACTACCAGCTTCAAGTCGAACTGTCGTCCATGCGCGCGGTGAGCGTGGAGGCATTGCTGCGGTGGAACCATCCCACGCTCGGACTGATCGGACCCGACGCGTTCCTACCGATCGCCGAGCGGACCGGACTGATTCGTCCTCTTCTCGACTTCGTTCTCGACGAGGTGACAGCGCACCGTCTCGCGTGGCGTCGAGACGGTCTCGATCTGGAGGTGTCGGTCAACATCTCCACCAGAAACCTCTTGGACACCACGCTCGTGAACCAGATACGCCGGGCACTCGACAACGGCATGCGTCCGGACGCGCTCACGCTCGAGATCACCGAGACGTCGTCAATGACCGATCCCCCGGTCGCGATCGCCACTCTGGCCGAACTGCGCAAACTTGGAGTAACGCTTGCAATCGACGACTACGGAACCGGTTACAGCTCGCTGGCCTATCTCCAGAACCTGCCGGTCCAACACCTCAAGATCGACAAGAGTTTCGTGACGGACATGACGAAAGCACCGGCACACCGGGTCATCGTCTCGTCGACGATCGACTTGGCCCGGACCCTCGGGCTCACCATCACTGCCGAGGGAGTGGAAGACCTCGCGACGCTGCTCGAATTGCGATCTCTGCGCTGCGATTTCGCTCAGGGTTACTACATAGGACGGCCGGCCCCAGCAGCCGACGTTGCGGCGTCGATCGCAAAATTCGACGCCGAAGTGAAGGAATACGCGAAGACCCTCTGAGCCTGCAGGCACGTCAGGGCTGCGACCTCACCAACCCCAGGACCTCACCAACCCCAGCTGCCGGGTATCCCCTTGAACGGGCCGACGACATCACTGGTAATCCAGCCTTCGTAGAAACCGCCCTCCTGCGGCGTGACGCGCTCTCCGTCCACTTCGCACTCGAGACGACTCGGCGAGAACGCGAGATGCCCTGTGATGGAAAGAAAGTCACTGGTTGGAGTCTCGTAGCTCCATGCAGCCCCTTCGCTGACTCGGTCGTCGCCGTGCACGTCCCAGTAGGTTGCGGCGCCTTTCCACTCGCAGTGCGTCGACCGCACGCCGGACGCTGTCAACGCACCCGGTGCAACGTCGTCACGCGGTACGTACCAGGTCGGCGGATGGCTCGTCTCGAGTACACGCCATGCATCTCTGGTCTCCGCTACGAGAACTCCTTGGAACCTGACCGTGATCAACCGATTCGACTGTTCGAGAAGCGGAGGCCTCGGGTAGTCCCACACCGATTCCTGCCCCGGTCCTGGAACCTGTGGTGTCACCTTGCTCATCTTCTCGATAGTGCCACAACCCGAAGGCCACAGCGGTTCTGGAAGCAGCGGGTCTGGAGGCAGCGGTTCTGGAAGCAGCCGGTCTGGAGGCAGCGGTTTTGGAGACAGCGGTCTTGGAGGCGCAGTTCCGGTGTCACGGCGCCTCGACCGGGTACAGGTCCTCGGAGCGGTCCTCATCGAGAATCCACCGGTCGACATCGGCGAGCGGGTCCTGTGCCTCGTCGTCACCGCGCGCAGCGAGCGTCGAATGCGAGTACTCGGGCCGATCCTGGAGCGCTGGCCTGTCCGCGACTACAGGTTCTGCGGCGAGAACCCTGCCCGCCGATTCGGGAGCCTTGGGGGATTCTCCGGTCACGTGAACCACCTCTGGCGGGCTCGGCTCCGGATGCACAGGTTGTTGTTCGCGTCGAGCCTCGGTGAACGGTGCCACCACCGCCTCGCGTCGGGACGGCAGTCGCACCAAGATTCCCAGTCCGTGTGTGGCGGCGAGGAGGCTGACCGGCGCGACCGTTGCGATCGTGGCCGACAACGCTGGATGAAGGGTACCCGTCTGAGAGATGAACGCGTGCATGGCGTTTGCGCCGATACTGACCAAGGCGGCTATGACGAGAACGGCCCAGAAGAATCGACGCCCACTACGTTGCTCGTCGAACTGTGCCAGGGCGATGACCGAGATCGTGGCCTGCAGGATGGTTCCGTCGACGATGACCGGCCACAGCCAGGAAAGATTTCTCGGCACGCCTGCCATCGTCGCGAGATCCCACAGCGCCGCGAAACTCAGGACGAACGACGCTATGCCGATGACCGTGGTGATGACGACCGCACTGACGAGCGTCGCCCGCAAGACCTTGTTCATGGTTGCCCATCGTGCACGAGGGCACCGACACGAAACGTGATCTCGGTGTTCTAAGCACCTACCGCCGATGCATAGGCGACTACACCTGCCATACAGGTGAGCATGCACACCACCAGGGTGCCCACCGCGAACGGCCACGCTGTCTTTCTGCGCGCGAGTCTGACGCCCGTCGCGACCAGCCCCGCTACACCGAGTGCTCCCGCTGCAACGAGGGTCACCATTACCGCGGCGACAGCACCGTCGGCGCTGCACGATTCGGGTGGGCAGTAGTCGAGGAAGGCAAGCGAGAAGATTCCGACGAGGACGGCGAGGCCACCGAACATCAGAGTGAACACCAAAGCGGTCATCGAGACCGCGACATCCCATCCCCGCACCGGGGTGACCTTCTGCGGTTCGACCACAAGGCGAGATTAGGCCAGTCGGGCGGTCCCGCGGTAGTAGTCGGCCCGGTCGTGGGCCGACATTCCGCCCCACACGCCGTAGGGCTCGTTGGCGGACAGCGCATGGGATCGGCACTGTTCGAGCACCGGGCACCTCGCACAGATGTCTTTCGCGCGCCGTTCACGCGTAGCGCGAGCGCGTCCTCGTTCACCCTCCGGGTGGTAGAAGACCGAGGAGTCGTAGCCGCGGCACAGGCCGTCGAGCTGCCAATCCCAGACGTCGGCGTTCGGCACCGGCAGCTCGACCGGTCTCGACGGCACACCTCTCACCATCGGACGTCTCCTCACATGTACTGCCGCGTCGAAGGCTCGTGACCTGTCCGCGTGCGCGAGTATTCAGTGAACCAGTTCACTCTCCCGCATTCACCATACTTTTTGCAACAATGTCGTTCATTCGTATGCCTAAAAACCAGCACTGCTGCTTCATACCGCGTTCTTGCGCTCGAGTTCCTCGATGATTCGAGCAGCGATTTCCGCAGGTGGAGGCCCCACATCGACAACAATGGCGGCCTCGTCCGGTTCGATCGGCTCCAACGTCGAGAGCTGGGTGTCCAACAGCCCGCTCGGCATGAAGTGGTTCATCCGCGCATTGAGCCGTCCGCTGATCCGATCCTTCGTTCCGGCGAGGTGAACGAAGACGACGCGCCCCTCGGAGCCTTCCGCGAGGACGTCTCGGTAACTGCGCTTGAGCGCGGAGCACGTCACGATTCCGGGTTCACCCACACTCGTGTGCGCACGAATCCATTCAGCGATCGTCCCGAGCCAAGGCCATCGATCAGCGTCGGTCAACGGCTGACCGGACGCCATCTTCTCCACGTTCGCCTCGGGATGCAGGTCGTCGCCCTCCTGGAGATCCCATTTGAGCGCACCGGCGAGAATTCCTGCCACAGTTGACTTTCCGGATCCCGAGACGCCCATGATGACGAGTACGGGATGCGGGGTCAGCTCGGTCGTCACGTCAGATCACCGCACTCAACGCGAGCACACCGGCTAGGCCCGTCACCGAGATGACGCATTCCATCACACTCCATGTCTTCAAATTCTGCACTACGGAGGTTCCCAGGTACTCCTTCACCAACCAGAAGCCTGCGTCGTTGACGTGCGACAAGAACAACGATCCCGAGCCGATCGCCAGAACCATCAGCGACACGTGCGTCGAAGACAGTTCTGCGGCAACAGGAGCCAGAATTCCCGACGCCGTGACCGTTGCAACCGTCGCCGATCCTGTCGCGACGCGAATCAACACCGCCACCAGCCACGCCAAGAACAGAACCGGCAGACTGCTTGCCGAGATGGCGTCGGCGATCACATCGGCGATTCCGGTGTCGATGAGGACCTGCTTGAAACCGCCACCCGCGCCGACGATCAGAAGGATTCCGGCGATGGGAGGCAACGAACTCTCGAGGGATTTCGCAACCGTGGGACGGTCCATGCCGCCACCGCGGCCGAGCAGTCCGATACCGGCGAGGACGGCCAACCCCAACGCGACGACAGGTGTGCCGAGAAAGTCGAGAAGATTCTTGAGAGGCGAGTTCGAGTCGGCAGCAACAACATCCGCGGCCGCTTTGCCCAGCATCAGAACGACCGGGAGCAAGATGGCCGCCAGAGTCGCTGCGAACGTCGGCCGTCGGCGAGATCCTTCGTCCTCGTCGGAGGTCTCGAACAACGCGGGAACAGGAACGTCGACCCATTTCGCGGCCAGCTTGCCGAACAGCGGGCCGGCAACGACGACGGTCGGAATTGCGACGATGACACCCAGGCCGAGAGTGAGGCCGAGGTTCGCGTTCAGCGCGGACACCGCAACCAGCGGGCCCGGATGCGGTGGTACGAGTCCGTGCATGGCAGACAGTCCGGCGAGCGTCGGGATTGCGATCCTGATCAACGACTGACCCGATCTGCGGGCGACGAGGATGATCACCGGCATCAGCAATACGAGGCCGATCTCGAAGAACATCGGCAGGCCGATCACGGCGCCCACGAGAGCCATCGTCCACGGCAGCATCGCCGGCGAGGATCGTCCGACCAGCGTGTCGACGACACGGTCCGCGCCGCCGGAGTCGGCCAGAAGTTTGCCGAACATCGCGCCGAAGCCGATGAGGATGCCGACGCTGCCCATCGTCGAGCCAAAGCCCTGCACGAAGGCAGCCACCGAATCGGCTGCCCCCAGCTCGGCGGCGATACCCACTCCGACCGCACCGATCGAGAGCGCGAGGAACGGGTGCAGTTTCAGCCAAGTGATCAAAGCGATGATGACCGCGACGCCGACCACGGCCGCGGTGATGAGCTGCGCATCCGACGCCGTTGCGTCCTCGGCAGCTTGAGCAAGCGTCGTCAGCATGGTTCACCCTGTCTCAGTGAGGTACGTCAGCCTCGACCGTCGAGGTGACACGGCTCACTATCCCCAATAGTCATACAAATAGCAATAGCAGTTTGGATTCGTACTACTCATTGGCGGTGTTTTGCTGCACGCGACCGCAGCGAACGTCTCTTTCGGTCACCTCCCGGGCACGCGAAAACCCCAGAGCCCGCAAAACCCCGGACGCAGGGTCGGGCTAGTTCCGAACAGGTGCGCAGCGCAGGAGGAACTCGATTTGATCGGCCACGACCCGCTCGAAGGCTTCGCCGACGTAAATTGCGAAATGGCCTTCCGGGTAGAGCCGCACTTCTCCCCTGGGCGCCCGTGCTGCATGGCGCAATGTGGCTTTGGCGGGCGCGACCGAGTCGGTTTCGCACACCGAGAACAGGATCGGACACGCCACCTTCGACGCGTGCCGTCCCGGACGACGGAGAGGGATGTCGAGGCCGACGCGGGCAAACACTTCGTTTCGAAAGGTGCCGGCCTCCGGCAGCAGCGCGAGGTAGCCGTCGAGTGCATCGGGTGTCGACATCAGTGCCGTGGAGCCGGGAGGACCTGCCAGCGGGATCATCCTCGGCGTTCGGCCGATCGTCCCGCGAACCCGATCGCCGAGAGCACGGAGGGTGACTTTTGCCGCCACGAGCGGGTTCGTGGCCAGCGCGGATGCGAGTCCGTCGGTGAACGGACACTGCGACACGACAGCAGCGATGTCACCGTCTCGTGCTGCCGCCACGATGACGTGCCCGCCGCCGAACGACGTCCCCCACAGCACCACGCGACCGCTTCCTCGTGTACGCGCGTACGCGATCGCCGCGGCCCAGTCCTGGAGCTGACGGTCTATGTCGAGAAGCTGGCGCGGCTCGCCGTCACTGTCGCCGAAATGACGGTAGTCGAACACCAGGCACGAATATCCTTCGGCCGCGAAGCGCTCGGCGAAAGCATCGAGTCGCATGGTTCTGACGCCCCCGAGCCCGTGCCCGAGCACCACCACGGGCGCGCCGGGTGTTCCCTCGTAGAACCACGCCCGGCACGTCACTCCGCCGGACGTGAACTGCACATCTTCTCTGTTGTTCATAGTGTTCGTCCTCCCTGCGCCAACACTAGCGACAAGAGAACCTCACGCATACGTGGCACGATCGAACAGTGGTGGCCGAAGCACGCGCAGAGTTCCTGCAATTACACGATTCCGTACTCGACAAACTGGGACGGGACATCGTGGACGGAACTGTGCCGGTCGGCACGCGCATCTCGGCCGACGACGTCGCCGTCCGGTTCGAGGTTTCCCGGACAGTGGTTCGTGAAGTCGTCCGCGTTCTCGAGTCGCTCGGACTGCTCACCGTTCGCCGCAGGGTGGGAATAACGGTGCTCGACTCGTCACACTGGAACTCGCTCGACCCACTGGTGATCCGATGGCAGCTCGCCGGACCCAATCGGTCTGCGCAACTTCTCATTCTCAGTGAACTGCGCTCGGGTATAGAGCCTTTGGCTGCGCGGCTCGCAGCGACCCGCGCTACCCCCGAGCATTGTGGTCAGCTCACAGCGGCCGTGATCGGCATGTCGGCCACCTCCCGTGCCGCGAACTCCGACGCCTACCTCGGGCACGACTCGGACTTCCATCGGACGTTGCTTGCCGCGTCGGGTAATCCCATGCTGCGCTCGATGTCCGAGATCGTCGTCGAGGTGTTGGCCGGCCGCACCAGGCACGCACTGATGCCGCATCAGGCCGATCCGGAGGCCATCCGGTTGCACGGCGTCGTCGCCTCCTCGATTCAAGCAGGCGATGCCGCCGCCGCCGAGAAGGCCATGCTCGAGATCGTCACCGAATCTGCGTCGGCGATGATCAACTCCTCGACAGAATCAGACCCGACGTAGGAACACCTGTCCCCGCCGTCACCAGCACGTTGTCCACGTCCGGCACCTGATTCACCGAGGTTTTCCGAATCTGCCTGACGCCCTCGGCAATTCCGTTCATTCCGTGGATGTAGGCCTCGCCCAGTTGGCCGCCGTGGGTGTTGAGGGGCAGTCTGCCGCCCAGTTCGATGGCCCCGTCCGCGATGAAATCCCTCGCCTCGCCGCGCCCGCAGAACCCCAACTCCTCGAGTTGCATCAAGACGAACGGGGTGAAGTGGTCGTACAGCACAGCCATTTGCATATCCGACGGTGTCAGTCCGGACTGCGCCCACAGTTGGTCGCCGACGAGACCCATCTCGGGCAAGCCGGTCATGGCGTCGCGGTAGTAGCTGGTCATGATGTATTGATCCGGTCCGCTCCCCTGTGCTGCGGCGGTGATCACCGCAGCCGGGTTCGGAAGGTCTTTCGCACGTTCGGCGCTGGTCACAACAATTGCGATTCCGCCGTCGGACTCCTGGCAGCAATCGAGAAGGTGCAGCGGTTCGGCGATCCACCGCGAATTCTGATGGTCCTCCAGGGTGATCGGCTTGCCGTAGAAGAACGCGGCCGGATTGTTCGCAGCGTGCTTTCGGTCGGCGACGGCAACTTTCCCGAAATCCTCACTCGTAGCGCCGTACACGTGCATGTACCGACGCGCGACCATCGCAACGAAGGACGCGGGGGTTCCCAGTCCATGCGGGTACGACCAGCCCGCGTCGATTCCCGACGAGGTCGGGGCGGCGGCGAGGTGCGAGGCGACCTGCCCGAAACGTGCTCCCGAGCGTTCGTTGAACGCGCGGTATGCGACGACGACATCGGCGACACCCGTCGCGACGGCCATCGCCGCCTGCTGAATCGTCGCGCACGCCGCACCGCCGCCGTAGTGAATTCGACTGAAGAACTTCAGGTTCGGGATACCAACGGCACGAGCGACTGCGGTCTCGGTGTTGGTGTCCATCGTGAACGACGTCAGTCCGTCGACGTCCGCGGGCGTGAGACCGGCATCGTCCAACGCAGATGTCACAGCTTCTGCGGCCAGGCGCAATTCACTCCGGCCCGAGTCCTTGGAGAAGTCGGTCGCACCGATCCCGACGATCGCGGCGCGTCCCGACAGCCCGGTCACGACACCCTCACGGTCGCGGTGATGTGATCACCCAACGAGTCTCGACCGAGGACGTCGACGGTAACTTCCCCGTCCTCGACCGAGGACACGGTCCCGGTCAACGTCAGCGTGTCGTAGGCGTACCACGGGACACCGAGTTTCAGAGCGATCGAGCGTAGCTGGGCCGACGGCCCGGCCCAGTCGGTGACGAACCGTTGCACGAGTCCGGTGTCGGTGAGGATGTTGACGAAGATGTCCTTCGACCCCCGTTCGATCGCCTTGTCTCGGTCGTGATGGACATCCTGAAAGTCCCTGGTGGCCAACGCCGTCGACACCACGAACGTCGGGTCCGCTGTGATCTGCAGTTCCGGCAGTACATCACCCACGCGTGCGATCATGTCCTCGCCCTCCATGCCGGAAGGGTCAGCTCGTCGTCGACGCGGACGAACTCCACCTCGACCTCGAGGCCGACGGCCGGCTCTACTCCTCGCAGTTCCCCGAGCATGCGGACTCCTTCTTCGAGTTCGACGAGTGCGACCACGAAAGGCAGTGATCGCCCCGGCACCTTCGGAGCGTGGTGGACGACGTAGCTGAACACGGTCCCGCGCCCACTGGCCACCACGTAGTCGATGGGCTTGTCCTTGTCCTGCCAGATGGCCGGGATCGGAGGGTGCCGCAGGGAGCCGTCGTCGACGCATTGGATTCTTAGTTCTCCCAGTTTGGCTCCTTCCCAGAAGAACTCGGTTTCCTGCGAGGCGACGGGGCGGATCTGGTCGGTCACGTCAGGTTGTGCGGTAGGAGCGAACTTGAGAACCCGGAACAGCATGTCGGCCACGGGTTGGCCGTCCACCCACCAGGTATTTCGTACGGTGACGAACCAGCCGAGGCCGAGTCCGGTCTTCTTCGGCCCGACGACGTCATCCAATCGTGCTGTCAGAGAGACCTCTTCGCCAAGCTGGAGATAGCGGTGGTACGTTTGTTCGCAATTTGTGGCAACGATGGACGTGAATCCTGCGTCGTCGAGGATTTCCATGATCTGCCCGAGCGGATCGTCGGCGGATCTCGTTCGATGCAGACCACCCATCGTCCAGACCTGCGCCATTGCGGGCGGTGCGACTATCCCCGAATGACCCGCGGCCTTGGCCTCCGCGTCATCGACGTAGATTGGATTTGCGTCCCCTATGGCTTCGACCCAATTGTTGATCATCGGCTGGTTGACGGGATCCCGGCCCGCTCGCGGAGCACTGTCCCCCGCAGCTCGGATTCGCTCGGCCGCATCCAGAATGTCGGTCACCGGATCACCCTCGGCAATCCGAGACCGGAGGTCGCGATCAACTCGCGCATCACCTCGTTGACTCCACCGCCGAACGTGATGACGAGATTGCGTTTGACCTGCTTGTCCAGCCAGTCCATCAGCGTCGCGGTATCCGAATCGGCCGGATTTCCGTGCCGCCCCACCATCTCCTCGGCGATCCGCCCGATCCTTTGAATACGTTCGGTGGCAAAGACTTTGGTCGCCGAAGCATCGGCGATGTCGACCGATTCCGCAGCGGAGGACGCCACTTGCCAGTTGAGCAATTCGTTGATGCGGAAGGTCGCGTGGATCTCGCCGAGAGTCCGCTGGACGTCGGGTTCCTCGAGAAGCGCGTGCTGCTCGGCCCACCTCCGCAGTCGCACATACAGTCCCGCTATCCGACCGGCAGGGCCGAGCATGACCCGTTCGTGATTGAGCTGCGTGGTGATGAGCCGCCAGCCTGCGTTCTCCTCACCGACCAGCATGTCCACAGGGACTCTGACGTCGTTGAAGTAGGTGGCGTTGACATGATGCGCGCCGTCGCACGTGATGATCGGCGTCCACGAATACCCTGGATCGCGCGTGTCGACGATCAGCATCGAGATGCCGCGATGACGCGAATCCGGTGCTCCGGTACGAACTGCCAGCCAGATGTAGTCCGCGTCGTGACCGCCGGTGGTGAAGATCTTCTGTCCGTTGACGATGTACTCGTCGCCCTGTTTCACGGCCGTCGTACGGAGCGACGCGAGATCGGTACCGGCCTCGGGTTCGGTGTACCCGATCGCGAAGTGCACATCGCCCGAGAGGATCTTGGGTAGGAACATGTCCTTCTGTATTTCCGTGCCGAACTTCTGCAGCGTCGGCCCGACGGTTTGCAGTGTCACGGCGGGCAGCGGGACATCGGCGCGGGCAGCCTCGTTGACGAAGATCGACTGCTCGATGTCGCCGAAACCGTGGCCACCGAACTCCTTCGGCCAGCCGACCCCGAGCCAGCCGTCGGAACCCATTTTCTTGATGATCTTTCGATACGTCTCACCGTGACGCTCGGTCATCATGATGTCGGCGTCGTGTTCGCTGACGAGGTCGGCGAAGTAGTTGCGCAGCTCGGCTTGCAGTTTCAGTTGCTCTTCGGTCAGTTCGACGAACATGCTGCCCCCACGAGATCGAGCCGGTAAGACGACCCGCCGACGAGGCGAGCGAGATCCTTTGCGGCAGAGTAATACCGGTGCATGGGATACGTGACGTCCACGCCGATCCCACCGTGCAAGTGATGACAGATCTGCATCGCGGCGGGAAGCTCGGCCGCGATCCAGTAGGCGAGGACATCCGAATCGTCGTCGGGGCGCCGATTGCCGGCCTGCCAGATTGCAGATACCGCTGCGACGTGAATGGTCCTGGCGGTGACGTAGACGTCGGCGATCTCTCCTGCGACGGCTTGGAACGTCGCGAGCGGCTTGCCGAATTGATGTCGACTGGCGAGATGGGCTGCTGTCAGCTCCGCGGCGCCTGTCGCGAGACCGTCGGCGACGGCGCCGATCGCCGCGATCGCGACACGATACAGCGTCTCGATCTCCGCACTGATCAGTTTGCCTGGTGCCGAATCGAATTCGATCACATACTCGGGGTCTCCCGAAGACGACGGCGTTCGAGTCAGCTGCACTCCATCAGAGTGGGGGTCCACCAGCACGACACCCCGAGATGTCGGCACGAGAACGAGGTGGGCCTGCTCGGCGTAGGGGACGGCGACCTTCGTACCCGTGACTCGCACACCGTCGCCGTCCGTCTCGGCCGCTGTAACGGGCACCCGAGGGAACGCTCTGCCCGGTTCCGCCAAAGCCGCGGTAAGAATCGATCCGGGCGGCACGCCTGCTGCTGCGTCCGGCGACAGCGTCGCGAGCGGAACCATACCGAACCCGATGGTGGCGAGGGCTGGTCCGACCGCGGCCGCCCGTGCAAGTTCAGTGAGCACAGCCGCCGCCTCCGGCAGACCGAGTCCGTCGCCGCCTGCAGATTCGGGCAGCAGCATCGTCACCAACCCGGCATCGGACAGCGCCGCCCACAGATCCTCGGGCTGACGCGCCACCAACCCGGTGACCATGTCGGCAACGGTCGCCTGGGTCGAATCTCGTCCGAAATCCACGCCTGAACACCTGCCTCGACCTGAGATGAAAGTTGGTAGAACGTGTTCTATTTTTAACACCTTCGGCTGGGTTTCACCAGACCCGGGTCGTGCGTGCGTAGTTACCGCCGAACGTAAGTACGCGCGCACGGGCGCGTCAGCGCCTCGGCAACCCGAGAATCCTTTCAGCCGCGACCGTCAGCAAAATCTGCGACGTTCCACCCGCGATCGACAGGCACCGCGTCAGCAGCATTTCCTTCGCCAGCGGCCCGTCCACGGCGCCGGCGGGGCCCGACACCTCCAGCGCGAACTCGGCCAGATCCTGACGATGACGGACCCCCACCAACTTGCGTACCGAGGATTCGGCACCCGGGTCCTGCCCGCCGAGGCGTCGCAACGTCGATCGGAACTCGAGCAGCGATCCGACGAGAGCGTCGGCGACGAGACTTCCTAGACGTGCCTCGATTCCGCCGATTTCGCGGGTCTCTTCGACCACGTCCTCCAACGCCGACCCGAGCGTGGATCCGTTGCTCATCGCGACGCGCTCGTTGGCGAGCGTCGTGCGTGCCAGCTTCCAACCGTCGTTCTCGATACCGACGAGCCCGTCCTCGGGGACGAAGACCGCATCGAGGAACACCTCGTTGAACACAGCGTCACCGGTGATCTCGCGGAGTGGTTCCACGCGAATCCCCGGCGATCTCATGTCGACGAGAAAGTAGCTGATCCCCTTGTGTTTCGGTGCGTCGCGATCGGTCCGCGCCAGACAGATCGCCCAATCGGCCTCACGCGCGAGCGAGGTCCAAATCTTGTGTCCCTGCAGCGTCCACCCGCCGTCGACCTTCGTCGCCACCGTCCGCAGCGACGCCAGATCCGACCCGGCTTCGGGCTCGCTGAAGAGTTGGCACCAGGTGATGTCGCCGCGCAACGTCGGGCCCGCGAAACGTTCGATCTGCTCGTGCGTTCCGTGCTCGAGAATGGTCGGCACCGCCCACCACCCGATCACCAGGTCCGGTGCAGCGAGGCCGGCTCGATGCAGTTCCTCGGCGTAGAGCAATTGCTCGGCGGCACTTGCGTCGCGGCCGTGCGGCCTCGGCCAATGCGGGGCAGCCAGTCCGGACTCGGCCAGCGCCGCCCGAGTGTCGCTGACGGACAACAGCTCGCGAACCTCGTCGCGAGCCCGGTGCCGGAGTTCCTCCGCATCGCCGAGATCCACGGTCAATTGTCTACGAACCCCGGCTCGGGTCAGTTCCGTCACGCGGGCTTGCCACGACGCTGTGCCGCCCAGCAGCTGGCGCAACGACAACGCCCGTCGCAGGTACAGGTGCGCGTCGTGCTCCCAGGTGAACCCGATCCCACCGAGGATCTGAATACAGTCCTTGGCTGTGTCGACGGCGGCATCGAGCGCAATCGCGCCTGCCACCGCCGCGGACAACGGAAATTCCTCGGGCGCCGAATCGGCCGCGACTGCGGCATCCCACGCCGACGCTCGAATCTTCTCGACCCGACACAGCATCTCCGCGGCCAGATGTTTGACCGCTTGGAAACTACCTATCGGCGCACCGAACTGCTCGCGGAACTTGGCGTGTTCGACGGCTGTCGACAAGCACCATCCGGCGATCCCCGCGGCTTCGGCGGCCGCGAGCGTGACGGCAAGGTCGCGGACCCCGGCATCGGACAGCTGCAGAATGTCGCTCGCGTCGACGGTGACAGCATCCAGTGAGACCCGCGCGAGGGGAACACTTCGATCGACACCGACGACCGCCGCGATCTGCACCCCCGACGCGTCCGACGGCACGATGCACCATTCACCTTCCCGCCCTCTATCGAGCGGAAGCAGCAACGAGACTCCGTCCGCGGCTCCCTGCGCGATCTCGACCGTGCCGTCGAGCCGGACCGCATCGCCCTCGGCTCTCGCCGCAACCGGCTCTCCCGACAGAGCGACCGCGCACGGCGACCCGTCCCACGGTATGCCGTTACGCCCGAGGAGGATCGCGGCCAGCGCCGTCGACAGGACAGGCCCACCCACCAGCCCCGCGCCCGTCTCCTCCAGCATCGACGCCAGGTCCGCGACGCTTCCGCCTGCGCCGCCCGCGTCCTCGGCAACCGCGACCGAGAACAGCCCGATGTCGATGAGGGCCTGCCAGTGCGTCGCCCAGCTACCACACTCGTCACCGCGTAATGTTTCGATCGGTCCCGCCGAGGAAACCCACGATCTGATCGATCGTTGGATATCGCGCTGATCCTCGGTCGTGGCAATTGTCACAATGGTTTCCCCAGTTCTCGTGATGACTTTTTCATCTAGAACGTGTTCTAATACGCTAGCTGGTCGCGAGTCAAGGTGGATAGGAATAACGTCGATGACCTCATCAACTCGGTCGGGGTCTGACGGCCCTCAGGACAACAACGGAGCGTCGGATCTCACGCCGCTGCGATCGGTCGGTGTGCTCACGGACGACGACCTGAGTTCCAACGCTCAGCGTGAACGCCGCAAGCGAATCCTGGACTCGACTTTGGCCCTTGCGTCGAAGGGCGGATACGAAGCCGTCCAGATGCGCGCCGTTGCCGAACGGGCCGATGTCGCCGTCGGGACGCTGTACCGCTACTTCCCTTCCAAGGTGCACCTGCTCGTTTCCGCTCTTGCGAGGGAATTCGAGAAGATCGATTCCAGGCGCAAACTCCCGCCCGGCCAGACGCCACAGGAGCGCATGCACCTGATACTCGGACAGATCACACGTGCCATGCAACGTGACCCGCTACTCACCGAGGCAATGACCCGCGCCTTCATGTTCGCCGACGCATCCGCCGCCGCCGAGGTCGATCAGGTCGGTCGTCTGATGGACCGGCTGTTCGCAAAGGCGATGAGCGACGGCGAGCCGACTGAGTTGCAGCTCAGCATCGCTCGCGTCATCAGTGATGTGTGGCTGTCGAATCTCGTCGCGTGGCTGACCCGGCGATCCTCCGCGACGGACGTCGCCGCACGCCTCGAACTGACCGTCGATCTTCTGCTCGGAGACTCCAAAGCTCTGGGGTGACGCTCGGCGTCCGAGTGAGCCGGTTTCCTCTTCATCGCCTAGATTCTTTGAGGTGACTGCACAGGATCTACCGCTGGAACTTCGCCGCGCCCTCATCGGCGTTGCCAGGACCCCCCGACTGCTCGTCACCTCCGACTACGACGGGACGATGGCTCCCATCGTCTCCGATCCGTTGAAGGCGTTTCCGCACGCCGAGGCAGTGAGCGCGATGCGCGGTCTGGCGACGCTCGCTGGAACCACCGCCGCCGTCATCTCCGGTCGTGCCCTCCGTGACCTCGCGACGCTGTCGCGCCTACCTGCCGAAGTGCAACTGGTCGGAAGCCACGGCAGCGAGTTCGATGTCGGCTTCATCCATGCCATCGACGACAAAGCCAAGAAGCTGCTCGCCGACATCTCCACCGAGATGGAGTCGATTGCCAGTAGGTTCCCTGGCGTCGGGGTGGAAGTGAAGCCCGCGAGCGCTGCGCTTCACGTACGCAACGCCGAACCCGGCGACGCGGAACGCGCGTTGAACGCCGTCCGCGAAGGTGTTGCTCTCCGCGATGGCGTGCAGGTCACCGAAGGTAAGTCGGTCATCGAACTCGCCGTCATCGTCACCGACAAGGGCGTTGCTCTCGACATACTTCGTCACCAGGAAGGTGCGACGGCCGCCGTGTTCTTCGGTGACGACACCACCGACGAGAAGGCGTTCGCTCGCCTCCACGGTCCCGACATCGGCGTCAAGGTCGGTGCTGGAGACAGCGCGGCCGAATTTCGTATCGAGAGCACCGAGCAGGTCGCCCTGGCTCTGGCGTTCCTGCTCGAGGAGCGTCGCCAGTGGCTGTCCGGCGCCGACGCGCCCCGAATCGAGCGCTTGACGATGCTGGCTAGCCCCAACGCCGTCGCACTCGTGACGCCGGACGCGAACATGACCTGGCTGTGCCATCCAGAACCTGACTCCGCAGCGATCTTCGCGCACCTGCTCGGCGGCAACGAGGCAGGCCACTTCAGCGTCGGCCCGACCCGGGCCGCGCTGCCGTTGAGTCAGCAGTATGTCGACGGGACCATGACCGTGCAGACGAAGTGGTCGAGCCTGCAGGTCACCGACTACCTCCCGCACGACGTGCCGGACGGTCAGACGTCGCTGACCCGCGTCATCACAGGCAAGGCGACCGCCGTGATCACGTTCGCGCCGAGGCCGGAGTTCGGCAAGGTGTGGGTACGGCTCGAGCCGGAGGCCGACGGTCTGCGCATCTACGGCACCGCCGACCCGATGGTGCTGCGCAGTCCTGGCGTGCGGTGGAATGTCGTGTCCGACGGGGCTCAGCAAACCGCGCACGCGGAGGTGGACCCGTCGACGAGTCCCATTGTTCTCGAACTGCGTTTGGGCACGGACGATCTCGGACCTTCCGAAGTGCCCGAGGAGGAGCGGCGTCGACACGCTGAGACCTACTGGAAGGACTGGGCCGACGGCCTCACCCTGCCCCCACTCAAGCGAGACCTGATGAAGCGTTCGGCGCTGACTCTCCGAGGACTGGTCCACGCCGCCTCCGGTTCCATCATGGCCGCAGCAACCACGTCGCTTCCCGAGGAAATCGGTGGCGTCAGGAACTGGGACTACCGATACTGCTGGCTCCGCGACGCGGCACTGACGGCGTCGGCTCTGGTCAACGTAGGCTCGACGGTCGAAGCCGAGAACTACCTATCCTGGATTCACAATGTGCTGCAATCGGTTCCAGGTCCCGAGCGCCTGCACCCGCTGTACACAATCTGGGGCCTCGGCCTGCCGCCCGAGGCCGTCATCGACGAACTCCCCGGCTATGCCGGTTCCCGGCCGGTGCGCGTCGGGAATGCGGCGAACCAGCAGGTCCAGCTCGACGTGTTCGGGCCGATCGTCGACCTGATCTCTTCGCTAGCGCACGCACGCCAGGCGAAGGGGCTCCACGGCAAAGATGCTCTGTCCGAGGATGATTGGTCACTCGTTCGCTCGATGGTCGAAGCCGTCGAGCGCCGCTGGTCCGAACCCGATCACGGCATCTGGGAGATCCGCGGCAACCCTCGTCACCACGTGTACTCGAAGGTGATGGGGTGGATGACGATCGACCGCGCGCTCACCCTGGCGTCGACTTTCGGTCGCGAGACCGAACCCGGTTGGGAAACACTGCGTTCGACGATCCACGCCGAAGTCCTCGACCAAGGCTGGAACGAGGAAGTGCAGTCCTACACCGCCGCATACGACGGCACCGATCTCGACGCGGCAACCTTGCACATCGGACTGTCCGGCTTGATCGACCCCGAAGATCCACGGTTCGCAGCGACCGTCACCGCAACCGAGGCCGAACTACGCAGCGGATCGACGGTGTATCGCTACCACCACGACGACGGCCTGCCCGGCGGGGAGGGCGGATTCCACCTCTGTGCCGCCTGGCTCGTCGAGGCATACCTGCTGACCGGCCAACGCTCCGAGGCCGAAGCACTGTTCGCACAGCTCATCAGCGCAGCCGGTCCAACCGGACTGCTCAGCGAGGAGTACGACCCCGTCGCCGAACGTTCCCTCGGCAACCACCCACAGGCCTACAGTCACCTCGGGCTGCTCAGGTGTGCGGCGTTGCTGAGCTGACCGGCCTCGGATCGCTCGAATGGTCCATTCATACGGTCAGATAGCTACTCGGGTCCATTCAAGCGGAAGGGGCGGCGGCTCACCCGGCCGGCGGCGGACCCGCCGTACGCCCCTTGACCAGTTCGGTGGGTAGGAATTCCGTCGACACGACGCCCGACCGCGAGGTGGACATCAGCAGAGCGCCCGCGCGCCTGCCCTTTTCCTCCGCGTCCTGACGGACGGTGGTGAGGTTGTCACGGATGGCACCCTCGACGCCATCGAAACCGGTGACCGTCAGCTGACCTGGAACGTCGATGCCGGTAACCTTGGCGAAGTTCAAGGCACCGAGTGCAAGTACGTCGGTGGTGCAGAGCATGGCCGTGGTCTCTCGGTTCGCTTGCAGCGCTTGGGCAGCCGCGGAGTGGCCGGATCTGGTGGTGTGCTCGAACCGTTCGACGACCGTCAAGGTCTCCGGGTCGAGCCCAGCGTCCGCCATCGCATCCTTGACGCCCGCAATGCGTTCGCGTTGGACGTGAAAGTGACTGTCCGCAAGCCTTCCCGGCGGTACGACGCCATCGCGTCGGTCACGTCCGAGCCGCATGCACAGCACTGCGATGTGCTTGTGACCGAGCGTGATCACCTGGTCGGCAATGAGTTTCATCGCGGCACGGTCGTCGATGGCGACGAGGGCAGCTTCCGGCACACCTCGTGGTTGATCGCAGATGACGATCGGCAGGTGCCGCTCGCGCACCGCTTGGAGGTACGGGTCGTCGTCGGCGACGGAGTAGACGACGAACGCGTCGACTCCTGCCTGCTGGACGACGGCTGCAGCCGCGGTGTCGTCGCGATCGGGGCCCGCGGGTATCAACAGAAGGCCTTGTCCGGCTGCTTCGCACGATTCGGCCAGGCCTGCGAGGAACGCCATGGCGGCGGGGTCACGGAAGGAATAGCTGAGAGCCTCGGTCAGCACGAGACCGACCGCACCTGCCTTGCGAGTGCGCAACGACCGTGCAACCGGGTCGGGCCCGGCGTAGCCGCGACGCTTGGCTGCCATGAGCACTCGCTCGCGCAGTTCCGGGGACAGCTGGTCAGGACGGTTGTACGCGTTCGACACCGTGGTGCGCGACACCTTCAACTCGGCGGCGATCGACGCCAACGTTGCCGGGCGCCTCGGCTCCCTCGACCTGGACATACTCGGACGTTAGTCGCAAACCGGGTCCCAGTGAAAATCGAGGAGCCGATGCCCGATTCGATCCGTGACCAGGAAATAGCTAGAGTACAACGGTAACGGTTTCCAATTGCATCTAGATTTCTTCCAGGAGCACCCCCATGCGTCGTACCACCACCGCGCTCGTCGGATTGTCCTGCGCCGCCACTCTCACCCTCAGCGCGTGCAGTTCGGACACCGAGACCCAGACGACGTCGGCGCCCGCAACCGCAGTCGACGGACCGATCACCATCGTCGCCTCGACCAACGTGTGGGGAAGCGTCGCCGAAGCCGTTGCAGGCGACTTGGCCACCGTCGACTCGATCATCGCCGACCCGTCGGCAGACCCCCACTCGTACGAAGCAAGCCCCGGTGACGCCGCCAAGATCGCCGAGGCGTCGCTCGTCGTGTACAACGGCGGCGGATACGACGAGTTCATCGACGACATCCTCGCTTCCGAGGGCCAGAACGTGCCGTCGGTCAACGCATTCGACCTTCTCGATGCCGATCACGCCCACGACGAGGACACCGCGGAGCCGGCCGACACAGCGGAGCCGGCCGACACCGATGGGCACAGCCACGGCGAGGTCAACGAACACGTCTGGTACAACGCCGAAGTAGCCGCTGCCACTGCAGAATCCATTGCAGAGTCACTCGGACAGCTCGATCCCGACAATGCCGCGCAGTACACCGCCAACGCCGAAACCTTCCACGAGCAGGTGCACGGCATCACCGACGTGACGGCGAAGATCGCCGCCGATCACAGCAACGTGCCCGTCGCACAAACCGAGCCGATTGCGCACTACCTGATCGAAGAATCCGGCTTGGACGACAAGACGCCCGAGGACTTCAAGGACGCCATCGAGGAGGGCAACGATCCGTCGCCTGCCTCCATCGCAGCCACTCGCGACCTGTTCACCTCGAACTCGGTCAAAGCACTGGTCTACAACACCCAGACTCAGGACGCCGTCACACAGGACATCCGCTCGACCGCCGAAGCGGCGGGTGTGCCCGTCGTCGAGGTCACCGAAACTCTGCCCGAAGGTCTGACCTACATCGAGTGGCAGACCAAGGCGGCCGAGGATCTCCAAGCCGCACTCAGTGCATCCTGACTAGGCCCGATACGCACGGCCCTGGGAAGATGAACGCATGTCTGCTGTAGAACTGCGCGACGCCGGTTTGGCGTTCGGTGAGCGCACGCTGTGGCAGAACCTCGACCTGAGCGTCGAGGCCGGCGAATTCGTCGCCGTCCTTGGCCCCAACGGCTCCGGCAAGACTTCGCTGCTCAAGGTCCTGCTCGGCCAGAACCATCTGACCACGGGCGATGCCACCATCGGCGATGCTCCGGTTCGCCGCGGCCAGTCGGGCGTCGGTTACGTTCCCCAACAACGCAGCATCGACGACGGTTTGCCCCTGCGCGGGCGCGATCTCGTCGGCCTCGGCTGGGACGGTCATCAGTGGGGAATCGGACTTCGGGGACGGCGTGAACGCAGGCGAATCGTCGACGACGCAATCGAACAGGTCGGTGCAGGCGCATTCGCCGACGCGCCCGTCGGCACGCTGTCCGGCGGCGAGCAGCAACGGCTGCGTATCGCGCAGGCACTCGTCGGCGATCCGTCGGTCCTGCTGTGCGACGAGCCTTTGCTCAGCCTCGATCTCGCGAACCAGCGGTTGGTGTCCGAACTGATCGATCGACGACGCCGGGAGCACGGCACCGCGGTCCTCTTCGTCACCCACGAGATCAATCCGATCCTTCCTCTCGTCGATCGCGTCGTGTACATCGTCGACGGCAAGTTCCGTATCGGCCGACCTGCCGAAGTGATGACCACCGAGGTGCTTTCGGAGTTGTACGGCACCGAGGTCGAGGTGTTGAAAGTCCGCGGCCGACTCATCGTCGTCGGCACCGGAGACTCCATCGATGCGCTGGGAACTGCGGGTGCGCACCACCCACCTACCGAGGACGTGTCGTGAACGAGAAAGTCATAGACGCCTTCTCCAAGATCTTCGACTTCAGCACCACCGCGAACCTGCTGAGCTACGACTTCGTTCAACAAGCACTCATCGCGGCCGCCATCCTCGGGTTGCTCGCGGGCGCGCTCGGACCGCTCATCGTCAGCCGTCAATGGGCATTCGCGGTTCACGGCTCGAGTGAGCTGTCGCTGACGGGTGCATCGGCGGCACTGCTCGTGGGCATCACCGTCGGACTCGGAGCGATCGTCGGATCCGTCGTCGCGGCCGTGATGTTCGCGCTGCTCGGATCGAAGGCGCGCGACCGCGACTCGGTCATCGGCGTGATCATGTCGTTCGGTCTCGGCCTGTCGGTGCTCTTCATCTGGCTGTACCCCGGACGTACCGGCACCAGCTTCTCGCTCCTCATCGGCCAAATCGTCGGCGTCGGGCAGAGCGGGTTGCAGTTGCTGTTGATCTGCGCGGTGCTCGTGCTGATCGTGCTGGCAGTCGTCTACCGCCCCTTGTTGTTCGCCAGCACCGACCCGGAGGTCGCACTGGCCAGAGGCGTCCCGGTACGGGCGTTGTCGGTCGTCTTCGCTGTGTTGGTCGGCGTAGCCTGCGCGTTGGGTGTACAGATCGTCGGTGCTCTGCTGGTTCTGTCGCTGCTCATCACCCCCGCAGCCGCTGCCGCACGTGTGACTGCCAGCCCGCTGAAAGCGACGCTGCTGTCCATCCTGTTCGCCGAAACCGCGGCCGTCGGCGGGATTCTGCTGTCCCTGGCTCCCGGCGTGCCCGTGTCGACCTTCGTGACCACGATCTCGTTCGTTATCTACCTCGTCTGCCGTGCCGTGGGATCTCGCCGTAAGGCCAATTCAGGACGGGTGCTCGCGGTCTAGACTTGGCTCCGATGCCTTCCATCGATTTGAACTCGGACCTCGGCGAAAGTTTCGGTACCTGGAAACTAGGTGACGACGACGCCATGTTGGCGGTCGTCACGAGCGCGAATGTCGCGTGCGGCTTCCACGCGGGCGATCCGCGGACGATTCTCGACACCTGTCGCGCTGCTGCGGATGGTGCCGTTCGTATCGGCGCTCAAGTCGGTTACCGCGATCTCGCCGGATTCGGCAGACGCTTCATCGACATCGAGCCTGCCGATCTGACCGCCGACGTTCTGTACCAGATGGGCGCCCTCGACGGTCTCGCTCAGGCGGCCGGTTCAGCGATCGCCTACGTCAAACCTCATGGAGCGCTGTACAACGCGATCGTCAGCCATCGAGAGCAAGCGCAGGCCGTGGTCGACGCCGTACGCACCTACGACCCGACTCTTCCTGTCCTCGGACTACCCGGCTCCGTATTCCTCGACGTAGCCCACGGAGCCGGACTGAGAACCGTCTCCGAGGCGTTCGCCGATCGTGCGTACACCCCGAGCGGCGAGTTGGTATCCAGGCGTATCGACGGCGCAGTCCTGTCCGATCCGTCCACGGTGGCCGAGCGGGTACTCAGGCTGGTACGCGACGGTGTGGTCGAGGCGATCGACGGCTCGACAGTGAGCATCGACGCCGAATCCGTCTGCGTGCACGGAGATTCGCCCGGCGCACTCGAGATGGCACGTGCAGTCCGTAATACACTGTCCGACAACGACATCGACATCTCCGCGTTCGTCTGATGATCATCCACGACTGCGGAGATCACGCATTGCTCGTCGAGTATTCCGACTTGGCCGAGACCATGACGTACTACCGGTCTCTCGCCCAGTCCCCGATCGACGAAGTCGAGGACCTCGTCCCCGCTGCGCGCACCGTCCTCGTGCGGCACAACGGGAATCGCGATCGCGTGCTCGATTGGGTCCGCACAAAAGATCCTGCGAACTCCACCGCAGCAGAAAACAGCGAACCCGTGGTCATCGTAGTGTCCTACAACGGCGAGGACCTGGGTGACGTAGCCGAGGCCACGTCGATGAGCGTCGACGAGGTTATCCGCGCACACACGGAGCAGACGTGGACCGTTGCGTTCGGCGGATTTGCGCCGGGATTCGGCTACCTCGTCGGCGAAAACGATCGGCTGCACGTGCCTCGCCGCAACACACCACGCACGAAGGTGCCCGCAGGTTCGGTGGGGCTGGCGGGTGAATTCTCGGGCATCTACCCGCGCAGCTCCCCGGGCGGTTGGCAGCTGATCGGAAGAACCGATGCGCCGCTATGGGACGTTCACCGCGACCCACCTGCCCTGTTGCAACCGGGAGCAACCGTCCGGTTCGAGCAACGATGAGTTCCATCGAAGTGCTCTCCCCGGGTGCGCTTTCCACAGTCCAGGATCGAGGCAGGCTCGGATATTCGTCCATCGGCGTCGGCCGCTCCGGAGCTGCGGACAGCGACGCACATGACACCGCAAATCGGCTGGTAGGCAACATGCTCGGCGCAGCAACAGTGGAGACGACTCTCGGCGGACTGCGAATACGAGCGCACGGACCCGTCGTGACCGCGGCGACCGGGGCTCGGGCGCCGGTGACGATCAACGGCGTCGGCGATGCGATGCACTGCACTCTCAACCTCGCCGATGGGGACGAATTGTTCATCGGGACAGCCATTTCCGGACTTCGGACCTATCTCGCGGTCCGAGGCGGCATCGACGTCGAACCGGTTCTCGGAAGCAGATCGACCGACACGATGGCCGAGCTCGGACCAGCGCCGCTCGCTGCGAACGACGTGCTCACCATCGGCCGGGAGTCGACCGATTGGCCTGCCGCATCCTGGGCCCCACCGCGTATCGATTCCGGGCCCATCCGGGTAATCCTCGGCCCCCGCGACGACTGGTTCGCCGACGCGTCCGCACTGTTCGGCCAGGAATGGACGGTCACCTCCGAAGCCGACCGCGTCGGCGTCAGACTCGATGGCGTCGCACCGTTGGAACGCTCGGGCACCGCTGAACTCCCCAGCGAAGGCATGGTCGTCGGCGCCCTTCAGGTCCCTCCTGACGGTCAACCGGTCGTGTTCCTGGCCGACCACCCCGTCACCGGCGGTTACCCGGTCATCGGTGTCGTCACCAGCGCCGACCTTCCCCGCCTCGGCCAGCTACGCCCGGGGGATGTCGTGCGCTTCGCGCCCGTGCGTGCGTAATGACAGCGGAGTGTCATTACGCACGCACGTGCCGTTACTTGGATGCAGCCTCGGCGAGCTGTGGGACGAGCGCGTCGATTGCGAATGGCAGGCTCAGGACCGTGCCCCACGTCAAGGCACCGGACACGATCGGATCATCGACGAAGATGGCTCTGCCGTCCCGTGCGACGTTCAAGGCCTGATACGTCGGCACTGCCTTGACCTGATCGCTCGTGCCTACGCTACTGCCCGTGTTCCACACCAGCACATCGAGATCGAGCATTCCCAGTTGTTCGGTGCTGATCTGGAATGCGTCCTGGTCTCCCGCGAGATCGGCAATCTGCTGCGGAATTACGAACCCCAAGGACGTGAGAAGACGAGAACGCTGGTCGTTCGGCGACCGCACCCAGAAGCTGCCCGGTTCACCGGCCTCGGCGACCGCGACGGTCTTGCCCTCGAACTCGGGATGAGCTTGCCGTTGCGCGGTCAGTTCGGCATCGACGTCGGAGACCAGCTCTGCAGCCTTGTCGGACTGCCCTAGAGTATCGCCGACAAGTCGGACGCTCTCCTGCCACGGCATACCGAAATCGGGGTAGTCGGGCGAGCCCGTCACGGTGGGAGCGATCTCGCTCAAGCGTGAATAGGCGTCACTGCTGACATCGATGTACTGGGCCATGATGAGATCCGGTTGCAGCGCGGCGATCTGCTCGTAGGCGATGTTGGCCTGCCCGGTGAACTGCCCCCGATTGAACACCTCAGGCTGGGCGTCGCCCAGCGCGTCCTGGGCCCACGGCCACGTTGCGTACGGATAGTCCCCATACCAATCGGTGACCCCGACCGGAACCTCCGCGAACGCAAGCAGAGTGTCCTGATCCGAGTAGCCGACGGTGACGATCCGTTCGGGGTCGACGGGGACCTCGGTGGTCCCGAGCTTGTGCACCACAGAACGTGTCTCGGTCGCCGGCTTCTCCTCTGCATCGGAGGCACACGCGCCCACACCGAGAACAAGACCGAATGCTGCGATGCCCGCAACTGCGCGCACACTGTTGAACGCCACGTGACGAACCCTTTCGTTAGGTTCGACTAACCTAACATTCGTCGCGGGTCGTGCGTGCGTAATGACATTGGGGTGTCACTACCCACGCACGGGCGGCGAAGCCGCTTACCGCCTACGCTGACGCGCGATGTCGGCGAGCACAACGCCCGCTGCTACGGATGCATTCAGCGACTCGACCGGCCCAGCCATCGGAATCGACAGGATCGAATCGCAGGTCTCACGAACCAAGCGCGAGAGGCCCTTGCCCTCGGATCCGACGACGATGGCGACGGGTCCGCTGGCGTCGAAGTCGTCGAGCGTGGTGTCGCCCTCGGCGTCGAGGCCGACGATGGTGACACCCTTGGTCTGCCAATCCTTGAGCGTACGAGTCAGATTGGTAGCCCGAGCGACGGGAAGCCGGGCCGCCGCACCGGCACTCGTGCGCCATGCGACTGCGGACACGCTTGCGCTTCGACGCTGCGGGATCACGACGCCATGGCCACCGAAGGCAGCGACGGAACGCACGACAGCTCCGAGGTTGCGGGGGTCGGTGATGTTGTCGAGCGCGACGAGAATCGCAGACTCCTGGTGTGCGCGAGCGGCACCGAGAAGATCGTCGGGGTGTGCGTAGCGATACGGCGGCACCTGAAGCGCGAGACCCTGGTGCAGGCCGTTGACGCTGAGCTTGTCCAGATCGCTGCGTGGCACCTCGAGAATCGAGATGCCGGCGTCGGCGGCGCGCTGAATGCTCTCCTTGAGCCGCTCGTCGCTGTCGGTGCCGACAGCGACCCACAGAGCCGTCGCCGGCACACCCGCGCGGAGGCACTCCACGACAGGGTTACGACCCAGCACCACCTCGGGAGCGTCGTCGTTCTTTCTGCTCGCGACGCGACCGCCGCCCTGCCTGCCACCGCCGCCTTGGTTCTGTGCGGACTTCTCCGCAAGCTTGGCCCGTCGCGACGCGGGGTGCTTCGTCCTGGCCTCGGCTGGTGGCGTCGCACCGCGTCCTTCGAGGCCCCTGCGGCGGTTACCGCCGGATCCGGCGACCTGCCCCTTCTTGGTGCCTGTCTTGCGAACTGCGCCGCGCCTACTGGAATTGCCTGCCATCACTGCCCTGCTTCGTCGGTACCACTGGTTGCCCCGACGGACCATTCGGGCCCGTTGGGGGTGTCTGTCACGTCTATTCCGGCCTTCGCCAGACGGTCCCTGATCGCGTCCGCTGCGGCCCAGTCCTTGTCGACCTTCGCCTGTGCGCGGCGCTGCAACTCGGCGTCGACCAGAACACCGAGGGCTCCGACGACGGCATCGTTGTCGCCCGAATCAGCTGCCCAATGCGGGTCGAGTGGGTCGACGCCGAGAATGGACAGCATCGCCCTGACCTTCGACGCCTGCTCGACGGCTCCGGAAAGGTCCCCACTCTCGAGCGCACTGTTGCCGGTTTTCACCGTTGCATGCACGGCAGCGAGGGCCTTGGGTACTCCGAGATCGTCGTTCAGCGCGGCGGCGAAGTCCTCGGTCCACGTGCCGAGCGGAACCTCTCCGGCGCGTTCGACGGTGCGCTTCACGAAACCTTCGATGCCGCGGTACGTGACCGCTGCCGTCTGCAGTGCATTGTCCGAATACTCAAGCATCGAACGGTAGTGCGCACTTCCGAGGTAGTAGCGAAGTTCCTGCGGTCGAACGCTTTTCAGCACATTCGGCACGGACAGGACGTTGCCGAGCGATTTCGACATCTTCTCGCCGCCCATGGTGACCCAGCCGTTGTGGAGCCAGTATCGGCTGAATCCGTCGCCTGCAGCCTTGCTCTGAGCGCGCTCGTTCTCGTGATGTGGAAACACCAGATCCAAACCGCCGCAATGGATATCGAAGTCCGGACCGAGGTACGCCTCGCACATAGCCGAGCATTCGAGATGCCAACCCGGCCGGCCACGGCCCCACGGCGTCGGCCACGACGGCTCGCCTGGCTTCGCAGCCTTCCACAGCGTGAAGTCTCGCGGGTCGCGCTTTCCGGCGCCGACGCTCTCACCCTGATGAACGTCGTCGAGTTTGTGACCGGACAGTGCGCCGTAATCGGGGAAGCTGACGACGTCGAAATAGACGTCACCTTCCGCGGCATACGCATGACCGGAAGCGATGAGCCGTTCGATCAGCTCGACCATCTGTGTGATGTGCCCGGTCGCCCGCGGCTCGGCCGAGGGCGGAAGTACTCCGAGCTTGTCGTACGCCCAGGTGAACGATCGCTCGAACGTCGCTGCCCACTCCCACCACGGGCGGCCGGCGTCGCGTGCCTTGTTCAATATCTTGTCGTCGATATCGGTGACGTTGCGGATGAACGCCACGTCGTAGTCGTGGGCGAGAAGCCAACGCCGCAACACGTCGAAGGCGACTCCACTACGTACGTGACCGATGTGCGGCTCACCCTGGACCGTCGCCCCACACAGATACACCGATGCATGGCCAGGGACCAAGGGGGAAAATTCCCGCAGGGCCCTCGTCTCGGTGTCGTATAGGTGAAGGGTCACGACCAGCAATGCTACCGGTGCATTTACTCCGTCACGACAAGTGCGGTAGCGATGGCGGCGATTCCCTCACCTCGACCCGTCAATCCGAGTCCGTCGGTGGTGGTCGCCGATACCGATACCGGCGCTCCGAGCACCGTCGACAAGGTTTCCTGAGCTTCGAGGCGCCGCGGTCCGATCTTGGGCCGGTTGCCGATGATCTGCACCGCAGCGTTGCCGATGGCAAAGCCGCTCTCGGTAAGCAGTCGGCGCACCTCGGTGAGCATCGCCGAACCGCTGACACCGTCCCATTCGGGTCGTCCGGTCCCGAACACGGACCCGAGATCGCCCAGGCCTGCTGCCGACAGAAGCGCGTCACACAGGGCATGAGCGGCGACGTCACCGTCGGAATGGCCTTCACAACCGTCTGCGTCCTCGAAGAGCAGACCTGCGAGCCAGCACGGACGACCGACTTCGATCGGATGCACGTCGCTGCCGATACCGACCCTCATACGCTCTCCTGCAGGACGATCGCCTCGGCCAACAGAAGGTCGTGAGGCGTAGTGATCTTGAAAGCTAGTGCGTCACCGACGATGGTGTGGACGGTTTCGCCCAGTCGTTCGACCAGACCCGCATCGTCGGTCGCGGTGCCCGACGCCTCGGCGTAGGCGCGGCGGAGCAGGTCGGCTCGAAATCCCTGCGGCGTTTGGATCGCACGTAGCGCGCTCCGGTCGGGTGTGCCGACCACGGCGCCCATGATGTCGACGGATTTGATCGTGTCGGCCACGGGGAGGGCAGGCACGACAGCGGTACGGCCCGCTCTGACCTCCGCTACGACACGTGCGATCAATGTCGGTGGGGTGAGTGCGCGGGCGGCGTCGTGTACGAGCACGATGCCGGCGTCACCTACTTCGGACAGACCGGAGCGAACGGAGTCCGTTCGCTCTGCGGCGCCCGCCACGACTGTTACGGACGGACCGAACAGTGCACGTGTGTGTTCGACCAGATCAGCGGGCACCATTACGACAACACGGTCGACGGCCCCTGACGATGTCAGGCCGTCGACCGATCGTTGCAACAATGTGGAGCCGCCGAGTTCGACGAATGCCTTCGGCTGACCTCGCAGAAGGCGAAGGCCTTGGCCCGCCGCCGGAACGAGCGCGACGACGGGACCGAGATGCGAACTCACTTACGAAGCTGCAGCGAGAACTTCGTCGAGAATGGTGTCGGCCTTGGCCTCGTCCGTTCCCTCGGCGAGCGCGAGCTCACCGACGAGAATCTGACGCGCCTTGGCGAGCATGCGCTTCTCGCCTGCCGAGAGGCCACGATCCTGCTCACGTCGCCAGAGATCGCGGACGACCTCGGCTACCTTGTTGACGTCGCCGGAAGCGAGCTTCTCGAGGTTTGCCTTGTACCGGCGCGACCAGTTGGTCGGCTCTTCGGTGTGCGGTGCACGCAGCACCTGGAAGACTTTGTCGAGACCCTCTTGCCCAACGACGTCACGCACTCCGACGTATTCGGCGTTGTCTGCGGGAACTCGGACGGTGAGATCGCCTTGAGCGACTTTGAGAACTAGGTACTCTCGTGGTTCACCCTTGATGGTGCGGGTTTCTATCGCTTCGATCAGCGCCGCTCCGTGATGGGGGTAAACGACGGTGTCTCCGACCTTGAAAATCATGTGTCCCATGCCCCTTTCGATTTACCCACTTTACCACGCGCTCGGATCAACGGCGCAGGTCAGGGGCGTAGTCCTGTCTTCGCAGGGGTTGACACAGGCGCCGTAACGTGTATCCGACACCCCTTCGGTTCAGTTTGCGCGCTGTGGCGGAAACGACACGAAACGCCGGTCAACACGCCGATAAGGGTACTTTTCGGGACATAGTTTGCGCCCCAGCGATCCCCCTTCGCCGGGTGACTACTACTCTGCCTAGTGGACGAGATGGATCGGCTGATCGACGCGGCTGCATCGCACGGCGTCCACTACAGACGGCCACAACTGGAGGACGACGAAGTGACTGCGTTCATTGCTGCGACTGCGAACCGTAAGACCCGTCGATTGGCAACCGCTGTCGCCATCGCTGCGGGCGGAGTACTGACGCTGAGTGCCTGTGGTGCCGGACAGGTCTCACAGACCTCCGACCAGGTCGCTGCGGTCAACGGAAACTCAGCCGAGGTCGGCAACATCTCGCTGCGCAACGTGCACGTCGTCTACCCCCAGACCGAGGAGTACTCGATCGAGCCGGGCGGCAAGGTCGAACTCGGATTCATCGTCGTCAACAACAGCCCCGCGAGCGCCGACACCCTCACGCGCATCTCGACGACTGCAGCGTCGTCGATCACTGTCGGCGAGGAGTCGGGCGGCACGGAGATCGCCCCGCTCACCGCCCTCGGAGCAGGCGCCCCCGTCGACAACCAGGTCGAGGATCCCGGTATCCCGCTCCAGTTCATCGTCGTCGAACTGAACGGCATCGGCGAGGAAGTTCGCCCCGGGCTCACCGTGCCTGTCACCTTCACGTTCGAGGAGGCAGGCGACGTCGAGTTGCTCGTCCCCGTCGATGCAGGTCAGGTTCTTCCCCGCGACGTCTCAGCGAAGTCGCCGGTGGAGGCCGAAGCTCACAGTGTCGAAGAGAGCATCGTCGAAACTCAGGTCGAGGAAGCTACCGACGGCAACAACTGACGTTCCTGTCGGTAGCCACCTCTAGTCTTTGCCCGTGGCCAAACTGAAGACGAACTACCGCTGTTCGGCCTGCCAGCACACCGTGGCCAAGTGGGTCGGCCGTTGCCCGGAGTGTGGTAGCTGGGGCTCGATGGACGAAGCGCCTGTGCTCGCTCCCGTCGCCAGTCGCGCGGGTGCATCCGGCCTCGGGGCAGGCAACACTCGATCGCCCATGGCTGCGATGGTTCCGACTACTCCTGCCACCGCCATCACCCAGGTCAGCAGCACATCCTCCCAGGCCAACTCCACCGGAATATCCGAATTCGATCGAGTGCTCGGAGGCGGGCTAGTCCCCGGCTCGGTGGTTCTACTCGCCGGTGAACCCGGCGTCGGAAAATCCACCTTGCTTCTCGAGGTCGTGCACCGCTGGGCACGGACCGGCGAAGATCGGCGTGCCCTGTACGTCACCGGCGAGGAGTCGGCCGGGCAGGTGCGACTGCGCGCCGACCGAACCGGCGCCGTTCACGAACGCGTCTACCTCGCCGCCGAATCCGATCTCGCGACCGTCTTCGGGCACGTCGAGCAAGTGAAGCCGAGCCTGCTGATCGTCGACTCCGTTCAGACGATGCTCGCCGCCGACGTCGACGGCGTCATCGGTGGTGTGACGCAGGTCCGCGCCATAACCAGTGCGCTCACCTCACTCGCGAAGACCACAGGCGTAGCGGTACTGCTCATCGGGCACGTCACCAAGGACGGCGCCGTCGCCGGACCCCGATCACTCGAACACCTCGTCGACGTCGTCCTTCACTTCGAAGGCGACAAACACACCACGCTGCGCATGATCCGTGGCGTCAAGAATCGCTTCGGTGCCTCCGACGAAGTCGGGTGTTTCGAGTTGCGCGACACCGGCATCGAGGGCATCTCGGATCCGTCGGGACTCTTCCTGCACCACCGCACCGACTCGGTCCCCGGCACTGCCGTCACGGTCACCATGGACGGCAAGAGGCCCCTACTGGCCGAACTGCAGGCACTCGTCGTGGACACGCACATGCCGTCACCACGACGCGCGGTCAGCGGCCTCGACTCGGCCCGTGTCGCGATGATCCTTGCCGTTCTCGAACGACGCTGTGGCGTGAAAGTCGCCAAGACCGAGGTGTACGCAGCGACGGTCGGCGGCATGAAGACCAGTGAACCTGCGGCGGATCTCGCGCTGGCGGCAGCCGTCGCATCGGCCGTCACCGATGTCCCCCTCCCGCCTGGATTCGTGATTCTCGGCGAGGTCGGATTGGCCGGCGAGGTTCGGCGGGTCTCCGGTCTCGGGCGCCGACTGGCCGAGGCGGCGCGGCTCGGCTTCACCCATGCCATCACCCCGGAACACGAGGACGCCATCCCTGCCGGAATGAAGGTGAAGACCGTCACCAATCTCGGCGACGCACTGAATTCACTGCGTACGCGATCACGGTGATATCGCTCAAGTAACCTTCTACCTGCGGGGCTGCGAAGTGCCGTGAAATTGCGCAAGCTTGCAGCAGAGCCGACACCGACGAGGGGATGACCATGGACGACTCCACACGCGGCGAGCCGTCGTCCGCCGCGTTGAGGGAGACCATCGCGAGGTTGGCGCCGGGCACTGCCCTCCGCGACGGCCTGGAGCGCATCCTCCGCGGTCGCACGGGTGGGCTCATCGTCCTCGGTTACGACGACGAGGTCGAGGCTATCTGCGACGGCGGTTTCGAATTGGACGTCGAATTCGCACCCACCCGGCTACGCGAGCTGTCGAAGATGGACGGGGCCGTCGTGTTGTCGACGGACGGCACACGGATCGTCCGATCCAATGTCCAACTGGTTCCCGACCACAAGATCCCCACCGTCGAGTCCGGCACGCGACACCGCGCAGCCGAGCGTACGGCGATGCAGACCGGGTACCCGGTCGTGTCGGTGAGTCAGTCGATGAGCATTGTCAGTGTCTACGTCGCAGGGGTGCGGCACGTGGTCGAGGGGTCGGCGACCATCCAGTCACGAGCCAACCAGGCCGTCGCGACACTCGAACGCTACAAGGCACGTCTCGACGAGACCACACGTCAGTTGTCCGTCGTCGAGATCGAAGACTTCGTCACCTTGCGTGATGCCCTCACCGTTGCGCAGAGGCTGGAGATGGTGCGACGCGTCTCGGTCGAGATCGAGCAGAACGTACTCGAACTCGGTACCGACGGAAGACAATTGGCCCTCCAATTGGAGGAACTGCTCGGCGACAACGACGTCGACCGTCAGCTCGTGGTGCGTGACTATCTTGCCGGAACGGAACCTGCTGGCACAGCGGCCGTCGAACGCGCGCTCGGCGCTCTGGACAAACTCACCGACGTCGATCTTCTCGATCTGACCACCCTGGCCAGAGCCTTCGGCTACCCCTCGACCATCGAAGCTCTCGACACTCCCATGAGCCCCCGCGGCTACCGCGTACTGACCCGTGTGCCGAGATTGCAGTTCAGCCAGATCCACCGGCTCGTCGCCTCGTTCGGGACGCTTCAGGTACTGCTGGCGGCCACAGCAGCCGATCTACAGTCGGTCGACGGCATCGGCGGCTTGTGGGCACGGCACATCAGGGAAGGCCTGTCCCGGCTGGCCGAATCTTCGATCGCCGGGCCGTTCGACTGACTAGGTCGTGATGTTGAACGGCTCCGGCGAGCTGCGGAGTTCACCAAGCTGTGCGATGACCTTGTAGGAGCCCGCACCGACCGGGATTCGTTCGGCCTCGCATCCTGGGACGGAATTGGTGCCGGACCACTTGACCGTGAAGCCGGCCTGCTCACCGGGCTTGAAGGTCCGCAGATCGGACTGCGCGTCGGGGAAGCAGTCCGTGTTGGACCAGATGCGCTGATCGTCGAGCGTGTAGACCAAAGCCTGCTGCAGACCTGCACCGACGTCGCGCTGGCACTCCGTCGAGCTGATGTTGGTGATGACGACGGTGAATCCAGGTTCCTCGCCGACCCGGTAGGTGGCCTTGTCGGGCGTCGCCTTGATCGCAAGGCTCTGATCGGGGCACTGATTGGCCGCGACCGGAGCACCGGAAGCAGGCGCACTGCTGGACCCGGAACCACCGGATGCCGCAGCGCCCGAGGACCCACCAGACCCACCAGATCCGCCGGACCCGCCTTCGCTGGCGGCGCCGAGCGCCTGAGACGAGGTGGTGGTGGGTGCCGTCGTCGTCGGGCTCGCCGAGGACACGACACCAGCGGGCTCGGCCTGCTGATTCTCGTCGCCTCCGCCACCGAGCGAGGCGATGAACCACACGATCAAACCGAGCACGACGACGGCCGCACCGATGGCGAGAGCACGACGTCGCCAGTAGATTTCGGGAGGCAAAGGCCCGGTTGGTTCCAACACAGAACAACCGTAGGTGCCATCAGCTCACCCGTCGGGCAAGCGCCTGCGGCGTGTCGCGACCTAGCTGCCCGAGATGATCAAGGCAGTTCGCCGATGTCGCCGATGACCTCGCGCAAACGTGCGCTGCCCTCGGACAGCCTGTACGTCAAACCGACGATTGCGACCTCTCCCGTTTCGACTTTGTCGGCGATGATGCGCGAGCGCTGCATCAGCAGATTCGCGGTCTCCTCGACGTGACGCGCCTCGAAATCGTCGACCGCGGTGTACCCGTCGCGGCGTGCGGACAGCACCGACGGAGTGACGCGCTCGACTACATCGCGAATGTAGCCACCGGGGGTGTCACCGGAATCGAGGGCGTCGATGGTCGCTTTGACGGCGCCGCACCTGTCGTGGCCCAGCACGACGATGAGTGGCGCTCCGAGGACGGCGACTCCGTATTCGATCGATCCGAGAACGGACGAGTCCATGGTGTGGCCCGCAGTTCGGACTACGAACATGTCGCCGAGACCCTGATCGAAAATGATCTCGGCGGCGACGCGGGAGTCGGCGCATCCGAACAGGATTGCGCCTGGGTGCTGGCCCTCCGCAAGACGTGTGCGGTCCTCGATTCCCTGACTCGGGTGCAGTGGCTCTCCGGCGACGAAACGCTGGTTACCATCTTTGAGGGACTTCCATGCTGTGACTGGGTTCGTAGCAGGCATGTCATCCATTGTGCCTGTACTGCTGGTTACCAGCGAGTCGGGTACTTCTCGACAACGCCGTAGGAGAGACGTGCCGATCGATACAGCTGCCCTTCTCGGATGGTTCGATTCCGAGGAACGCGACCTACCGTGGCGTCGGCCGGGCGTCACCGGATGGCAGATCCTGATGAGCGAAATTATGCTCCAGCAGACACCGGTCTCTCGCGTCGCTCCCATCTGGGAGCAGTGGGTACAGCGATGGCCCGTGCCGTCGGCGATGGCTGCGTCGTCACAGGCCGAGGTTCTGCGTGCATGGGGGAAGTTGGGTTATCCCCGACGTGCGCTCCGACTGCACGAATGCGCGGGCGTACTTGCCTCCGAACACGGTGACGTCGTCCCCCAGGACGTGGAGACCCTCCTCGGACTGCCGGGCATCGGCGCCTACACCGCGCGGGCCGTCGCATGTTTCGCCTACGGGCAGCGCGTGCCCGTCGTCGACACCAACGTCCGACGCGTCGTAGCGCGGGCCGTGCACGGAGCCGCAGAGCCTGGAAACCCGTCGACGACGCGTGATCTCGCGGACACCCTCGCGCTCCTCCCACGGACCCGAGCCAAGGCTGCACGCTACTCGGCGGCGTTGATGGAACTCGGTGCTTTGATCTGTACCGCGAAGAATCCCGCATGCCTGCTGTGCCCACTGCCCGAGTGCTCGTGGATCGAAGCGGGTCGGCCCGCGTACGAAGGCCCGGCGAAGAAGGTCCAGAAATTCGCGGGCACCGACCGCCAGGTGCGCGGGAAACTGATGTCGGTCCTGCGGGACAGTCACGGACCCGTCGAGCGGGCACGTCTGGACGTCGTGTGGCTCACCGACCCCGGGCAGCGTGACCGGGCGCTGCATTCACTGCTGCTCGACGGCTTGGTCGAACAGACCGAGGACGGCATGTTTGCCCTGGCTGGGGAGGGCGACGCGGCTTCGCCGCCCGTGCGTGCGTAGTTACGTTCTGGTGTCTGGTGTCACTACCCACTCACGACCCGCGGCCGGAGGTCGTGAGTGAGTAATTACGTTCCTGTGTCATTACGCGCGCACGGGCGCGTCAGCGCAAGAAGTCCACGAGGATTTTGTTGACGACCTCGGGTCGTTCGAGATAACCGAAATGACCGGTGTCCGCGACCTCTTCGTAGCGCGCACCCGGAATCGCCTGTGCGACCTCGCGACTCAGGTGAACAGGGATGAGTCTGTCGTCCGCGAACCCGACGACGAGCGATTTGGCCGTGATCTTTCGGTAGGCGGTAAGCCGTTCCGAGCCTGCGCGCATCTCGAGCCCGATCTGAGCCCGGGTTCCGGCTGTGCGCTTTCCGCCCGAGAACTCCAGCACTGCAAGCCAATCCCCGATAACCTTCTCGTCTCGCAGCGTGGCAGGCGAGAAGTTGTTCATCGCGGTCATCGCCGCGCGGTAGGAATCCGGCAGCGTGATACCCGCGTCGTAGAGATCACGCTCACCCTGAAACCACGCCTTCTGCATCGGCGACACTCGCCCGTACGTTGCCATCATGACGGCGTGTGACACGAGGTCGGGACGCGCGAGTGCCAGCTCCTGAGTGACCCGCGACCCCATCGACGTTCCGACCACCCGCGCGCGCATTCCGCCGAGATGTTCGATGAGCGCAGCCGTGTCGGCAACCAAGTCGTCGAGAACCATTCCACGACCGGGTTCGAACGACGGCGAGATCCCGCGATTATCGAAGGTGACCACCTGGAACCCGGCGTTCACGAGAGCTGGGACCTGATGCGCCTGCCACACTCGCCCTGGGCTGCCGGTGCCCATCACCAGCACCACGAGGGGCCCCGTGCCCTTGACGTCGTAGTTGATATCGATTCCGTTGATCTTCGCCGTCGGCATTCGCGTCATCGTAATCGGCGCAGGAATGCCGTCACGACCTCGCGATATTCTTCCGGCCTCTCGTCGTGGATCAGGTGCGCTGCCCCAGGTACCGAGACGTACTCCGACTTGGGGTTTCGTCGGGACATTTCCTCCATCTGACCCTTCGGTGTGATGCCGAACTCACCTTCGACCAGCAGGGACGGCACGTCGACGGATTCCCACTCGGCCCAGAAGTGCCTCGTACCCCATTCCGAGGAGATGGCCTCGAAGGTCGCGACGTCGCCGTGCAGATACCAACCGTCCGGACGCCGCTCGAACGAATCAAGGAAGTACTGCCCCGCGACATCTCCGAAGTACTCCCGCACGGCTACCTCGGTCGGGAACGGCTGGGGCCAGCTCTCGATCATGGCGGCCCACGCGTCCGCGGTGCGTCCGCGAAAGTCCGGTGCGATGTCCTCGACGACGAGTGCAGCCACCAGTTCCGGCCTGGCAGCCGCCAGACACCAGCCGTGCAACGAGCCCATGGAATGTCCGACGACGGTTGCCCGGCCGATCTCCTCGGCGTGGACGCTCAGATCCTCGACGAAGGCTTCCGTGGTCAAGGCCGCGGGAGGCGGGCGTCCGTGGCCTGGTGCGTCGTAGGTGTACACGTGGCCATAGCGGCGCAACCAGGGAATCTGACGGCGCCACGTTCGCGCACTGCCCATGAGCCCGTGCAGCAGAAGGATCGGATCGCCGTCTCCACCCTCGTCGTGCAACATCACAGCGATGGTAGCCGCGCAGGTAACCTTTCCGGCATGGCAGTCGTGAAGATCAACGCAATCGAAGTTCCCGCCGGTGCCGGCCCCGAGCTGGAGAAGCGGTTCGCCGCGCGAGCGAGTGCCGTCGAAGGTTCGGCCGGGTTCCTTGGTTTCCAGCTCCTGCGTCCGGTCAAGGGCGAGGACCGCTACTTCGTCGTGACGCAGTGGGAAACCGAGGAGGCGTTTCAGGCGTGGGCAGCCGGCCCCGCGAAAGCTGCGCATTCCGGTGAGCGCGCGAAACCAGTGGCTTCGGGTGCCTCGCTACTCGAATTCGAGGTCGTTCTCGACGTGCCCGCCAAGAGCTGACCGAGACCGACGGCGCCTTCACAGGAGGCTAACCGTTTTCGGGGGATGCCGTATCGATGGGTTCCCTGTCCTCCGAGCTGTAGTGCGCGAGCAACCTCTTCTCCTCGTCGTGCTTCGGATACGCGAAGGAGACGATGACGGCACCCACCACGACGACGAGTATGGCTGCGGCGTAGGACTTCTGGTCACCGTCCTCGAATGCTTGCCTCGCAGCGGTGATGATCTGCTCCCCGTACTGCGGATAGCGCTCGGCCAGATCTGCTGCGGAGGAGAACGACTTCGTCAAGACCGCCTGGGTTTCGTCGCTGATGGTCCCCGCCTGCGGCGAATCGGCGATCTGCGACGTCAACGACGCGGCGTAGCCTGCAGTGAGGAGGGCGCCGAGCGTCGACTGCATAATCGCGCCTCCCAGGTCGCGCTGCAAATCCGCAGTGCCGGAGGCCATTCCAGCACGATCAACCGGTACCGAACCAGTCAGCGAACGTGACGCGGGCGTCCCGGCGAACCCGACGCCTATCCCCAGCAACGCGTAACTCGCCGCGATGAATCCGTACGACACTCCTTCCTTCCATGTCGCCCATGCCACCACCAATCCGGCGACGATGAAGAGGTAGCCCAGCAGCAGAGTGAACCGGGACCCGCGGGATTCGACGAGTTTCGCCGATTGCGGTGCCACGATGACCATCGCCAGTGCCGCGGGCAGCGTCGATGCACCAGCGGCGAGCGTCGAGTACTCGAGGACGTTCTGCAGGAACTGCTGCCCGACGAAGATCACACCCATCAGCGAACCGAACACGATGATTCCTGCGAGTCCCGCGGCCCAGAAAGTGCGTCGGCGCGCGATGCGCAGATCGTAGAGAGGGAACTTCGCGCGGGACTGTCTGAAGACGAACACAGCTCCGGCAGCGACAGCGATGGCACCCAACCCGATTGCCAGCGTGCCCATTCCGTCGACCGGGGCGAAGTTGATGCTCAGAACGAGCGCCGCAATGAACACGACGGACACCATGCCGCCGAGGTTGTCCACCGGGTCCGAAGTCTCGTTGACGTGAGCCGGCACGAACACCACCGCGAGTACGAGAGCAAGAAATGCCAATGGCAGAGTCGCGATGAACACCGACCCCCAATGGAACTTCTCGAGCAGCGCCCCGGACAAGAGTGGGCCCAGCGCCGACAGAGCACCCCCGAGCGCCGACCACAGTGCGATGGCCTTGGTCCGCGCGGTGCCCGACCACAGCGCGGTGATCAACGCAAGAGTCGTCGGGTACGCAAGTCCAGCGGACAACCCGCCGAGCAACCGAGCACCGAAGAGCACCTCGAAGTTCGGTGCGATGCTCGCGATGACGCAGGCCGGGATGGACAGCGCCATGCCCAGAACCAACAGGAGCTTGCGTCCGTACCGGTCACCGAGTGCACCCAGGTAGAGCACGGATCCCGCAAGCCCCAACGAATACGCCACCGCAATGAGGTTCAGCTGGGTTTGGCTGGCGTCGAAATCACGTCCGATCTCGGGTAGCGCGACATTCGCAACCGCCAAATTCAAGTTCGCCACGGCGGCGACGAGGATGAGGACGAACAAGACAAGCCCTGCCCGGGCCGGAGTCTTCGAGGCGGTAGTCACAAGGGTCAGTCAAGCCCAGTACGACCGGTCGTGCCTCACCTGTTTAGTGCGAACTATGACCGCTTGAATGGTCCATCGATACGAACGAATAGCTACAAGGGTCCATGCAAGCGATGCTCACCGGTACCGCGAGTCACGCTCCGATCGGTCGTTGCGCTGGCGAACCAGTCGCAGCCGGTCTAGCCTGACCGCCGTGACCGCCTTCCGATTCGCTGTCGTTGCCGCTCTCGCCGTCACCGCGCTCGCTGCTGCTCCCGCCACGGCCCAACCTTTGGCCGAGTTCTATTCCACACCCGTGATCGACGCCGGAGCGCACGCAGGCGGTGACATCGTCCGACGTTCGCACGTCGGGCCTCCCTTGGGAGAAGGTCTCGGAGTCGACATCGAACGCATTCTGTACACCTCCACCGACACGCACGGTGATCCGATGGTCGTGTCCGGCTACACCATGACGCCGCAGGCACCCTGGCCAGGACCCGGCCCTCGCCCCGTCATCGCCTACGCCCCCGGTACCTCCGGCATGGCCGACCGGTGTGCAGGCTCCGCTGTACTCGGGACCATCGGCTCGTCGCCCGCGGTGCTCCCCCTGCTCCTTGCCGGCTACGCCGTCGCTGCCACCGACTACCGAGGACTCGGCACACCCGGCGGCCACACCTACCTCAATCGTCTCGACGCCGGTCACGCCCTACTCGATGTCGCGCGCGCAGGCGTCGGGAACACCGGAGCACCCGTCGTCTTGTTCGGCTACTCCGAAGGAGGACACGCTGCAGGCTCGGCTGCGGAACTCGAGTCCTCGTATGCACCCGAACTCGACATCCGTGGCAGCTACGTCGGTGCACCGCCCGCCGACCCGTCGCTCAACGTCGACAACCTCGACAACAGTTCCCTCGCTCCGGCGCTGCTCTACGCCGTCGACGGGTTGGTCAACGCCTACCCCGAGAGTGCCGACGCAATTCTCCGACAGTTCAACCCCGCGGGTAGAGAACTCCTCGACGCTTCACAGAACTGGTGCTCGACGGATCCCGCCGCCAATCGCGCCTTCCGGTCGGCCGACATCACCTCCGACGGCCGATCACTGGGCGAGAACCTGAAAGACGAACCAGCGGCCTCACTCATCGCTCTCAATGCCGTCGGCTACGGTCGGCCGAGCGCGCCGGTCCTGTTGTCTCAATCCATGTCCGACGACACCGTGCCCGTGCAACAAAGCCGAACCCTTCGGGACCGATGGACTGCCGCAGGTTTCACGGACCTGACGTATATCGAGTACCCGATCCCGTCGGTCCCCGTCCCCGGAGCCAATCATGCGCCGGGTGGGCTGATCGCCTATGCCGATGTCATGCCCTTCATCGCACGGGTGCTCGCGAGCTGACGGTTCGTCCCGGGCGGCCGGTCCCCCGGCTTGAATGGACCCCGCACGCTATCTGACCGTATGAATGGACCATTCAAGCGATCGCGAGGCCGGCGGTCCCCCGCTTGAATGGACCCCGCACTCTATCTGACCGTATGAATGGGCCATTCAAGCGATCGCCCGGGCGGCCAGACGGCCACCGGTCCGTGACAGCAAAACGGACCGCACCCCGTAAGGAGTGCGGTCCGTTCAGTTGGAACCTGGAGACTTACTCTCCGTCGTCGCCCGAGGCCTTGGCCAGGTCGACCGGAACCTCGTCGGGAACGATGATTGCCTTCTTCTCACCGCGGAACGTGAACTTCGCGTCCTCGCCTTGGCCTTCGCCGTCCCAGTTCTCGACGTCGACCAGGATGATCTGTCCGGCTTCGATCTCTCCGAAGAGGATCTTCTCCGACAGCTGATCCTCGATCTCGCGCTGGATGGTGCGACGCAGCGGCCGCGCACCCAGGACCGGGTCGAATCCGCGCTTGGCGAGAAGCGACTTCGCCTTCTCGGTGACCTCGATCGCCATGTCCTTGTTCTTGAGCGCACCCTCGACTCGGTTGAGCATGAGATCGACCATCTGGATGATCTCGTCCTTGGTGAGCTGGTGGAACACGACGATGTCGTCGATACGGTTCAGGAACTCCGGGCGGAAATGCTTCTTCAGCTCGTCGTTGACCTTGAGCTTCATCCGCTCGTAGTTCGAGCCGGTGCCTTCTCCTGAGGAGAATCCGAGGCCGACTGCCTTCGAGATGTCCGAGGTACCGAGGTTCGAGGTGAAGATGAGCACGGTGTTCTTGAAGTCGACCGTGCGTCCCTGGCCGTCGGTGAGACGGCCGTCTTCGAGCACCTGCAGGAGGGTGTTGTAGATCTCCTGGTGGGCCTTCTCGATCTCGTCGAACAGCACGACGGAGAACGGCTTACGACGGACCTTCTCGGTGAGCTGGCCGCCCTCTTCGTAACCGACGTATCCGGGAGGAGCACCGAACAGCCGCGACGCGGTGAAGCGGTCGTGGAACTCGCCCATGTCGATCTGAATGAGCGCGTCGTCCTCGCCGAACAGGAAGTTCGCCAGCGCCTTGGACAGCTCGGTCTTACCGACGCCGGACGGGCCGGCGAAGATGAACGATCCGGACGGACGCTTGGGATCCTTCAGACCTGCACGCGTACGACGGATGGCCTTGGAGACGGCCTTGACAGCCTCGACCTGTCCGATGATGCGCTTGTGCAGCTCGTCTTCCATGCGGAGCAGACGGGTGGTCTCCTCCTCGGTGAGCTTGAAGACGGGGATGCCGGTCCAGTTTCCAAGGACCTCGGCGATCTGCTCGTCGTCGACCTCGGCGATGACGTCGAGGTCGCCGGAACGCCACTGCTTTTCACGCTCGGCGCGCTGCTGAACAAGCTGCTTTTCCTTATCGCGCAGGTTCGCGGCCTTCTCGAAGTCCTGCGCGTCGATCGCCGATTCCTTCTCCCGACGAGCGTCGGCGATCTTGTCGTCGAACTCGCGCAGGTCTGGCGGCGCGGTCATCCGGCGGATACGCATCCGTGCGCCCGCTTCGTCGATGAGGTCGATTGCCTTGTCCGGCAGGAACCTGTCGTTGATGTACCGATCGGCCAATGTAGCTGCCGCGACGAGTGCACCGTCCGTGATCGAGACGCGGTGGTGAGCCTCGTAGCGATCGCGCAGACCCTTGAGGATCTCGATGGTGTGCTCGACGGTCGGCTCACCGACCTGCACGGGCTGGAAACGACGCTCGAGTGCAGCATCCTTCTCGATGTACTTGCGGTACTCGTCGAGGGTGGTCGCACCAATCGTCTGGAGTTCACCACGAGCGAGCTTCGGCTTGAGGATCGAGGCCGCGTCAATGGCGCCCTCGGCCGCGCCCGCACCCACCAGGGTGTGCAGCTCGTCGATGAACAAGATGATGTCGCCGCGGGTGTTGATCTCCTTGAGAACCTTCTTCAGACGCTCCTCGAAGTCACCGCGGTAACGGCTGCCTGCAACCAGCGACCCGAGGTCGAGGGTGTAGAGCTGCTTGTCCTTGAGAGTCTCGGGGACCTCGCCGTTGACGATGGCCTGCGCGAGGCCCTCGACGACTGCGGTCTTACCCACACCGGGCTCGCCGATGAGAACAGGGTTGTTCTTGGTACGACGACTCAGGACCTGCATGACGCGCTCGATTTCCTTTGCGCGGCCGATGACCGGGTCGAGCTTGCCTTCGAGTGCGGCCTGGGTCAGGTTGCGACCGAACTGGTCGAGCACGAGCGAGGTGGACGGGGTGCCCGCTTCGCCGCGGCTGCTTCCTGATTCGGACGGTTCCTTGCCCTGGTAGCCCGACAGCAGCTGAATGACCTGCTGACGCACCCGGTTGAGGTCGGCGCCGAGCTTGACCAGTACCTGAGCCGCGACGCCTTCGCCTTCGCGGATCAGACCCAGCAGAATGTGCTCGGTGCCGATGTAATTGTGTCCGAGCTGCAGCGCTTCACGCAGGCTGAGCTCTAGTACTTTCTTGGCGCGCGGGGTGAAGGGAATATGACCGGACGGAGCCTGCTGGCCCTGACCGATGATCTCCTCGACCTGGCTGCGGACTCCTTCAAGGGAGATACCCAGCGACTCCAAAGACTTCGCTGCGACGCCCTCACCCTCGTGGATGAGACCGAGCAGGATGTGCTCCGTGCCGATGTAGTTGTGGTTGAGCATCCGGGCTTCTTCTTGTGCCAGGACGACAACACGCCGCGCGCGATCGGTGAACCTCTCGAACATCGCTCTCCCTCACTTCTCGGTGGGTGGTCGTACTCACCCACCAGGTCTTTCCAGCACCACAGGTTCCAGTGACACGGGGTCGCTCGGCATTGAAGGTGTCGCGCCTACGCCGAAGCGTCTGCGCCTCCAGCTCCACTGTAGTTGGCCGGTGGTTCACTTGCCGACCCTCGGTCCCCCTTTGTACAGACGATTCTCGCCGGTACGGGCTCCCAATGTGCCTGCTTACCGTTCATAACGCGGGCAGAGCTCAAATCGTTTCCACTTTCGTGTCCGCTGCTGGCGAACACGCTTACCTCAGAGCTGTGGCTTGACGATCGGGAACAGAATGGTCTCTCGGATACCCAGACCGGTCAGCGTCATGAGCAACCGATCGATTCCCATTCCTGTTCCGGTCGTCGGCGGCATCCCCTGTTCCATCGCGGCGAGGAAGTCCTCGTCGAGCACCATCGCCTCGTCGTCACCCGCTGCGGCCTGACGCGCCTGGTCCTCGAAACGTTCCCGCTGAATGACCGGGTCGACGAGCTCGGAGTACCCGGTGGCCAGCTCGAATCCACGGATGTAGAGGTCCCACTTCTCGGTGATACCGGGCTTGCTGCGGTGCTGACGGGTCAACGGCGAGGTCTCGACGGGGAAGTCGCGGACGAAGGTCGGCGCGAACAAGTCGTCGCCGACCTGGTGCTCCCACAACTCTTCCACTAGCTTGCCGTGGCCGTAGATGGGCTTACCGTCCTTGCGAGGAACGTCGAGCCCGACCTTCTCGGCCAGCGAGAGAAGTTCCTCGACGGACGTCTCGGGGGTGACATCGACGCCGATGGCCTCGGACAACGACGGGTACATCTCGAGGGTCGTCCACTCGCCGCTCAAGTCGTACGTGGTGCCGTCGGGGAGGAGGACGATCTGCGATCCAAGAGCCGCCTGCGCGACCTCCTGGATGAGCTCGCGCGTCATCGTTGCCGAGTCGTCGTAGGTGCCGTATGCCTCGTAGGTCTCGAGCATCGCGAACTCGGGCGAGTGCGACGAGTCAGCGCCCTCGTTGCGGAAATTCCTGTTGATCTCGAAGACCTTCTCGATGCCGCCGACCACGCAGCGCTTGAGGAACAGTTCCGGAGCGATGCGCAGGTACAGGTCGGTGTCGAGGGCGTTGGAGTGCGTGACGAACGGCCTGGCAGCAGCGCCTCCGTGCAGCGTTTGCAGCATCGGGGTCTCGACTTCGAGGAAGCCCCTCCGTTCGAGGGCGGCGCGCAACTCGCGAACGACCGCGACCCGCTTGCGAGCGACCTCACGAGCCTCGGGACGCGTGATCAGGTCGAGGTAACGCTGACGAATCCGCGTCTCCTCGTTCAATTCCTTGTGCGCGACGGGCAACGGGCGAAGTGCCTTGGACGCGATCTGCCATGCGTCCGCCATCACGCTGAGCTCACCACGGCGGCTGGAGATGACCTCACCGTGGACGAAGACGAAGTCGCCGAGGTCGACGTCCGACTTCCATGCCGCTAGTGCATCCTCGCCCACACCGGCGAGGCTGATCATCGCTTGCAGCTGGGTGCCGTCGCCTTCTTGCAGCGTGGCGAAACACAGCTTGCCGGTGTTTCGAACGAAGATGACTCGGCCGGCGACGCCGACGAGTTGACCCGTCGTGGTGTCGGCCTCGAGGCTCGGAAAGAGATCGCGGACCTGACGGAGAGAGTGGGTCCGCGGGACGGAGACCGGATAGGCCTCCCGCCCCTGTTCGAGCAGGCGGTCCCGCTTGGCACGACGAATCCGTAGCTGTTCCGGAGTGTCGTCGGTCGTCGGGGCGGCTGCGTCAGTCACAGGCACACACATTATCTGTCACGTGCGACAAAGACAGAATCAGTGCGCGGTGACGGCCTCGGCCTCACGAACGCAGTGCTGGGCCTTGGTCAGAACGCCGAGCAGACCTGCGGACTTGAGTGCCTGGTAGCCACCGACCAGGTCGGTGGCCTTGGACAACCCCAGTTCCTGCAGCGACGCTGCCGCCAGCGACGAGGTGTATCCCTCGGAGCAGATGACTATCCACTCGACACCGTGATCGACGGCGGCCGCGAGGCGCGCATCCGACGTCGGGTCGAGACGCCACTCGAGGACGTTGCGTTCGATGGCGAGTGCTCCCGGCAGCGTCCCTTCGATGGCTCGCTGCGCCTGTGGCCTGATGTCGACGACGATCGCGCCGCGCGCGACTGCGTCTCGCAGTTCGAAGACGGTCATTCGCTGAATCTTGGTGCGCGCCTCCTCCAAGAGCTCGACGATCGTTCTGCGCGTTGGACCGACGGGAGCGGCAGTGGTCATTTCGAGGGTCCTTCGGGCTCGTCGGTCAGCTCGGTTCGGGTTCTTCGTAAAGAGGACTTGTCGGTCACCTCGTAGTACGACATCGCGGTCAACGGTGGCGAGTACGCGTGCACGCTCAGTGTCGGGGTCAGCAACTCGTCCGCAGGCGCGGGAGCGATGGACGCCGGTGCCCTCATCACGTCGTGCACCCAACCGAGCGGGAACGAGGCCTGGTCCCCTGCCTCGAGGCGACGACGCTTGAGACCGACACCCGCCCAACGATGTTCGACGAGGGAGCCGCTGAGAACTGTGAGCGCACCGAGCGACCCGGCGTGATCGTGCAGCTCGGTGGAACGATCGGGAACCCAACTGATGAGCCAGACATCCAGGTCGTCATCGGTATGCAGGCGGGTGGACCACCGTTCGTCGGTCGGCCAGGCACCACCGTCGGGAAGGAGGTGATCGAAGCGACCTTCGAGGACTTCGGATGCACCCTGATCGGTGATCCGCAGCAGGTCGTGCGGACGCAGGCGTGTGGGAAGCGTCAGGTGCGGGGCAGATGACGGGAACACAGATCCAGAAAAGACAGGTGTGGAAAGCACGGAAACTACTCCAGGATCGGTAATTGAACGAGGCAGCGGTCAGCCTCGACAACACTCCTGGGGTCCCATGCACGTCATCACGGTGAAGATTCTGGCACAGCACTCCGAATTTGGCTAGCGCACGCGTCGTTTCGCTTGATTACGCTCGAACACCAGCCTCAGCCCTTCGAGCGTCAGGTCTGGTTCGTGATGCTCGATCGCCGAACTCTCGGCCATGATCAGCGGCGCACTGTCTCCCGTTCCGATCACCGCGACGTCGGTGCCGGAGAACTCGGGCAGCTCCCGCCTCACTCGCCCGACGAGACCATCGACCAGCCCCGCGAACCCGAAGACTGCACCCGCCTGCATGCACTCGACCGTGTTCTTGCCGACCACCGATCGTGGCCGCAGGAGTTCGACCTCGCGCAGCGCGGCCGACCTGGACGACATCGCCGCAGCTGACACTTCCAGACCCGGCGCGATAGCTCCGCCGAGAAATTCCCCCTTGGCCGAGACGACGTCTACGCAGGTCGTGGTGCCGAAATCCACGACGATGCAGGCACTTCCGTACAAATCGTGTGCAGCGAGGGTGTTCACGATCCGGTCGGCACCCACTTCCTTGGGGTTGTCGACGAGCAACGGCACACCGGTTCGAACACCGGGTTCGACGACGACGTGGGGAACGTGGTTCCAGTACCTTCCCAGCATCGTTCGCGTCTCACGCAGGATCGACGGCACGGTCGACAGCGCGGACACACCGGTGATCTGCTCCACGTCGTTGCCGATGAGACCGCGCAACATCAGAGCCAACTCGTCGGCGGTGACGCGAGGATCGGTGCGCATCCTCCAGTCGCGAAGAAGTTTTGCGTGATCGCCGCTACCGCTGAACAAGCCGAGGGTCGTCGACGTGTTCCGAATGTCGACTGCGAGCAGCATCGCTACACCAGAACCGAGTCCGCGCGCAGCGTCCTCGGGGTGATCAATCCGGAGCCCTCGGGCGCATGCGCTGGATCGGTCCCGAGATCGACAGGTGCGTTCTTCTCGTCGACGAACACCACTCGCGGCGCGTAGTCCTTGCATTCCTGCTCGTTCATCACGCCGTAGGCGATCAGAATCACCAGATCACCCGGGTTGACCAGATGTGCTGCAGCGCCGTTGATTCCGATGACTCCACTGCCTCGCTCACCAGTGATCACGTACGTCTCGAGCCGCGCCCCGTTGTCGATATCGACGATGGTCACCTGCTCGCCTTCGAGAAGATCAGCTGCGTCCATCAGATCCTGGTCCACGGTGACCGAGCCGACGTAGTGCAGGTCTGCATGCGTCACCGTGGCGCGATGAATCTTCGACTTCATCATCGTGCGAAACATTTTCTCTCCCTAGCTCCGTCGATCCACTGCATTGCCCAAATCAGGTCGTTCCGCGGGCTCCACTGCCATGCCCAAACCGGGTCGTTCCGCGGGCTCCACTCCTGCTTCGAGGAAACCGGTGCCGACCGCAACCCCCACGTTGTCGATCAATCTGGTTGCGCCGACCTTCGCCGCGACCAGCAACCTGCCGTCACCGCGCTCCGGCGCGTCACCCAGGTCGACGCCTCGCAGTTCGAGGTAGTCGACGGCGACCTCGGGGACCGCATCGAGCACACCGCGCGCTGTGGCGAGGATCGCGTCCGCTCCCCCGGCCGCTGCATGCGCGCCCGCTACCAAGGCCGCGGACAGCACCATGGCCGCTTCCCGTTGCGACGCATCGAGATACCGGTTACGCGAGGACAACGCGAGGCCGTCCTGCTCTCGCACAGTGGGTACGCCGAATATCTTCACGTCGAAATTCAGATCCCGCACCATCTGCCGGATGAGGGTCAGTTGCTGATAGTCCTTCTCGCCGAAATACGCCGCATGAGGTGACGCGAGCTGAAGGAGCTTCGCGACCACGGTGAGCATTCCCGCGAAGTGCGTCGGCCGCGACGCACCTTCGAGCTCGCTACCCAGCGGCCCTGGATGGACCGTCGTTCGTGGTCCCGCCGGATACATGTCGGAGACCGACGGCGCGAACACGAGCTCGACGCCTTCCTCTTTCAGCAGTTCGACGTCGGATTCGAGCGTCCGAGGGTAGGCGTCGAGATCCTCGCCGACGCCGAACTGCAGTGGGTTGACGAAGATCGACACGATCACCACCGAGCCGGTGCGCTTCGCCTGCCGCACGAGGTGGATGTGACCCGCGTGCAATGCGCCCATGGTGGGAACGAGCGCCACCGTCTTACCCACTGCCCGTAGAGCTTTCGAGACCGACGTCACCACCGCGGGATCGTGATGGACGGTCAGTTCGCCCGCCTTGTAAGTTCCTGCGAGCGTCATTGTTCACCTTCCAGAAATTCGACGAGTTCGGCTCCGGCATCGACTCTTTGCGCCGAACGCAAGGACAATGCGCGGTAGCCGGCCGCAATGCGCGGATCCACCGCTGTCAACACTTCGAGGTGTTTCCGCACGGCACCCAGGTCACCGCGAGCAACGGGCCCGGTCAGTGCCGACTGGCCGCTCCGAAGCACGTTCTCGAGCGCTGCCGTCACCAACGGCGCCAGAACACGCTGCGCCAGTGCGTTTCCCGGCTCACTCCGCGCGATGCGCTCCGAGCCGGGTTCTGCGTAGATGTCGGGTTCTGGGTCGATGCCGGGAAAGCCGGGGCCGTCCAGGGCCACGCGCAATGCGTCGACTGCATCGGCGATCAACGTGACGAGATGGTTCGAACCATGCGCGAGGGCTGCGTGATAGAGCGCACGGTTGGCCTCGGCCACGTGTACGGGTTCGCCGCCCAACTCCAACACCAGTGCCTGCGCGACGGCGTAGCCGATCTCGTCGGACGCGGTGATGCCGAAGCACGCGGAGGCGAGCCGGTCCGTGTCCTCCGAATGACCGGTGAACGTCATCGCAGGATGAATGGCGAGCGGAATTGCACCGAGGGCGGTCAGCGGTGCGAGCACGCCGATCCCGTTGGCGCCGGAGGTATGAACCACTAGCTTCCCCGGTGCGATCACACCCGTCGCCGCGAGTCCTGATGCGAGCGAAGCAAGTTCGTAGTCAGGGACCGACAACACGAGCAGCTCAGCTCGGGTCGCGACCTCGTCGATCGGAAGAATCTGGGAATCGGGCAACCGCGTCGCCGCGCGGTGCCGCGAATCCTCCGACACAGCCGAACAACCGACCACGAGATGCCCGACGCGCTCCAGCGCCTCGCCTAACGCCGTTCCCACACGTCCTGCAGAGACGATTCCCACCGTCAAACGCGCAGGGGCAGGGTCGGCAGTGAACTCGGATGAGGTCACCGATGTACTTCCTCTCGTTCGTTCCAGTCCCGCGCTGCGGGTACCGGACGTCCTGAACGAAGGATAGCGGTAGGGCCACCGCACCTGCTACCGCGCTGAGCAGTGATCTACTTCACCCGACCGGAGGTGAACGATCAATCCGCGCGACGACGGTGCCTGCGCTCGGAGGGTTCGCTGTCACCTGACTGCAGGCCTGCCATGATCTCGGCGACCGACCGACCGTTGGAGTGGGCTCCCGAGTTCTCTGGAGAGTCGGGTTGAGCGCGTCGCCGGCGGCGAGGAGTGGGCTCGGGCAGGTCCCAGTTGCCTGACGATGCGTCGGTGGACTCCTGATCGACCACAGGCTGCGGGTCGGCCACAGGCTGCGGGTCGGCCACAGGCTGCGGGTCGTGCGAATCCGGGACAGCCGCGTTGTCGAGGTTGCTCCACCCACCTTGGCTCTGCACCGCTTCGGGCTCGGGCTCGGGCAGGTAACCGCCCCAGGTATCGCTACTGGTCGACGGTTCGACCGGAACCGGAGCTACATGGTCGTCGGCGCCGGGCTCCGGCACGGCCTCCTGGTACGAGGCGGCAGGAGGTGCATCGAAGTCGTTGACTGGGCCGGCGGACTCGACGTACGCCTGCGCGGCGACGAACGGCTCGGGATCGCCGACGGACGAGGTCCCGGCGTACGCCGGAAAGTTGGAATCCTGCGACGGGCCCGATGCACGCGGCGGCGTCGGAACTCGCCTACCACCACCGGGAACGCGTGGTTCTGGGCGTCGGGACGGCGGCACTCGGCCCGAGTCGGGACCATATCCCCGAGGTGGCTCGGTCCCGATCGGGGTGTCGGGGAACAAGATGGACGTTTCGGCGGTGACGGGTTCGTCGTACGGGGTTGCCAATCCCGGCACAGACCCAGCGGGAGTCGGGTCGTCGGCGGCCTGAGGCGCGGCGACCGGACCATGCTCTGCGCCGTTCGTCCCGGGTACGCCCTGACGGCCAGGTATGTACAGACCCGAGGGCGCGGGCTGATAACTGTCGTAGTTGCGGCCACCACCGAGTTCCTGCATTCTCGTTGCTTCCGCGCGGAGAGCGACCCTCTCGGTGGGGAGGTTGCCGTCGAACAGCATCTGTAGGTTGTTTCGCAGATGCGCTAGCTCGGCTCGCAGTGCAGCTACCTCGCTGGTCTCGATCTGGACCTCGCTGCGGACGCGAGCCTCCACGCCGAGCTCGTATTCGCGACGGGCGGAGATCTCACGGGCCAACTGCAGCTCGTACACCGTCTGAAGGTCTTTCGCCTTGGTCTGGTCGGCGACGGACTCGCGTCGGTACTTCGTCATGGCGAAGGCGCCGACGATGGCAGCCCACAATGCGGACACCAGGCCGACGCGGAGCCATTGAATGTTCTCGCTGAACAACAGAAGAACACTCGCGGCGATGCCGAAGACGACCAGTGCAGCGATGAAGACCTGGCTCGCACTGCGCCGCGAGCGGCGGGCGGCTTTCGCGCGAGTCGGTTCGGTCATGCCACCAAGGGTAACCGCCCAGTCATCGACAAACGGTCAAGCTGGTTTGTGGTTCGCCACAGGAGTCCGAAAATCATCCGGCGTGAGCCCGAGGGATGTCATCTTCGATCGTCCGACCCGTCCTTGGGCGTCCGGCAGCAGTGTTCGAGCCACAGAGCGGCGCCGACGAGCGCAAGTGCGGCGACGAGACCGATGACGGCGCCTGCCCTGTCGTCGGCCGCCGCTCGCACCGTCGCGGCCTGTGGGAGGACGTGGAGCAGAAATCCCACCCACGCACCCGTCACAGCGGCTCCCACCAGTGCGGATGCTTTGGCCAGGGCCACAGCTCGCGCGGCGGTGATGGGGTGCAGCTGTTGTGGCCCGTCGCCGATCCGGCTTCCTCCGATGCGTGACCGGACGACGAACGCAAGAATCATTTCGCCGAGCGCAATCGGATAGAGCGAACCACCCGCGACGACGGAGATCGGCGGCAAGGATCCGTAGAACGACCGTACGAGGAGCCACGTCGCGACGGCTGCGACAACGCCGATCCCGAGGAGGTCCCACGCCCTGGTCGGCTTCACCTCGTTCACGCGGACGTGTCCAGTGTCATGTCGGTTCTGCGCACGCTGTCGCGTTCGGACTCCGGTAGGGCCCCTAGCCACGTCGCTGTCGGTTCGACGTCGTCACCCACCCTCAGCGTGGCGTCCGGTTCTACGTCCAACCACGGGACCAGGACGAATGCCCGTTCGTGAGCGCGTGGGTGCGGTAACAGCAACGATTCGTCGCGGTTGACGATGTCCTCCGGATCCCGGCACACGACGATGTCCACGTCGAGGCTGCGCGGTCCCCACCGCACGACACGAACGCGTTCGGCAGCTGCCTCACGTTCGCGGGCGAACTCCAGCCACTCGTACGGTCCACGATCTGCGTCCTCGGCCACGACGACCGCGTTGAGAAAATCCTGCTGCTCGACCCCACCCCAGGGCGCGGAAGAATAGACGGGGGATGCCGCGACGAGGCGTGAACCGAGAGCCTCGGCGACCGAGCGGAGATGGGCCAGGGAATCTCCGACGTTGCTGCCGATCGACAGGACCGCCCGGCTCACGCGCCGGCCCGCGTCCGGTGCGCGACGACCGCGACGTCGGCGAACTCCAACGGAATAGGCGCCGACGGCTTGTGCAGCACCACCTCGACGGCGTCCACACGCTCGTCCTGCATGACTGTGTCCGCGATCTCGGCGGCAACGGTTTCGATGAGGTCCCGCGCAGGACCCGACACGATCGCGGCAGCGGCCTCGGCAAGTTCGCCGTAATGCATGGTCTCGGTCAGATCGTCGGTCGCAGCCGCGCGCCGGAGATCCATCCACACGACGATGTCGACGACGAAGTCTTGACCGTCTCGCTTCTCGAAGTCGAATACCCCATGGTTGCCGCGAACGGTCAAGCCGCGCAACTCGATTCGGTCACTCACCCTGCATCTCCCTGCCACGCTCGAACTACGGCGACCGCGTCGAGACTCGAACGCGCGTCATGCACCCGGACGCCCCACGCACCACCCGCTACAGCGAGCGCCGAGACGACCGCCGTCGCGATCTCGCGCCCGTCCGGTGGGCGCGGAACTCCGTCCCTCGCCAACAACGATCCGAGAAAACGTTTGCGCGACGCCCCGATCAACACGGGCATACCCAGCTCGACGAACGTAGGAATCGCTCGGAGCAACTCCCAGTTGTGATGCGCGTTCTTGGCGAATCCGAGACCGGGATCCAACACGATGTTCGACGCCTCCACACCTGCCGCGACCGCGCGCGCAACTTGTTCTTCGAGCTCCCGCCGCACGTCCGCGACCACATCGTCGTATTGCTCGGCAGCGCCCGAATGCGCGAAGTCCTCGTTCGATCGCCAGTGCATCAAAATCCATGGCACACCCGCATCGGCGACCACGGCTGCCATGTCGGGATCAGCGCGTCCACCAGAGACGTCGTTGACGATCGACACGCCGGCGTCGATGGCCGCCGCAGCCACCGACGCGCGCATCGTATCGACGCTCGTCGTGATCCCACGAGCGCTGAGGGCCGCAATGACAGGGACCACGCGGTCCGCTTCGACACCCGGATCGATTCGTTCGGCGCCTGGGCGTGTCGATTCACCGCCGACGTCGACGATGTCGACACCGAGCTCGTGCAGCTCCACGCCGTGAGCTACCGCCGACTCGACGTCCAGATAGCGCCCACCGTCCGAGAACGAGTCGGTGGTCACGTTGAGTACCCCCATGACCACGGGGGCGTCGGGCAACGTCATTTGCGCAGAATGAGATCCAACGCCTCGGACCGCGACGCCGCACTCGATTGGAACAGGCCCCGCACAGCCGAGGTTGTGGTGCTCGCACCCGGCTTGCGGATACCGCGCATCGCCATGCACAGGTGCTCCGCCTCGATCACGACGATCGCCCCACGCGGATCCAACTTGCGCATCACCGCGTCCGCGATCTGACTGGTCAGACGCTCCTGGACCTGAGGCCGCTTGGCGTAGAGGTCGACGACGCGTGCGAGCTTGGACAGGCCGGTGACTTTGCCGTTGCTGCCGGGGATGTACCCCACGTGAGCGACACCGTGGAACGACACGAGATGGTGCTCGCACGTGGAGAACATGGGGATATCGCGAACCAGAACGAGCTCCTGATGGCCCTCGTCGAACGTCGTGTTGAGGACCGAATCGGGATCGAGGTACAACCCGCCGAAGATCTCTCGGTAGGCCCGCGCCACCCGTGCAGGGGTGTCGACCAGCCCGGCGCGGTCCGGGTCCTCACCCACGGCGATCAGCAGTTCACGCACGGCAGCTTCCGCACGCGGCTGATCGAAGGTATTGCCGGTCGCAACCGCGACAACATCGCTCGGCTCCGCTGCAGCGCCTTCTTCGTCGATCTGCCTGACTGACACGTACCTTCTACCTCCACCGATCGGGCCCACGGGTCCATCGGAACCCGACGAGCCGATTCACATGCTCCGCTTCGAGTCCTCCGTGGCCGATGTCGCCGCGGGAACTCGTCGTGTCAGCCTATCGCCGTGCACGGACAGGTCCGACTACTGCCCGTTCGGACCTTCCCAGCGCTGAGTGCGAGGGCCGTCGTCGCCGTCTCGATCGGTGTCGCGTTCCTCAGGTTCGCGGTGCCCACCCGAAGGCAGCCCGCCCAGCGGATCCCACTGTGATCCCGCCGGATCCTGGTACCGAGGCGCCGGAGCCTGCGCCGGAGGGGTGTAAGCCTGGGTGTTCTGACCCTGCTCGTCACCGTGCGCGTCCCGATCGTTGCCGGGCTCCCGATACTCCGGTGGCTGGTACTGCGGGGGGCGGTACTGGGGCGACTGGTACGCGGGAGGCGACTGGTACTGCGGCGATTGATCGGAGTAGCGATTGCCGCTACTGCGGCCGGCGTCCGAACCCGACGTTCCCGAGTCACGGGGCGGCCAACCCGGTGCCGACCATCCGGCCGGTGCACCGTAGTCCGGCCGCGCAGGCTGCGGCCGCGACTCGGGGTTGCGGTAGGAACCGCCGGAGTAACCCCCACCGGAGTGCTGCCCCGAACCGCCCTGTCCACCGTTGTACGGCGCGCTGCCGTACGGCAGTCCACCGTTGTTGGGTCCACCGTTGTTGGGTCCACCGCTGGCAGGCGCACCATTACTCGGCGCACCATTTGCAGCACCGTTGCTCGGCCCACCGTTCGTGGGTGCACCGTTGCTCGGCCCACCGTTCGTGGGTGCACCGTTCGGAGGCGCACCGTTCGTAGGCGAACCATGGGTTGGTGCACCGTTGTACGCGTTACCCGGTCCGTAACCGTTCGGACGGCTCACACCGTTGTAGCCCTCGGGAGCTCCCTTGGACAGCTGCGGCGATCCGGCGTAACTGGGCTGCGGGAACTGCTGCGGCGGAACCACTTTGGGAGCAACCGGCTGCGGAGGCCACGGCTCGCCGCGCTCGATCGCGAGCTCACCGGGTGTCTTGACCGGAGGCTTGTCCGACGGAATGCGGTCGCCGAAGTCGTTGAACAGAGTGATTCGAGGTCGCTTGGTCACGCCAGTGAAGATCTTTTCCAGATCCTTACGGGTCAGTGTTTCGCGCTCGAGCAGTTCGGTGGCCAGGATGTCCAGCACGTCGCGGTATTCGTTGAGGATCGCCCACGCCTCGGTGTGCGCAGCCTCGATGAGGTTGCGTACCTCCTCGTCGATTTCACGTGCGACCTCGTGCGAGAAGTCGGACTGCACGCCCATCGACCGACCCAGGAACGGATCACCCTGTTCCTGGCCGTACCGGACCGCGCCGAGCTTGCTGCTCATGCCGTACTCGGTGACCATTGCGCGGGCGATCTTCGTTGCCTGGTCGATGTCCGAGGACGCACCGGTGGTCGGCTCGTGGAAGACGAGTTCTTCTGCGGCACGTCCACCCATCGCCATGACCAGTCGGGCGAGCATTTCCGACCGCGTCATCAGGCCCTTGTCGTCCTCGGGCACTGTCATCGCGTGGCCGCCGGTGCGCCCGCGGGCCAGGATGGTGACCTTGTAGACGGGCTCGATGTCGGGCATAGCCCACGCCGCAAGCGTGTGCCCGCCTTCGTGGTACGCCGTGATCTTCTTCTCGTGCTCGCTGATGATGCGACTCTTGCGACGTGGTCCGCCGACGACTCGGTCGACCGATTCTTCGAGCGCCGCCTCGGTGATGACGGTCCCGTTCTCGCGCGCGGTGAGCAGGGCGGCCTCGTTGATGACGTTGGCGAGGTCTGCGCCCGACATACCGACGGTGCGCTTGGCCAGACCTTCCAGGTCTGCGTCGTGTGCGACGGGCTTTCCGGCGGAGTGCACCGCCAGAATCGCGCGACGACCTGCGAGGTCGGGGGCACCGACCGGAATCTGGCGGTCGAATCGGCCCGGACGCAGTAGCGCTGGGTCGAGGATGTCGGGGCGGTTGGTCGCCGCGATGAGGATGACGCCGGTGCGCTCCCCGAAGCCGTCCATCTCGACGAGTAGCTGGTTGAGCGTCTGTTCACGCTCGTCGTGGCCACCGCCCATGCCGGCGCCGCGCTGGCGACCGACGGCGTCGATCTCGTCGACGAAGATGATGCACGGGCTGTTCTGCTTGGCCTGTTCGAAGAGGTCGCGCACACGGGAGGCGCCGACGCCGACGAACATCTCCACGAAGTCCGAGCCGGAGATAGTGAAGAACGGAACGCCTGCTTCACCGGCAACCGCGCGCGCCAGCAAGGTCTTGCCGGTTCCGGGAGGGCCGTAGAGCAGGACTCCGCGGGGAATCTTCGCGCCGAGCGACTGGTAGCGCGCCGGGTTCTGCAGGAAATCCTTGATCTCGTACAGCTCTTCGACAGCTTCGTCTGCACCTGCGACGTCCTGGAACGTCGTCTTCGGCATGTCCTTGCTGAGCTGCTTGGCCTTCGACTTTCCGAAGCCCATGACTCCACCGCGACCGCCGCCCTGCATACGGCTCATGATGAAGATGAATACGCCGAGCAGAAGGAGCATCGGGAGGACGAAGAGAAGGAGCGACGAGACCCAGCTGTCCTGACTGACGACAGTGTTGTAGCTCTCGAGGCCGTCGTCGCTCACCTTGTCGAATATGGTCTGCGACGCCGAGTCCGGGTATTTGGCGAGAATCTGCGTCTCGTTGCCGGTGTCGTCGTTACCGTTCTTCAGGTAGAGACGGACCTGCTGTTCGCGGTCGTCGATCTGTGCTTTGTCGACGTTCTTCGAATCGAGCTGCGCGATCGCCACCGACGTGTCGACGGTCTTCCAGCCGCGTGTGTCGTTTCCGAAGTAACTGAAGGCGAAGATCACCAGCAGAATCCCGAAAACGATGGCCAGGTTCCGTATAACTGTCTTCCGATTCATACAGCTTCAGCCGAGACGGCCTCGTCCTTTCCAGTCATCTCCAACGCGCGGCTCCGGCCGCGCACCGGATACTCCAGGCTACCGCGCACAGTCGCGCCGTACCCGAAGTGCGTCCGAGGCCCGACGTGCATCGAACCCTCGGCAGTGCTGCAGTTCGTTCACACTTCCCTCGTCCAACGTCCCCCACGCCCGTCAGGTTCCCGAACAGCATCGGGTTCGCCCCCCGGCTCGGGAGCGATTGTGTCAAAACGCGTAAGCCGAGGACACCCCTCCTGCGTTTTACTCGTTATACGTCATGACATCGAAGGTCAGGGGCAACTGCTCGGAGCGATCGGCTGAGGTGAACGTCGGGTCCATGGCGGCCGGCCCGCCTGTCGAGACCAGCTGATCCAGGGCTTCCTCGCCTGCCAACTTCGAAGTGAGCTCGAACGAATCGAACACGAACGGAATACCGTTCGCATGCAACGGATCCGGGCCGTCCATCACGTGAAAGTGCAGATGCGGCGCATCGGTGTTTCCGCTGTTGCCGAGCAGCCCGACTTTCGTCCCCGTCTTCAACTCGTCACCCACCGCGACGTCACTGGTGCTACCCGTCTTCAGATGGGCGTAGAACGCGTAGTGCCCGCCGCCCAGATCTTGCACGACGTGGTTACCGCCGTACTGATCGACAGGAAGTCCGACTGGACTGGTGCCTGCTGTTTGTTCGGGAAGACCGTCGACAACTGCCACGACGGGCCCGTCGCCGACGGCATGTATCTCGTCGCCGAAATACGCGTAGCTCTCGAGCACGTTCGCTGGACCGTCGAACATCTTGCCGTCCTGGTTCAGCTGGACATAGTCGATTGCGAAGCGCTCCGCAGCGAACAGCCCTCCCCCGATCGGATTGACTGCCCCTCGATGCGGCGTCACGGCGCAGCAACCGTTTCCGTCGAGCCACCCGCTGCCACGAAGAGGTGGGGAGATCACCACCGGAGAAGAGTCCGGCACATCCGTGTACGCAATATCCTCGGTGAGGGTAGTCGGGACCAGGGGCGGAGCTGCGTTCTCCGGCGTCGCGGTCACGACGTGCCGTAGCGATCCGGGCACCTGAGCAGGGTCGTCGAATGCGACGTCCACCCACACGATGCCGCTCTGCCCCGGTCCCAGCACCGTTCCGGGCGTAGCGGAACCCAGAACTCGGAGCCATGCCGGAAGCTCGGCGGCGTCCAGCGTCAGAAGGCTGTCGCCGTCGCTGCGGACTTCCACGGACTCCAGCGTCACCGGCTGTGCCAGTACGTTGGTGAGAACGAGCTCGTAGACCAGGTGGGTTTTGCTGTCGGTCGCGAGGACTGGTTCGGGCGCTTCCAGCACACGACCGAGCACCGGCGTGAACTCGGGAGGTGGCTCCGCCGCGGACGTGGTCGGCGAAGATTCGGACAAGCTGACAGAAGGGGTCGATTCGGTCGAATCAACCGAGCCCTCGGTGGAGGACGAGCAGGCCACGGCCACGATCGCGACGGTAACCATGCAGGCGCACTTCGACAGAGTGGTTCTGCGGTTCATACAGATGAATGTAGGCCTGCCGACGAGGTGACCGTCGCGGTTCCGCAGTATCGAATCAACTGCTTCCACCAGGCGTAACGCCGTCGCTGGGTCTATGGTTGGTCTCGTGCAGCCAGGCTCGGACAGAGTCACCGCAGACGAGAACACAGTTCGAGCCAGCTCGGGCACCGTTCCGGTGATGGCCGACGCGTCCTCGACCCGCTCCACTGTGCCTGTCGGCGTCGACCTCGAGGTCGACGCGGTGCATCGCCTGCACCGCGCGTGGAACGCGATCACCACCAGCGGGGCACCCGAACCGCCTGTTCTCGCCGACTACCTCCCCGACTCGGATGTCATCCGTCGTCGATGGCTCGAGAAGTTGATCTCCGTCGACCTCCAGGAACGCTGGCTGCGGTTTCGGATGCCGAAGCGCCTGCACGAGTACTGCGCGGAGTTCGACGAGATCGACGCTCGGTCTCTGCCTGCGGACCTCATCTACGAAGAATTCTGCATTCGACGCCAGAGCGGTGACTCCGTGTCGCCGCCGGAGTATCTGACCGAGTTCCCCCATCAAGCTGCCGCGCTCGCCGAACTGCTGAACACGATGGTCGGCGAGCCGACGGCCCAACATCCTCCCGACCTCGACGGAACACTGACGGGCCGACCCACCGGGGCCTACACGTCAGAGATGACGGCGACCTCGGATGCGACATCGACCGCCGGGCTGGCGTGGACTCGTCCAGGTTCGCCCGGCGAGCTGGAGGATCTCGACGTCGGCGAGCGAGTGGACGACTTCGATCTCCTGATGGGCCTCGGTCGAGGAGCATTCGCCCGTGTCTTTCTGGCGCGCCAACGGTCGATGCAACGGATCGTCGCGGTGAAGATTTCCGAGGATCGCGGCAGCGAGCCACAGACTCTCGCGCAGCTCGACCACGACTACATCGTGCGTGTCTTCGACCAACGTCTGCTTGCAGACCGAGGTCTTCGCCTCCTGTACATGCAGTACGTGCCAGGCGGAACCCTGCTCGAGTTGCTGGTACGGGTGCGCGCATGCGAGCCCAGCGAGCGAAGCGGCACACTGCTCCTCGACGTCGTCGACACGGCACTCGACGCCCGCGGGAGTCTGCGCCCCACCGATTCGACTGTGCGACAGTCTCTTTCTGCACTGTCGTGGCCGGAGACCGTAGCGTGGCTGGGGCGACGACTCGCGGAGGCCCTGCACTACGCCGGTGAGCACGGCGTGCTGCATCGGGACATCAAACCGGCCAACATACTGCTCACCGCGGAGGGTGTGCCGAAGCTGGCCGATTTCAACATCAGTTTCTCCGACCAGGTCGACGGCGACAGCCCGGTCGCCTATTTCGGCGGCTCGCTGTCGTACATGTCCCCAGAGCAGTTGGAAGCCTGCCATCCGGGCAGACCGGGTAGCGCCGAGGATCTGGACACCCGAAGCGACCTGTACTCGCTGGCGGTCGTGCTGTGGGAGCTCCTGTCCGGCAGAAAACCGTTCGACGACGCCTCGCCGGCATCCGGAGACGGCGACCGGACGGTCATCGACGGGCTACTCGAGATGCGCCGCGCCGGAATCAGCGACGCTGCCGTCGCCGCCCTCCCGCCGGATTGCCCGTCGACGCTGCGCCGCGTGCTGACCCGATGCCTCGCACCCTTGCCCGAGGACAGATGGTCGACGGGCCAGGAGCTGGCCCAGCAGTTCGAGCTGTGCCTCGACCAGCACGCGCGAGATCTCGTCGACCCGCCTCCGACGAGTACTCGGTTTCGGCTACGAAAACTCACAGTCCCGACGATGACGGCCGCCATCGGCATTCCCAACGTCACCGCGGCGTTCTACAACTACCAGCACAACAAGGCCCTCATCATCGGCGATCTTCTGCCCGTCGCGCAGGATCAATTCGAGACGATCACCGCAGTGATCAACGGGGTGTTCTGGCCCGTCGGGCTGGCCATGATCGTGTACTTCTTCCGACGGGTCCTGTCCGTTCCCCGTGCCCTACGCGCAGGCAAGCCCGTCTCGGACGACGATCTCGCAGCCGTGCGGTACGACACTCTGCAGGTCGCAGGCCGCGTGGTCGCGGTGTGCCTCGGACTCTGGGTATGTGCGGGGATCGCATTTCCGGTGTCGCTGCAGATCGCTGCCGGTTCGGTGCCGGCCCAGGCATACGTCCACTTCATCGCATCGCTCGTAGTGTGCGGAGCCATGGCGACGGCATACCCGTTCTTCCTGGTGTCGCTGTTCGCCGTGCGATGCCTGTACCCGTCGTTCCTTCCCTACGGACGAGCCGGTGAGCGGGACGACGTTCTGCTCGCCAGAGCCAGCAGGCGCAGCATCGGCTACCTGACCGTGGCCGCGGCAATTCCCCTGGTCGCCGTCGGCGGTCTGACTTTCGTTCCAGCGGAGAACATTCCGGACATACTCGACGTCGTACGGGTCGTCTGCGTCGGCGGGATCGCCGCGTTCGTGGCGTCGTACTCGATTTTCCGTCTGATCGAGCGCGACCTCGGAGCGCTACGCCGCGTCGTGTCCAGGAACTAGCCGCCGTAGACGCGGGGTTCGAGGGTTCCGATGTAGGGCAGGTCGCGGTAACGCTCGTTGTAGTCCAGTCCGTACCCGACCACGAACTCGTTGGGGATATCGAAACCGACGTGTCCGACCTCGACGTCGACCTTGATGGCATCCGGCTTACGCAGCAGCGTGACGACTGACAACGACGCAGGATTCCGCGTCGCGAGGTTGCGCTTGAGCCACGACAACGTCAGCCCTGAATCGATGATGTCCTCGACGATGAGCACGTGCCTGCCGTTGATGTCACGGTCGAGGTCTTTGAGAATGCGCACCACGCCGGACGACGACGTCGACGAACCGTACGAGCTGACCGCCATGAACTCGAGCTGCGTGGGAATCGGCAGCGCACGCGCGAAATCGGTCATGAACATGATCGCGCCCTTGAGGACACCGACCAGAAGAAGATCACCCTCGGGCGCGCCCACCGGATACAGCTTGGCGATCTCCTCGGCAAGCTCCGCGGTTCGAGCCTTGATCTGCTCCTCGGAGATGAGAATCGATTCGATGTCGCCCTCGTACACGGCGCGTCCCTTCGTAGGTTCTCGTTCGTTCACGGATTCCCTGAAAAGCCCCTCAGGCTCCACTCCAGCCTCAATGGTCATTCCGCAGGCTCCACTCCAGCTCCGTGACAAGCCTGCCACGCCGACGCCCCACCACCAACCTCGCACCGTCGGGCGCGCCGCTCACAGCAACGCCCCCTTGCCCACGCCACTCTCCGATCAAATCGTCGACCAACCGTAACTGCTTGTCCGACAGCCCTTTTGCGCCATTGCGCAGCAACCACAGACGTAGAGTTCGTCGACGAAGCGCCGGAGGTACGTCAGTGAGCACCGTCACCGACAGGTCGTCGCCGGCGCCCGCCGAGTGGAGCAGGTCCACCGCCAGTGCGTCGAGAACCTGGGAATCCTCGCGGACCTGAGTCGCGGTCCGGCCGAGTGCCTGGGCGACGCCGCCGCCCAGCACGTCCTCGAGCAGCGGCAGCACTTCGCGGCGCAACCGGACCCGGGAGAAGGCGTCGTCGACGTTGTGTGGGTCCTCGAACGCGGCGATTCCGAGGTCACCGCACGCCTGCCACGTCACCGACCGTCTCACCCCGAGCAACGGTCTCCCCCACGGCGCGTCCCATGGGGCCATACCGGCGATCGACCGCGGTCCCGACCCACGCGAGAGTCCGAGAAGGACGGTCTCCGCCTGATCGTCGAGCGTGTGCCCGATGAGTACCGCCGACTCGCCCCGCGCATCTCGAAGCGCGTCGTAGCGGGCGCGCCTGGCAGCAGCTTCCATGCCGCCGTCGGTTCCGACAGTCACCGTCAGCACCCTCGCGTCGACGCAACCGAGTGCCGTCGCCTGCCAGGCTGCGGTAGCGGCGACCGCGGCGGATCCGGACTGCAGACCGTGATCGACGACGAGTGCCACCACCTCGGGGGCCTCGGCCGCCGCTGCCGCGGTCAGTGCGAGAGAATCCGCGCCACCGGACAGCGCAACGGCCACTGGGCCGGACCAGTACCGCAGCCACGAACGCACGGCGAGGCGCACCTCGAGGATCGCTGGTGTCTCCGGCAGCATCAGCCCAGGACGCGCGCGATCCACCGGTCCGGATTCTCGATCTCGTCGAGCAAAGGCAGGGTGCTCGCGTCGGTCCAAATGACGTTGAAGCGTTCCATTCCCACCGCACCGACCACATGATCGACGAACGCTTTGCCGCGGACGTACTGCGCCATCTTCGCGTCCATTCCGAGCAAGGCTCGCACGACGCGCTGCAACGGGTTCTGCTTACGCCGACGTCGGCTGTCGAAGGCGCTTCTGATCTGCGCGACCGACGGAACCACAGCGGGCCCTACCGCGTCCATGACGTGATCGGCATGCCCCTCGAGCAAGGTTCCGAGGACCAACAGACGGTCTATGGCGTCGCGCTGCGCGGCGGGCTGAGTGGCACGAAGCAGTCCGACGATTCCTCCGTCCTCGGCCTTGTCGGACGCTTTGCGAGCCTTGAGTGCGGTGGTCAATCGGCCGGCGAACTCGCCCATGGGCTCGTCGACTCCGTCGGAGAGGACCGCCACCGAACTACGCATGTACTCCCCGATCCACGGCGCGGAGGAGAACTGGACTCGGTGCGTCACCTCGTGCAGGCACACCCACAACCGAAAATCGCTCGGCGGAACCTTCAATGCTCGCTCGACCGCGATGATGTTGGGCGCGACGAGCAGAAGTGTGCCGTGCTCGCCGGTAAAGGGGTCGTACTGCCCGAGGATGGCGCTGGACAGAAACGCAAGCATCGCGCCTGCCTGCAGCCCCGCGGGCTTGCCGGCGAGCAGTCCCGACGGCTCGGCGTCCGAGTCACCGGTGAGGTGCTTCATGGACGCTGCTGCTGCTTCGATCCACCCAGCGCGAGTGACGATCTGCGCCTCGGGAACCGGGAGACCGTCGGCCAGTCCTGTCGTCTCCCGAACCGGCCCTTCGGCACGAATGGATGCCTGTGCGAGTTCCTCGACGGCCGTTTCCGCGGTGTAGCGCGAGGTCGCCGGTTCCTTCGGAGCCAGCTTGGCACCGGTCTTGGACGCCAGGGCCCAGTCGACGGCGCCGCCGATTCCACGCGATTCCGACTTCTCGTCGTTGGTGCTCTCTACGTCCGTGTTCTTGGCATTCACCGGCAACCACACAATCTGAGCGTCGACGCGACGGCGTCCAGTGCGGGCCGCGATACCTCGGGCGGCCGATCGTTGGACATCAGCGCGAACGTGAGTGCCCTGCCATCCACATCGACGACGTATCCGGCGAGAGCGCTTGCGTTCGACAGTGTGCCAGTTTTGGCACGTACCCATCCGGCGCCGATGCGATCGTTGCTTGCGTAGCGGTCCGACAAGGTGCCCGTCGAGCCTGCAACGGGTAGGTAGTCGAGCATCGGGCGCAACTCCGGTTTGTCCGACCCAGCGGCCGAGGTCAATATCTGGTCGAGGATTCGAGCGGGAATCAGATCGTCGACCGACAGCCCGCTCGTGTCGTGAAGTTTCATCCCGGTCAGGTCGTAGCCCGCAGAGAACAGGGTCTGACCGATCGAGTCGACCGCACCGGTGAACGACGGCGACGCGTTGGTCTCGATGGCGATCTCTCGACCGATCGCCTCGGCCAGAACATTGTCCGACCTACCCATCATCTGTCCGAGCCGATCACGCAGCGGGGCTGACTGGACGCTCGCCACCTGGTCGGCACCTTCCGACGCGGTTCCGAGCGTCACCCGCGCGGGGTCGATTCCCAGCCCCCGTGCGAGTGCTCGGCCTGCGTCGAGGGCAGGTTGGGCGCTGCGAGGAGACTCGTCCTCCAACGGTATCGACCTGCCGCCGTCGAGCATGATCGGTTCGATCGGCGTGATGTATCCGGCGGCGACGTCGGGCTCGAACCATCCCTGCGCCATCGTGGGACCGTCGTAGATCGAGGTGTCGACGACGATTCGATCCACCGGAACCGAAGACCGCTTGATCTGTTCCACCATGTCGTCGATCCGCGCTGCACCGGGATAAAACCCTGGAGTGCCCGTCGGCTGCGCGGTCATGGTCGGATCGCCTGCAGCGACGATGACGATCTCGCCCTCGCTCTGGCCTTTGACCACCCGTGTCGTGACGCGGTGTTCGGGCGAGAGTGCCAACATCGCGGCGGCTGCGGTGAGGACTTTCGTCGTCGACGCAGGTGTCATCGGGTTGTCACTGCCGGTGGACCACAGGACCTCGCCACTGACGGCGTCGGCCACCATCCCGGCGAACTCGCCCAGTTCAGGAGCGTCCACGACGGGGGCGAGCGCCGCAGCAAGCCCTGCCGCGCTCGGCACCGGCGCCGATTCGGGCACCGGCACGATGGCGGGCGCCGGAATGACCGGGTCGGGCTCGGGCGCCGTCGGAGCCGCGGAGTCCTCACCCGAGGTGAGCGGCAAGATCGCCGCGACGGCCGTTCCGCCCGCGGCCAGAGCTACGACGACGCCGAGAATCAGAAGGATTCGAGTGCGACGCCGCTTACGGCCTGCGGTCGGGCCGAGAGATCGCTTGGTCAACCCCGCCACCCAATCCTCTTTTCGGTATCGAATCTCTGCCCGGTGGCAGTTCCTCCAACAGTATCCTCGGGTCCGGTACGCTGGCGCCGCCACCACAGCGCGTCGAACAAGACGCCGCCAAGTACAAAGAAGAGCGAGGTCTGCACGTGCCGTTCGACGTCACCATCGAGATCCCCAAGGGTCAGCGCAACAAGTACGAGGTCGACCACAAGACCGGTCGTGTACGCCTCGACCGCTACCTGTACACCGCGATGGGATACCCGGCCGACTACGGCTTCATCGAAGGCACCCTCGGCGAGGACGGCGACCCGCTCGACGCGTTCGTGTTGCTCCCCGAATCGGTGTTCCCCGGCGTCATCGTCGAGGCCAGGCCCGTTGCCATGTTCAAGATGGTCGACGAGGCGGGCGGCGACGACAAAGTGCTGTGCGTTCCAGCCGGCGATCCTCGCTGGGATCACATCCAAGACCTGAGCGACGTGTCGACCTTCGAGCTGGAAGCCATCAAGCACTTCTTCGTCCATTACAAGGATCTGGAGCCGAACAAGCACGTCACGGCAGCAGACTGGGTGGGGCGCGCAGAGGCAGAAGCCGAAATCGCTGCATCGTTCAAGCGTTTGGCGGACAATCCGGAGCACTGAGAAGAA